>CAZPEY010000213.1:0-9872 GCA_964585665.1 uncultured Polyangiaceae bacterium | reverse complement strand
CGGACCTGTACTTCCGGCGGCAGTTGCAGGCCGAACTCGGCAAGCACCTGACGCGTCACGCTCGACGTCGCCGAGTACGGCGTCTACTTCATGGACACGCGCACCGGCGCGTCGTTCTACACGACGCGCTCGCAGCTGATCGCCGGCGCGCCGCTCAACTGCGTCACCCACTGCGAGTTCAACGACCTGCTGGGAGGACCGCTCTTCGATCTCGAGTGCCTGCCGTCGGAGGGCATCGCCGACCGCGCCGCCGGGATCACGGTCTTGTTCGGCGGATGAGCGGGCGCGCCCTCCCACTGGCGGTCTTCCTCGTCGCCTCGCTCGTCGCTGGCGCGGCGGAGGCGCGGCCCACCATCGCGGTCCTCGAGTTTCGCTCGAACGCCAAGGGCGCGCTAGGGCTCGGGCAGCGCTTCTCCCAGCTCCTGACGAAGACCGTCGCCGCCGACGTGATCGAGCTCGAAGAGGCGCGCCGTCGCCTCGGCACCAAGCTCGACGCCGACGTCGCGCGCTGCGGCACCCAGCTCGCGTGCATCTCGAACCTCGGCAACAACCTCGGGGCCTCCGAGGTGCTGCTCATCGGTGTCAGCCAGCTCGGCGACGTGGTCGTGTCGCTGCAGCGCATCGACACGAGCCGCGCCGAGCTCGCGGGGCGCCTCGCCGAGTCGATCGCCGCCGACGCGGAGCCCTCCGACGCCGAGCTCATCGGCTGGCTGAAGCGCCTCTACCCGGCCGAGCTGTTCATCCGCTACGGCGAGATCACGATCTCGGCCAACGTGGACGGTGCGAAGGTCTCGCTCAACGGCGTCGACAAGGGGCGCACGCCCCTCGAGCGCGGGCTGCGCATGCGCGCTCCGGCCTCGTACCGACTGCGCGTCGAGCGCGGTGGCTTCGTGCCCTTCGAGGCACGCGTCGACCTCGTCCCCGAGGCGCGGATGGAGGTCAAGGCAACGCTGGTGCGCACCGAGGGACAGACGCCCTGGTTCAAGCGCTGGTACGTCTGGGCGACGATCGGTGGCGCGGCGGTGATCGCGGGCGGCGCCGTGGCGATCTACTTCGGCACACGCGTCGACAATCAGCCGCGCGGCCAGCTCATCCTGCCGTCGCCCTAGAACGCATCACGGATGCGTTGATGCGTTCTAGCGCAGGTCGCGTTCAGGCCAGCTCGCGCAGCATGACGATCGCGTCCTCACCGTCGCGGTAGTAGCGCGCCCGCAGCGCGACCGGCCGAAATCCCTGCCGGCGATAGAGCGCCTGCGCGGCGTCGTTGCCGCGCCGCACCTCGAGACGGATGGCGGCCTTGCCGAGCGCCTGCGCGTCGACGAGCACGCGCGCGAGCAAGGCGCTGGCGACGCCCCGCCGCTGGTGCGCCGGCGCCGTGGCGACGTTGAGGATCTCGAGCTCCTCGGGCATCACCCAGTAGTCGACGTAGCCCGCGAGCGCCCCGTCGACGAACGCCCCCAGCACGACCGCGTTGTCGCGCTCGAGATCCTCGGCGAGCTGCGCGGGCTCCCAAGGATGCGGATGCGCCGCTCGCTCGATCGAGACGATCGCCTCGAGATCGACGCGCTTCAGGCGGCGCAGCTCGACGCTCAGGCCGCGGGCTTTCCGCGCTCGTCGAAGCCTGGCTCGACGTAGATGCGCCGCAGCACCGGCAGCGCCTGGCGCAGCGCCGCCTCGATCTCGTTGATCTTCAACTCGAGCGCCGCGACGTCGAGGTTGCCGGCGAAGTGGATCTTGATCGCCAGGATCGCCTCGCCCGGGCCGAGGTGCATCGTGCGAAAGTGGATGATCTGCTCGACGAACGGAAACGCCGAGACGATCTGCTGGATCTTGTCCGCCTCCGCCTCGGTGACGCTGCGCCCGAGGAGCAGCGAGCGCGACTGGCGCGCCAGCAGCCAGGACACGCCGATCAGCGCCAGGCCGACGACGATCGAAGCCGCTCCGTCGTACGCGACGTTGCCGGTGTAGCTGGCGAGCCACACGCCGAGCAGCGCGACCACCAGGCCGAACAGCGCCGCGAGGTCCTCGAACAGCACCGTGATCACCATCGGATCGCGGCTCTCCTCGATCGCCTTGCGCACGCCCTTGTCGCCCGCCAC
Source organism: uncultured Polyangiaceae bacterium (assembly GCA_964585665.1). Taxonomy (GTDB): domain Bacteria; phylum Myxococcota_A; class Polyangia; order Palsa-1104; family Palsa-1104; genus CAZPEY01. The sequence continues at coordinate 7,773 of CAZPEY010000213.1, read as the reverse complement.
CGCCTTGAACTCCTTGAAGGCGACGCGCAGCGAGATCAGCTCGAGGAACACCGACGAACCGAGCACGACGTAGGCCCAGAACGGATCCTTGAGCGCGTGCGTCGGATCGTGGAGGTGGCGAATCTTGTCGACGCCCTCGAACACGGAGAACGCGCCGCCGACCCCGAAGATCGACAGCGCGACCATGAACGCCCAGAAGTAGCTCTCCGACCCGTAGCCGAAGTTGTGCTTCTCGTCCTCGGGGCGGTGGCTGCGGCGCATCCCGACGAGCAGAAAGATCTGGTTCGTCGTGTCTGCCAGGGAGTGACACGCCTCGGCGAGCATGGCGCTCGACCGCGACAGGTACGCAGCGATGAACTTGACGATCGCAATGGCCAGGTTGACGAGCAGCGCGACGAGGATGACGCGCTGACTGCCGTGCTCGGATTCGCTCACGGCGCTACCTTAGCAGAAGGGCCCCCGGCTCCCGCAACCACCCTCACCAGCTTGGCGAGCAGATCGTCGATGCCGCCAGTTCCAGCCGGCATCGTGGTGCTGGTGAGGATCGGCTGGGGTGCCTTGCCGCCGAGCGCCTCGGCGAGCGCGCGCTGCGCCGCCTCTCCGACCAGCTTGCGCTTGTGCTTGGGCACCTCGTCGATCTTGGTGATCACCGGCAGGACGCGCACGCCGCGCCCGGCCAGCCAGCGCGCCAGCTCGAGCTCGTCGACCTCGAGGCCTCGGCGCGCGTCGACGAGCAGCAGGATCGCTGCCAGCGTCGTCCGTCCGCCAAGGTACGCCTCCATGAAGCCCTGCCACGCGGCGCGCTCGTCGCGGCTCACCTTGGCATAGCCGAAGCCGGGCAGATCGACGAAGCGCAGCTCGTGGGTCGTGCGATTGTGGTCAAGTAGCTTGACCGAAAAGAAGTTGATGAGGCGCGTCCGCCCCGGCGTCTTGCTGATCCGCACCAGGCCGCGCCGCCCGAGGAGCGCCGCGAGCAGCGAGGACTTGCCGACGTTGGAGCGGCCGACGAAGCCGATCTCGACCGGGCCCGGCGCCGGCCAGCCGACCCCCTCCTCCGGTCCGGTGGCGGAGATCAGGAAGGACGCATCGACGACGTGGATCTTGGCTTCAGGCATGGTTGCGTGGTTGCGTGGTTGACACCGAAGGCGCCCAACCGACAAAGTTCAACGGAGATGCGAGTCTTCGGCCTGACGGGCGGAATCGCAAGCGGCAAATCGACGGTCGGTCGAATGTTCGCGGACCTCGGCGTGCCCGTCGTCGACGCCGATCTGGTGGCGCGGCAGATCGTGGAGCCCGGACAGCCGGCGTACAACGACCTCGTCGAGGCGTTCGGACGAGAGATCCTCGAGGCGACCGGCGCGATCGATCGCAAGCGACTCGGGCAGCGCGTCTTCGCCGATCCGGAGCTGCGTCGCCGTCTCAACCAGATCACGCACCCACGCATCGCGCAGGCGACCGCGGCGCAGCTCGCAGCGCTCGCCCAAGCGGGCCACCCAGTCGCGCTCTACGAAGCGGCGCTCCTCGTCGAGAACGGCATCCACCACGGCCTGGCGGGCCTCATCGTCGTGCAGGTCGACGAGGCGACGCAACGCGCGCGGCTGGCGGGGCGCGACGGTCTCTCGGCCGACGAGATCGAGCAGCGGCTGCGCGCCCAGGCGCCGCTCGCCGACAAGCTCGCTGCGGCCACCCACGTCATCGACAATCAAGGGACGCTCGACGACACGCGCCATCAGGTCGAGCGCGTCTTCGCCGAGATCACCAACAAGACCTCCGAATGAGCGCTGCATGAGCGATCGAACTCTCGTCACTGGCTTTCCCACCTATCTGGCGCGGCGCCTCGTCCGGCGGCTCCTCGAGACCTCGACGGAAGAGCAGGTGACCCTGCTCTGCCGTACCAAGTTCTCCGACGAGGCCCAGCAGTTCGTGCGCGATCTTCCGCCTGAGCGCGCGCGCCGCTGCCGCATCCTCATCGGCGACATCTGCGACATCGATCTCGGCCTGGCGGGCGTCGAGTACACGACGCTGGCCAGCGAGGTGACGACCATCTACCACGCGGCCGTGATCTCGCAGCTCGCCGCAGGTCGCGAGCGCATCGAGCGCGTGCACGTCGACGGCACTCGCACCGTCATCGACCTGGCGAGCGAGAGCCCGAAGCTGCGTCGCCTGGTGCATCTGTCGACCGCGGCCGTGGCCGGTGCGCGCCAGGGCGTCGTCATGGAGGACGAGCTCGAGCGCGGCCAGCGCTTTCGCAACCTCATCGAGGAGTCGCGCTTCGAGGCCGAGAAGCTCGTGCAGAGCGCAGCGCGGCGGCTGCCCACGACGGTGGTCCGCCCGGCGACAATCGTCGGTGACTCGCGCACCGGGGAGATCCATCGGCTCGACGGTCCCTATCACTTCCTGCAGTTCCTGCTGACCTCGCCGCTCGATGTGAGCGTGCCGCTGCCCGGGCGTGGCGCGGCGCCGCTGCACCTCGTGCCGATCGACTTCGTCGTCGACGCGATGGTCGCGCTCGGGCGCCATCCGGCCGCAGCGGGCAGCACCTTCCACCTGACCGATCCGTCCCCGTTCTCGGCGCGCCGCGTCTATGAGCTGTTCGCCGAGCGCGCCGACCGCAAGCTCCCGAAAGGCAGCGTCCCAACCGGGCTGGCGCGCCTCCTGCTGCGCGCGCCGGGCCTCGAGCGGCTCGGCCAGATCCCGCGTGAGATCCTCGAGCAGTTCGATCACTTCGTCTATTTCAACTGCAAGAACACGCTGGCTCTCCTCGGCGGCGGCGAGGGCGCCCGCGTCGTCTGCCCGACCTTCGATCAATACGTCGACGCGCTGGTGCGCTTCGTCGTCGACGAGAAGTCCGCTCGCAAGCGACGCACCGAAGAGGAACTGCCGGACCCATTCGGCTAGGAACCTGGCCTCACCGCGGCGCTGCGTTCGATGGTAGAGTGAAAGTCCATGTCTCGCCTGGCGCTCACCCTTGGCCTGCTGCTGGCATCGCTGGCGCTCGCCGAGCCTCCCTCAGGCGGGCCGTCCGCGCCGCCACCCAACACGGCTCCCGACGTCGAGCTCGCCAAGGCGCACTTCCGCACCGGCGAGATCTACTACCAGCGCCAGCGCTTTCCCGACGCAGCGCGCGAGTTCGAGGAGGCCTACCGCCTGTCGGGGCGCGCCGAGCTCCTCTACAACATGGGCAAGTCGTACGACGGGGCGAAGGACACCGCCAAGGCGCTGCACGCCTACCGGCGGTTCATCGCAGCGCTGCCCAACTCCGCCGACCGCACCGACGTCGACGGCCGCATCGCCGCGCTCGAGCAGTCGATCGGGCGCCTCGAGATCACCGCGTCTGTCGACGGCGCGGTCGTGACGCTCAACGGCGAAAAGCTCGGCACGACCCCGCTCCTGCCCGCCATCGTCGACGTCAACCCGGGCACCCACCGCGTCGAGATCGCGGCGGAAGGCTTTCAGACCTTCCGCCAGTCGGTCGAGGTGGCGCGTGGCCAGCGCCTCGAGCTGCGCGGCGAGCTCAAGTCGCTCGTCAAAGAGGTTCGTGTCGAGGTCGTCAAGGAGCAGAAGCCGGTCTACAAGAAGTGGTGGTTCTGGACCGCGCTCGTCGGTGTACTCGTCGTCGCGGGCGGCGTCACCGGCGGCGTGCTGGCGAGCCAGCGCAAGACCACCCAAGAGGGTTTGGTACTGCCGGGCGTCAAGTAGTCAAGGAGGTTGATCGATGCGAACGAGTCGGCTTGCGATCGCGATGTTGGCGACGGCGCTGCTGGCCGGCTGCGCGAGCGAGGGCGCGCACGTCGAGCTGACCTACGAGCTCGGCGCGATCGCCGTCGGCGACGTGGCGCGAATCGAGACGATCATCCACGTCGATCCCAAGGACGGCCGGCAGTTCTTCGTCGATCAGCCCTACCGCTCGATCGCGCTCGGCGTCGGCTACGAGGTGCGCGACCTCGACGGCGACGGGGTGCGTGAGGTCGTGCTGATGCACGACGCATCGCTCGGCTACGTCTTTACGCAGCACTTCTCGTTCCGCGTCCTGCCGCCCGCCAACGGCGAGCCACCGCCGCTCCTGGTGCGCGCCAAGGCGTACGGCTCGTCGACCTCGCTCGGCGAGGCCAACCCCACCGAGGCGGTCTTCTCCAAGGGCGGCAAGGCGACGCTGCTGCTCGCCAGCACGCTGTGCGGTCAGGTCACCTGCTCGCCCACGCAGACCTGCTGCGAGGGCCACTGCATCGACACGAGCAAGAATGGCAGCAACTGCGGCGGCTGCGGCATGGCGTGCGGCGACGAGGCCGACGCCTGCTCGGGCGGCGTCTGTCGCTGCGCCGGCGGCGCGGCATGCGGCGACGGGCAGACCTGCTGCGACGGCGTCGGCTGCGCCGATCTGCTGCAAGATCGCTTCAACTGCGGCGCGTGCGGCAAGGCCTGCAATCCCGGCGAGTCGTGCGTCGCCGGTGCGTGCAAGTGTGGCAACGGCGACTCGTGCGGGACCGACGGCCTGTGCTGCGTCCTCGACTCGGGCGCGGCCTGCTCGACCACCGGGAGCTGCGCGTGCGGCGGCTCCGTCGAGTGCACGAGCCCTGCGGTGTGCTGCGACGCCAACCTCGGGCAGTGCGCCGATCTGATGGGTGACAACGCCAACTGCGGCGCCTGCGGCCGCAAGTGCCCCGCTGGGCTTTCCTGTCAAAGCGGCTCGTGCCGATGCGCCGGTCAGATCTGTGCGTCGGGCGACGCGTGCTGCACCGACGGCTGCAAGACCCTCAAGGACGATCCGGCCAACTGCGGCGCCTGCGGCAAGAAGTGTCGCGCCGGCGAGGCGTGCGTAGCGGGCGTCTGCACCTGCGGCGCAGGGACGACGATGAGCGATACCTGCACCGAGCTCGAGTCGTGCTGCGGCTCGCTGTGCACGAACACGAGCACCGATGGGCGTAACTGCGGCGGCTGCGGCCTCGAGTGCAAGCCCGGAGAAACCTGCGCGCAAGGCGGCTGCAAATGCAACGGCGGCAACGCCTGCGCCGTCGGTCGGACCTGCTGCCCGTCGAATGGCAGCGGCGCTGGTGGCTGCGTCGATCTGTCGAGCGATCCGAACAACTGCAAGGACTGCGGCCACGTCTGCCCACCGGGCAACGCCTGCCGTCTGGGCGCCTGCGTCCCGACCGACTGCAATCCGGCCTGCACGAACGACAACGTCTGCGACAACGGCGTGTGTGTCTGCAAGGGCGCCGTGGCGGCCTGCGCGGGGAACTTCGTGTGTTGCCCCGGCAAGGGCTGTGTCGACCCGACCAGCGATCCGAACAACTGTGCCAAGTGCGACAACGTCTGCCCTGTCGAGGCTCCGGTGTGCTGCAACAGCGCTTGCATGAGCAGCAAGGAGATCTGCCTAGGTAGCGGCACGAGCTGCGGCGGCGTGATCTGCGCCCCCGGCCAGACCTGCTGCAACACCTGCGGCGGCACGACGACGGGCACGAGCGGGTCTGGGTCAGGCTTCCAGACGGGCAGCGCCTACTGTGGCGACGTCTGCCCGGACATCGTCTGCGCGTTCTGATCGCCGACGACGAGATGCTTCGGCGCGAAGCGGGGGGAGCGCTGCGGTTAGGCGAGCGCCTTGAGGCCTTCGCGATCGGTGAGGATGACCTTGCGGCCGTCGTTGTCGATGAGGCCGCGCTTCTTGAACTGCGACAGCGTCAACGACACGGTCTCGCGCGTCGAGCCGATGAGGTTGGCCATCTCCTGGTGGGTGATCTTGATGGCCACCAGCGTCCCGCGACTGTCCTCGATGCCGTGCTCGGCGGCGAGGCGCAGGAGCAGCTCGGCGAGCTTGGCGTTGACGTCCTTGAAGACGAGCTGCTCGAGCTTGTTCTCGAGCTCGCGCCGTCGCTGCGTCACGATCTTGGTGAGCTTGTAGCCGACCGACGACTCGGCCTTGAGCACCTTGTCGAACTCGGTGCGATCGAGCTCGGTGACGAGCGCCGACTCCATCGCCTCGGCCATCTCTTCGCGCGGCCCGCCCTCGACGATCGTCAGCTCACCGAAGATCTCTCCAGGGCCGCGATAGGCGAGCGTCAGCTCCTTGCCGTCGCGCGTGACCTTCGAGATCTTGATGCGGCCACCGTTGATGAAGAACACCGACTGCCCTGGATCGCCTGGCAGATAGATGACCTGACGGCGACGCATCTCGCGCAGCTCGACCTTCTCGGCGAGCTTGGCGAGCGTGTCGTGCGAGACATCGGAGAACAGCGGCAACTTGCGCAGGTACCACAGCGCTCGCTTATCGTCCTGGACCTTCATCCTCGTCGGAGCCCTAAGGAAATTTGTAACCACGCTAACAGAAACATCTTCGAATAGCAAACTTCGCGAGCGACTTTTTTTGCGCTGCACAACGGCGCTCCGCCGGCGCGCCGCGCCTTCCGGGCAGGGGCCGTGCGACCCGCGCGGACCGCGCTCAGCTCCCGAGCGCGCGCTTGAGGTACTGCCCGGTGTGCGACGCCGCGACCCGCGCGACGTCCTCCGGTGTCCCGGCCGCGACGATCTGCCCGCCGCCATCGCCGCCCTCGGGGCCGAGGTCGACGACGTAGTCCGCGGTCTTGATGACGTCGAGGTTGTGCTCGATGACGATCACGGTGTTGCCCTGATCGACGAGCTCGTTGAGCACCGCCAGCAGCTGCTTGATGTCGTCGAAGTGCAGGCCCGTCGTCGGCTCGTCGAGGATGTAGACGGTCTTGCCCGCGCCCTTCTTGGCCAGCTCCTTGCTGAGCTTGATGCGCTGCGCCTCGCCGCCGGACAGCGTCGTCGCCGACTGCCCAAGGGTGATGTAGCCGAGGCCGACCGAGCGCAGCGTGTCGAGCTTCTGCTTCACCTTCGGGATGTGCTGCAAGAACTCGGCGGCCTGCGTCACCGTCATGTCGAGCAGGTCGGCGATCGAGGCGCCCTTGTACTTCACCTCGAGCGTCTCGCGGTTGTAGCGGCGGCCCATGCACGACTCGCACTGCACGTAGATGTCGGGCAGAAAGTGCATCTCGATGCGCAAGATGCCATCGCCCTGGCACGCTTCGCAGCGCCCGCCCTTGACGTTGAACGAGTAGCGCCCGGGCTTGTAGCCGCGCGCCCGCGACTCGGGCAGGCCGGCGAACAGATCGCGGATCAGCGTGAAGACGCCGGTGTACGTCGCCGGGTTCGAGCGCGGCGTGCGGCCGATCGGCGATTGATCGATGTCGATGACCCGCTCGACGAGCTGCAGGCCGTCGAGGGAGTCGTGCGCGCCGGGCTGCGCCTTGCTGTGATGCAGCTTCTGCTGCAGCGCCGGCAGCAGCGTGTCGATCACCAGCGTCGACTTGCCCGATCCAGACACACCGGTCACCGCGGTGAACACCCCGACGGGGAAGCGCGCGTTGACGTTGCGAAGGTTGTGCTCCTTGCACCCCTTGAGCGTCAGGAAGCGGCTGCCCGACTGGCGCCGCGGCGACGGCACGGCGATCGACTTGCGCCCCGACAGGTACTGGCCCGTCAGCGAAGCCGTGGAGGCCATCACGTCCTCCGGCGTGCCCGCGGCGACGATGCGCCCGCCGTGCACGCCGGCGCGCGGCCCCATGTCGACGACCCAGTCGGCGGCGCGGATCGTCTCCTCGTCGTGCTCGACGACGAGCACCGTGTTGCCGAGATCGCGCAGCCGGGTCAGCGTGTTGATGAGCCGGGTGTTGTCGCGCTGGTGGAGGCCAATCGACGGTTCGTCGAGGATGTAGAGCACGCCGACCAGCGACGAGCCGATCTGCGTCGCGAGGC
>CAZPEY010000212.1:0-9875 GCA_964585665.1 uncultured Polyangiaceae bacterium | reverse complement strand
GAGCGCGTTCAGCACGGGCGTACCCCGACGCGCCTCGACGAACGTAGGCATCAGAACTCCTCCGGGCGGTCGAGGAAGCTCTCGGCAGCCGTGAACGTCAGCGTGAGTCGGTCGTCGCAGTCGCGCACGTGGTCCTCGCGCCGCTGCTCCTGCGCCGCCTCAGCCTCGGCCGCCCAACTGTCAGCCTCGGCGTCGAGGTTCTGCGCCTGGCGCTCCGCCTTCCACGCCATCACTCGGCGTTGAGCGGCGGTGGCCTCGGGCAGCGGCGGAAGCGCGGCGACGAGCGCGCAGGCAGCAAGCGAGCGGCGCATCCAGTCGGCCGCGTCCTTCGCCCTCGTCACCACGGGCAGCGGGCGGTTCAACGCGTCGATGCGCCGCCAGAGAGTGGCCAGCGCGACGTCGAGGTCGACAGTGGGCATTGCCTCGAGTTGCTCGAGCACGTACGCGCGGTAGAGGCGGGTGGCGCGCGGGAGGCCGAGCGCAAGCGGGGCGCGGGGCAGGGCGCTCACGGGCCGACCCTCCGGTGGCATGCGCAGGCGGGGTCCTCGCAGCAGTGCTCGCGCACGACGGTGAGCACGCTGGCCTCGTTCTGCTCGATGGCCTCGAGGGCGAGGGACATGCGCACAGCCGCCGAAAGCAGTTCGGCCACGGCGAGCGCGCGGCCCCCGTTCGTCTTGCCCTTGATGCCCTCGTGCGCCCACTGCGAGAGCCGGGCGATGTCGACGCGAACTGAGGTCTCGCGGCTCATTCGCCCCTCGCCTTCTTCAGCGCGGCCTCGGCCTGCGCCTTCGCCTTGTCCTCGGCGCACTGGTCGCAGAAATGGTCGGCCTGCCCGGCGTACATGCACGGCGCGGAGGCTTCGAGCGGCCAGACCTTCAGGAGCGCGTCGAGGGCGTCGCGCATGTCGGGCGCGGCGAGGAAGAGGCGACCGTTCGCCTGGGCCTCGGCTGGCCGGTGCGTGCCGAGCCGCTGCACCTCGGCGAAGAACTCAGCAATCACGCCGTCGTAACCGGCCGCCTTGATGCCCACGTCGCCGTTCGCGGCGGTGCGCATCTCCCACGGAGTTGGAGAGTGCCCGCTCACGACGCGGCCCCCGCGACCGCCGCCGCGAGGCCCAGGTCCGCCTCCGGCCCGTTGTCGTTGACGGCGGCGAAGCGAGCGAGGTCGGTGCCCAGCTGCTTCAGCTCGGCCACGAGCGCGAGGGAGCGGCGCGCCTCGGCCGCACGGCAGCGCGCCTCGATGAGCAGCTCGAGGTCGATGCGGTCGCGGTTGTGCTGGCGCAGCTCGTCGTACTCGGCCGGCGGCGGCTCGACCACCGTCACCTCGCCCGACTCGAGGTCGACGTCGCCGACGAGCTTGCGCTGCTCGTACCAGACCTCTTCCTTCGAGTTCTCCAGCTCCAGCGTGACCACCTTCTCCACTCGCATCGGGCTCGCTCGGTTGCTCATACCGAAATGAATACTCTGAATCAGAATTCGAAGTCAACACTTGATTTGGAATTCTAAATGGACTACACAACGGAATATGAGCAATGCGAGCGCGATTCGGCGGTTGCCAAGCAGCAATGAGGTCGGCACTCTGTGGATTCCGGTGCGGAATTCGGTCCAGATCATCGAGAAGGCTCAGGGCGGGAAGATCCGCGTGACCATCGAGATGAAGGTCGAGCACGCAGACCTCCTCGAGAACATGGCCGCCGTCGAGAACGAGATTCTCGACCAGGCGATGGAGCGGGCTCGCGAGACCGGCGAGCGTGTGGTCGAGCCGGAGGTGAAGTGGTCCCGCAAGGAGTTGGCGGGCGCGTTCCTGCGCGCGCAGTGCGAGGACTACGAGGAGCGCCTGCAGGAGATGGAACGCGCCTGCGGCACCATCCCCGACTCGAAGGACGCCGCCGCGGTGAAGCAGTACGCGGCGAAGGTCGCAGTGTGGCGCAGCAAGAAGCTCAACCGCGGCTAAGGCCGATTTCTCGGACTCAGGAGAGATCTCGTGACCTTGCGCCGCGCCAGCGCTGGAGCGTCAGCCCCCTCTGCTATTCGTCTGCCCCGTAGTTCCCCGGAGACGGGGCCGCGGTTGGGGCGTGGTGCTTCAACCAATATCGACAGCGTGAACCATGTCCATTCTGGACTTGGAGTTGAGGGCGAAGTACCGCAGCAAAACGGAGGCAGCCAAGGCGCGGGGGTGGACCCTGCGGCAGGTGAGCGTCGCGCTACGAATCGGCGTGCTGCTCCCGGTGGCGCTGCCGGTCAACAGGAAGGGGGCCCTGACGAGAAAGCCGCGGTCGTGACCGCGGTGTATCGTGCGTTCGACGTCGCGGGCGTGCTGCTGTACGTGGGCATCGCCAAGAACTGGGGCGCTCGCTGGGCGCAGCACGCCGAGCGCTCTCCGTTCTTCGCGGCCGTCGCCAGACTCGATGTTCGCTACGTCGCGAGTCGCGAGGAGGCGCTCGCGCTCGAGGCGGAGGCGGTTCGCACCGAACGCCCCGTCTGGAACAAGAAGCACGCGCCGCGCAGGGAGCGTCGGTTCCGCGTGCTCACGTCGCGAGTTGGCGGCCTGGGCGTCGTGCCCGCAGAGTGGCTGGATGGCGCGTCGCTACTCGTCTGGGTCGTCGGGCTCGCCCTTGCGTTTGCCGGTGGGCGGCCGGCCATCGACCCACCACTCCTCAACAGCTCCAGGGCAGGAGAGCAGGCAGTCTTTCCGGTTCTCGGCGCAGTCACCCTCGTTGGCGCCTCCGACGCCGACCCACGTGCTGCCGACGTAAACGTTCGTCTTGCTGTTGCAGGTGGCCTCGATCGCCTTGCACTCGCGCCAGCACGCGCCGCTGCTCTTCGGCACGAAGATGTGACGTGTGCGGATGGTGCGCGTGCACGCACTGATCAGCAGCACGATCGCCAGCGCCCTCACGCTCGGGAGGCTACCGCGTGAAGGCCTTCGCGAAAAAGCTCTGCAAGTCGTGCGGCGAGGCCCCTCGCATTCACCCCGACCATTGGGGCTGCGAAGCCTGGTTCAAGCGGAGCGCCTGGGGTCAACCATACGCCGCCCAGTTTTGGTTGTCGTTCTTCCGCAAGTTCCTGGGCAGACACTGGGCCTCAACCATGGGACCTGCGACCCCGCGGCATCGCTGGGCGATGAACACCATGCGTCCCCGCTCCCGGTTCACCTTCGACATGGCGTGCGAGATCTGCGGCGCGGAGTCCTCGACAGTTCGGCCACCTTGGCGCATGCGGCTCTGGCGTGCCTGTGAGAGGTGCGTCGACGTCTACAAGGCTGCGGGCAAAGCCCAGAAGAGCCTTGGATTTTCCATCGATGACGATGTGCCACCGACCCTTCTGGCGGCCAGGGTCGAGCATCTCAAACTCGGCCGCCTTCTGAACAGGAGAAATGCTGCATGAGCAAGAGCAAGTCGCAGTTGAAGCGCATCAAGAAGTACACGACTGGGCGCATTGATTGTGCGTCCACGCTCCTCGACCGGCTGGGCAACGCCTATGTCGCCCTCGAGCGCGCTGAGGCGCCCGCCGAACAGGTGAAGGTGCTCCACAGCACCGCGGCGCAGATGTTCAGCGGCGCCCGCCTTTTGATCGAGGCGGCCAAGGCTCGCAAGGAGAAGCCCACCAGCGCGTTCCTGAAGTGAGCCCATGAGCACGACCGCCGCCGAACTGCGCAGTATCCGCAAGGGCCTCGACAAGCTCCGCGCAGAGGTGCGCGCGCTGCTCGAGGTGCGTGGCGAGACTGCGCAGTTCGGCGCGGTGAAGCGCTCGGTCGCCGCCAAGATGATGGGCATCGGCACCACGAAGCTCGACGAGCTCATCGCCGCTGGCAAGGTGTCGACCGCGGAAGACGAGCGGCTCGTGCCGTTGTCCGAGGTGCGTCGGTACTGCGCGCCAAAGGCGAAGCGGCAGCGCCGCCCGTCGGTGGGCTTGCGCGCGATGCGCAAGCACGTCGACACGCAAGGCGATGAGGCGATTGCCGAGATGAAGCGCGCGCTGAAGGCAGGTGGCCAGTGACGTCAAAGCTTCTCGGCCGGAATCGCGGCCAGCGGCAGCTGCACGTCTACGTAGCGCTCGGCGGTCGCCACGTTCTTGTGTCGCGCGTGGGCCATGCGGCGCTCTCGGTCGATGCCGCGGGCGGCAGCTCGAGTGAGGGTGGTGTGCCGCATGACGTAGCTCATCCGTTCAACGCCGGCAGCGGCGCAGGCCGCGTAGATGACGTGGTTGAGGTCGCTGCGCGTCGGCAGGCTACGGCGCTCGCGCAGCCGCTGCGCAGCCTCGACGTGCTCTCGACGGGTGAGGGCGATGCGATGCCACTCCTGCGTCTTGTGCCACAGTTCGACAACCGCGAGCGCCTTCGTTCCGTCTGCGAGGCGCTCGGGCTTATCGAACACCACGAGGCGGCTTCGCTCGTCGCGCACGAAGCGCTCGAGCTCGGACACGTGGCAGCTCGTCGCCCACTGAAAGAGCAGGGCGTCGCGGTACACGCCTTCAAGGCGGGCGAGCACCTTGCGCACGTCGGCGATGTCGTGAGCGACGCGTCGCTGGCGCTTGGCGGGGTCGGACTGCGGGAGCTTCAGGTCTCGGCTGACGTCCTCGGCGGCGGTGAGCTCGTGCCGCTCCGTTCGCAGCCAGCCGAACAGCGTCTTGAGCGCGGCCATCATCGGGCGCCGAGCACCGGGCTTCAGCCCGTCGAGCACCGGCAGCACGTCGCGCGCGAGTTGGAGCCGACGCAGGTCGACACCACGGAGGGAGCGCATCCAGTGCGTGAGCCAGGTGTTCACCTCGCGCGCGTACTTCCGGCTGAGGCCCTTGCCGTTGGGGCGCTCAGCGACCTGCCAGCGGTAAAGCTTGAGCGCCATGTCGACGTCGAGCAGCAGCGGCGCACGAACGTCGGCGCCGGCGCGGCTGTACGCGAAGGGGTCGGCCTGGAAGCGCTCGAGCTGCTTCAGCGCCGGGCCGATGGAGTTGCACCCCGTGGACAGGTGGAAGCGGTGGCGGACCTTCTGCCCAGGCTTCACCTCGAGCGTGATCTGCTTCTCGATGATGAACAGCGGCTCGCCGTTCGCCTGCCGATGCACGTAGCCCGGCCAGCCCTTCACCCGCTCACGCATGGTTCACAACCGATTCACAACGGGGGAGTTTCATGACCAGCGACTCTACCCCGGTTTCCTCTATGAGCCGACACCCAGGCTTGAACTGGGGACCTACTGATTACGAATCAGAGCGGCCCCAGGGGACGGGTGGTTTTCTCCTCTCGGAACGAGACGGAGCGAAACAGAAAAGCTCGCAGTCGTCCACAACCCGTCCACAACCGGAGGACTGGCCTTCAAAACCGGCGTGTCGGGCTGAGAGGCTCGGCAGGAGGGTTCGATTCCCTCGCCCTTCCGAGGGTAGTGGCGGCGTAGCGCGACGTAAAGCGCCAACGTCGGACAGAGCCGGTCGACGCCAAGTCTCCACGGCACTGAGGCTTCCCGCGGTCGAAATCCCCGGCGGGATGGAGCGCGCGAGGGCACGAAGCGGAAGGACGCGCTCTTCCAAGCCGTCATCAACGCGCTGCGCTGACCGCCTCACGTCGGGGCGGCGCTGAGCCGGCCGCCTCGACGCTCCACCCGTTGCACCCGCTTCACCTGCGCCATGACCGCTCCGATTCCGCTGACCACCATCGTCGTGCTCGCCACCTGCCCCGAGTGCTGGGGCGCGAACCCGCGCTGCGCCCGCTGCCTTGGCAGGGGCAAGGTGGTCGTCGACCCGTACGCGCCCGGGCGCGGCGAGCAGGGCGACGACTTCACCGACCTGCCGCTGCCGCGCGCGCTGAGCCGCGCCTGCGAGTCGGTGGTCGACGCCGACGCCTTCAACCGCATTGCCGCAGGGGAGGGGCCCGCCCATGGCTGAGACGACGATTCAGTGGACCGACTACACCTTCAACCCGTGGGTCGGGTGCCAGCGCGTCTCGCCCGGCTGCGAGCACTGCTACGCCGAGAACTACGACAAGCGCGTTGGCGGCGTGCCCCTGAAACGCCGCGCCGCCGAGGCGGCGAAGGTCGGCGTCGAGTACACCCGCGCAGCCGCGGAGCGCGGTGACCCGCTGCTGCGCTGGGGCCCGAAGGCGCCGCGTACGCGCACGTCGGTCTCGTACTGGAAGCAGCCGTTGAAGTGGGACGCCGCGGCGAAGGCGGCCGGCGTGCGCAAGCGTGTGTTCTGCGCCTCGCTCGCCGACGTCTTCGAGGACCGCGCAGAGCTCATCGGCTGGCGCGAGGACCTGTTCGGCCTCATCGCCTCTACGCCGCAGCTCGACTGGCTGCTGCTCACGAAGCGGCCCGAGAACATCGCGAGGCTGTGGCCGCACGCGCTCGGCGAACCCGGCGGTGGCGGCGCGCTTCCGTGTCCGCCGGCGGGACCAGAGCACTGGCCGAACGTGTGGCTCGGCACCACCGTCGAAGACCAGCGGCGCGCCGACGAGCGCATTCCCGCGTTGCTCTCGGTGCCCGCGGCAGTGCGCTTCCTGTCGTGCGAGCCGCTGCTCGAGCACGTGAATCTCGATGCGGCCGGCGCCTGGGGCATCGACGGCGTGACCGTCGAACGCATCGACTGGGTCATCGTCGGAGGAGAGAGTGGCGGCAACGCGCGGCCGTTCGACGTGGCGTGGGCGCGCGAGCTTGTCGACGGCGTCCGCCTTGCTGGCGCCGTGCCGTTCATGAAGCAACTCGGCGCTCGCGTCTACGACTCCGAGCGGCGCATCGGAACGTTCGCGCCTCACGACAGGCGCACACCGAAGAAGCCAGACGGCGCCGGCGGCGAGATGTGCATGGGCAATCTCGTGCTGCTCCGCGACTCGCACGGCGGCGATCCGTCGGAGTGGCCCGCCGACCTCCGCGTGCGCGAGTTCCCCGAGGTGCGTCGGTGAGCCGCCACTCCATCAAGAACACGAAGCGGCTCGTGCGCGGCGCTCGTGGCGCAGCAGCTCGAGCCGAGGTGCGCTACGCGAAGCGCGATCCGATCGCCGCGCTGCTCCGGCAGTGCATGGCGCTGCTCACCGCCGCCGAGAAGAAGCTGCTTGAGGCGGACCGGCGCGCCGTCGCGCGTGAAGACCGCTGGAGGGCCGCGTAGCGGCTGGGGAGGGGATTTGGACTTCGCTGACGAGCACTACGTGAAGCTCTTCCTGGGGGCCTGTGAGTCGCCGATCGAGCGGCGTTTTGCCGAAGCGCTGCTGCGCGCGGACGTGGACCTCCGTCTCGTCATGCCCGACCGCTCGTGGCACGACCTGCCAGCGCGCGGGCGCGATCTCGTGGTCGCCGATGTTCAAGTCGAAGAGGCCCCATACCGCCTCGACTTCCTGCTCACGCTTCACCGCGGTGAGTCGATGACCAGCGTCGTGGTCGAGTGCGACGGTCACGATTTCCACGAGCGCACGAAGGAGCAGGCGCAGCGTGACCGCGCGCGCGATCGCGCCCTCACCGCGAAGGGGGCTGCGGTGTTCCGGTTCACAGGCAGCGAGCTGCACCGCTACGCGGACGCGTGTGTGGCCGAGGCGATCGCTTTCCTTCGAACCGAGGTGCGCCGATGACTGCGAACACGCTCGCCGTTCGCGGCCGGTACATCTCGCCAGCGTTCTGGACGAGCGATGACGCCTGCGAGCTGCCGAGCGACTCCCACCGCGTGATGTTCATCGGCTTGTGGTGCGTCTGCGATCGTGAAGGGCGGATTGAGGACGAACCTGGACGCATCGGCCGGCGGGTGAGGTCGTGGGACTCGAGGGGCGCTGCGCCGCTGATCGAGCACCTTGTCACGGTCGGAATGGTCCGCCGGTACGAGGTCGGCGGGGTCCGGGTGCTCTGGATTCCGAGCTTCAAGAAGTGGCAGCGCCCGCACCCGCATGAGGCGCGGAGCTACCTCCCGCCGCCGCCCGCCGAGGCGATGTCATTACATGTCACGGAACGTCATCACACCGCGACCACTGAGGAAATTGGCTCGGAGTCGACCCCCTCAACCCCTGATGTGTCGAAATGTCCGTCTGAGCCTTCTGAGCCTTCTGAGCCTTCTGGTGAAAAGCCTCTGTCGAGCGAGCTCGACCTGCAGCTCGTCGAGCAGCCCGCAGTCGTCGGCTTCACGGCGGTCTTCGATCACTGGAAGCGCGTCATGGGGCACCCCGACGCGAAGCCGATCGAGAAGCGCAAGCGCGCCGTCGCCCGGCGGCTCGACGAGGGCTACACCGTCGAACAGCTGAAGCAGGCCGTCGACGGCTGCGCGCTCACGCCCCACAACATGGGCGAGAACGACCGACACGAGCGCTACGACGACCTCGAGCTCATCTGCCGCGACGGCGCGCACGTCGAGCGCTTCATTCGCAACGCGACGTCGCCGCCGAAGCGCAAGGGTCCCGACCCCAACGACGACATCGGGCGCGCGAGGCGCACCGCCCGCTGCGCTGCCTGTGGCGCCGGCGCCATCGGCCAGTTCGCGAACATCGACGTGTGCGCCGAGCACCTGCGGCCAGCTGAGGCCGAGGGCCAGCGCATCAACCCCGAAGCACCGTGGTCGGTCGACCTCACGCAGTGGGCCTCGAAGCACTCGCAAGGAGCAGCCGCATGACGACCCCCGAAGACGTGGCGCGCACTCTCGCGCAGCACCTGCAGTTTCCGAAGAAGCCGAGCGGCGCGAAGCCCATCAGCGACGAGGCGCGGCGCATCGCGAGCGCGCTGCACGCGATGGCGCGCAGCATCGCGGCCATGAGCCTCGAGCGCCGCGCCGACGTCGAGCGCGCGTGCGAGGCGATGGGTGTCACCATTCCGGTGGTGCGCCGGTGAAGCGCAAGGACGCGCTCTTGTGGTTTCTGTTCGCGGTGGGCTGGGCGCAGCTGGTCTATGGCGCGTTGGACGACCACACCGCGAACGTGGTGGCCGGCTTCGCGCTCTGGTGGCTGGCCGAGAGGTTCGACTCATGAAGCGCCCGCTCGACCATCACGACACCAGCCTCGACTGGTGGCGCCTCGAGTGGCACGTCGAAGACGACCGCCGCACGCGGCGGCGCCGCCGCTGGCTGGTGCTGTTGGCGGCCGTGCCGCTGACGATCGCGGCGATCGCCACGATGCCGTCGACCAGCCCGGTCACCGTGCCGCCGCTCATGTGGGAGTACGCGGTGGCTCCCGATCGCAGCACGCTGTGGGTGCCGGAGGGCTCGATGTGCACGTGTTCCGTCGGGTGGCCGCGCGACGCCTCGTGCCTGACGCGTGTCGAAGGCTCGACCGTCTTTGTTGCGACCGTTCCCGCAGGACTCTCGGTTTCGCTGAGGTGCATCCGATGAGCCGCGGCCCGCGCTGGTTCGCAGCCAAGCAGGGACGTCGCGACGGCAACCACGCCGCCGTTCGCGACGGGCTCATCGCGCTCGGCTTCCTCGTGGCCGACTGCGCCGGCAGCCTCCGCGTGCTCGACCTGCTCGTCTACGACCGCGCCAACAACGCGGTGTGGCTCGAGGTGAAGCGCGCCGACGGGAAGGGCCGGCTCACGAAGGAGCAGGTGAAGTTCGTCGACAGCCTCGAGCGCCGCCGCATTCCGTGGGCCACGGTCGAGTCGCTCGACGACGCGCTGAACGTGCTCGCCGGCACGAAGGCGCCGCCGCGCAAGGACTACCGCGCCATCGCCGAACGCAACGGGGCCCGCGCGCGCGAGGCCATCGAGCGTCACGTCGCACAGCTCATCAACACCCCCACCAGGAGCGAGCCTTGAACCCAGGATTCTTCCCGTACCCGTACCCCGTGCAGACGCCGCTCGGCGAGGGCTACGCGCTCTACGTCACGCCCTCGCCGATGTACGAGAACGACAGCTGGTGCGTGCAGCTCGACGACGGGCGCATCTTGCACTTCAGCACCAACCAGCTGCGCGCAGTGGGCAACGG
>CAZPEY010000211.1:0-9962 GCA_964585665.1 uncultured Polyangiaceae bacterium | reverse complement strand
CGGCGTGACGACCGGCGCGGCGGCGGGCGCCGGCGCGGCGACGGGCGCCGGCGGTGCTTGCACGACGATCGGCTGCTGCTGGAGGTTGCGGGTCATCAGGTAGAGCGCGCCTGCACCGACCACGAACGCCAGCGTCATGCAGGCGGCGAGGACGAGCGGGTTCGAGGTCCACGCGGGCGGCGCGGCCTGCATCGGCGCGGGCAGCGGCTGCGCGACGACCTCGGTCCGCTCGGCCGTCGGCATGCTCCGCGACGGACGCTTGGGCAGCGGCGTCTCTTCGGGCTCGGCGGCCACTGGCATCGACTTGCTCGTCGACCGCTTGGGCGTCGGCGGCAGCTCGGCCTCGGCCGGCGCAGCGACGGCGGGCATCGCCTTGCTCGTCGACTTCTTCGGCGGGGCCTCCTCCGCCACGGCAGGCATCGCCTTGCTCGTGGTCTTCGTCGGGCCCGTCGGCGCTGGCGTCGTCGCCGCGGCCGCGGTCGCCGCCGCCGTGACGCCCGAGCCGAGCGACTGCGTCGGGCGCGAGCCCGGCTTGCCGGCAGCGCCGGGGCGGCGCGGGGCGTCGAGATCGAGCTCGTCGCTGGCGCGAGCGGCGCTGCGCTGCTGACGCTCGAGCTCGGTCGCCGTCGTCACCGACGTGGCCTCGCTCTCCGCCGTCGCCAGATCGTCGTCATCGTCCTCGACGCTGGGCTCGTCGACGAGCTCGACGTCGCCGGTGTGTAGATCCCAGCCGTCGCTCGTCGGGAACGACGCGTTCGCCTGGTTGATGAATTCCTCGAGCGAGGCCTCCACCGAATCCGACTCGGAAGGCGGCTTACCGCCTCCCACTCCCGACGCTGGCGGCGCCGCTTCTAGCTTGTTCTTTCCGTTCGATTGCATGGTTGGGCGTTCCATCGGCTGACCAAAATTCACTTGCACACCGGTTGATGGGTTGCGGACGCTTTGTACACTGTTTTGCGGCTGGATCGAGGCAGCAATCGACAGCTGCAGCGCTTCTGTCGAATCGAGCAGGGCAGGGGAGCGCTCGGCCCAGGCCAGCAGCGAGCGGCGGAAGGCCTCCACCGACGGCGGCCGCTGGGCCGGATCGCGGTCGAGGCTGCGACCGAGCAGCGCCGACAGGGTCGGATCGAGGCGCCCGGTCGGCGCCTCCGACGTCAGCTTCTGGGCGGTCGCGGTCGCGGCGCTGCCCTCGCAGAAGCGCTGGCCGGTCAGGAGCTCGTAGACGATGAGGGCGAGGGAGTAGATGTCGCTGCGCGCCGTCGTCTGCCCGGCGAACTGCTCGGGCGCGAGGTAGGCCGGATCCCCGAGGATGACCAGCGAGTGCGGCCGAGCCGCGAGCGCGTAGGCGCCAAAGTCAAGGACCTTGACCGTTATCTCCGTCCCCGTCGCGGCCAGGTAGACGTTCTGCGGCGACAGCGAGCCATGCACGAGGCCGGCGCGGTGCGCGACCTCGAGACCGACGCAGACCTGGCGCGCGATCTCGAGCGCCTTGCGACGATGGACACCGCCCTTGGCGGCGAGCGCCATCTGCAGGTCGCAGCCAATCAGCGCGGGCGCGGCAATATAGAAGACCTCGTCGCTCTGCCCCCAGTCGAGGGGCGCCACGAGGTGCGGGCTACCCGTCTCGGCCAGGAGCCGCTGCTGCTCGAAGAACAGCTCGACGGTGTCGAGCGAGCCGAGCGCCCTCGGCAGCAACCGCACCATGGCCGCTCTGCCGTCGTGGCGGTCGGCATGGAACAGGGCGCCGGTCGGCCCCTCGCTCAGCAGGGCGCGCAGCGTGTACGGCCCGACCTGCTGGCCGTGGCGAGCGACCCTCGTCGACAGCTCGTCGGCGGCCGGAAGCGGCGCGGGCAGCGGCGTCTGCGACGTGTTGTACTGCGACATCGAGCGGGTCCCTCCCCCATGTGTTCGGCTGGCTTGGAGCTTGTTTTGCCGCCAAAAATTGTAAACGACCGAACCGAACCGGGGTGGCATAGCAGAATCCGACATCGGATCCAAGCCCAACCGGACGATTTTGTGAACCGGCCCCACGGACGCGGCAGGGCCAGTCGCAGCAAGCTATAGAAGAGGGTACGGAAGTGGGGACAGAAGATCCCCAGGAGAGGCGATCGAGTGGCTACTTCAGCCACTCCGTCGGGCTACACGTAGACGGTCGAGAGGGTCTCGAACTCGCGCGCCAGACGCTCGACGTCGGACGACGGCAGGTAGCCCTTGCGGCTCAGCGATTCCCCGAGGCGAATCCCGGACATCCAGTGATCGGCCAACGCGTCGAGGAGCTGCTGCTCGCTGATCGCCTTTCTCTCGACGAGAAAGTCGCCGAAGCGGACGCGCTCGAGGTGCTTCTTGCTCGAATTCATGTGCATGCTGGTCATTCCCATCGCGGAGTCCCCCAATTCGTTGCTGCTCGCCGCCACCTGTTGCACGCCATGGGCCAACGGATGAACCCAGGCGGTCGTAGATCTTCCCCCCGGAAGTCTCAACGGCGCGCATAGCTCTCATATTCCGCCGCTCTGTGTCAACCGCCTTGACTCCGGGGCTTGCGCAAGTACTCTCCGCCCCCGCCATGCCCGATTCCCGTCGCAAGCCCAGCTTCGCTCCGCGCGCTCCCCGTCGCAGTCCCTCGGCAGAGCCGCGCATCCGCAAGCACACGGTGCGCTTGCCCGGCAACATCGTCGGCCACGTCCGCTCCGGACATCCGTTCGTCTATCGCGAGGCCTTGCAGCGGGCGCTCCACGAGACGTCGGGCGCGGTGCTCGAGCTCGTCGACGACGAGGGGCAGTTCATCGCGCGTGGCCTGTACGATCCCGAGGGCATCGTCGCGATCCGTGTCATCAGCCTCGATCCGCACAAGCTGCCGGGCGCGGCGCTGTGGAAGGAGCGCATCGAGCGCGCGGTGGTCCTGCGCCGCCGCCTCCACGACGAGCAGCAGACCGACGCGTATCGGCTGATCAACGGCGAGGGCGACGGCATCCCCGGCGTCACCGTCGATCGCTACGGCGACTTCCTCGTCGTCCAGCTCTTCACCGCCTCGGTGGAGCCGCACCTCTCTGAGATCTATGACGCGCTCATGGCGGTGGTCGCGCCGAAGGGAATCTACGAGCAGCGCCGCTACAAGCCGCAGACCGGCGAAGGTCCGCGCGCACCGGCGCAGCACGTCCGCGGCGCGCTCGCCCCGGTCGAGCTGACGGTCAAGGAGAACGGCAAGCGCTTCCTCGTCGACGTCACCGCGCCTCTCTCGACGGGCCTGTTCCCCGATCTGCGGCGCGGTCGCGAGACCGTCGCGCGCTACGCCGAGGGGCGCCGCGTCCTCAACCTCTTCTCGTACACCGGGGCGTTCTCCGTCTACGCCGCAGCGGCGGGGGCCACCCACGTGACGTCGATCGATCTGGCCGCCAAGGCGCAGGCGCGAGCGCGCCGCAACTTCGAGTCGAATGGCCTCGACTTGTCGCGGGCGACCTTCGACGCGGGCGATGCGTTCGCCCTGCTGGCGCAGGCCCATGATCGGGGCCGCAAGTTCGACCTCATCATCCTCGATCCGCCGTCGTTCTCGCAGAGCAAGGGGCGCACGTTCCAGGCGCTGCGCGACTACGCCGAGCTGGTCACCGCTGCCCTCCAGGTGGCGGACGCGGGCGCGATCCTCGCCTGCGCCGCGAACACCCACAAGCTCAGCATCGAGGAGCACGACCGCGCCATCGGCGAGGGCGCCTACCGCGCCGGCCGCATGGTGCGCACCATCGAGCGCGTCGGTCTGCCGCCGGACTTCCCGGTGCCAGCCGGCTTCGCCGACGGGCACTACCTGAAGTTCAACCTCTGCTACGTCGAGTGATCGCCGCTTCGCGCTCCCACTCTTCCCAAAGCTGATTGAGGCGGACCAGCTCGGCCTCGTCGGCGGAGATCGGGTTGAGGTCCGGGTGCAGGGCGCGCACGCGCTCCCGGTAGCCACGGCGGAGCGCCTCGTCGTCGGCCGTCTCGGGCAGTCCGAGCGTCGCGATCAGCGCCGGGCGCACCGACGGGACCTCGAGCGCGCCGAGCCAGAGGAGGAAGCCGGCGAGGTGGTGGAGCCGCTCGGGCAGCAGGTGGCCGTGCGGGTAGAGCTCGGCGAGCGTCGTCGGGCGCGCCGAGAGCAGCGTCAGGACGCGGCGCTCATCGGGCTGCAGCCCGCTCGGGTGCGGCGCGGCAGTGAGCACCAGCGGTCGGTTGCGGAGGTACCCCTCGACCTGATCGCTCGGCACGGCGCGCCCGTCGTAGTGGCGGCGCAGCACGGGCGCCGGGTGAAACGGCTGGCAGTCGCCGTGCCGCACGGCCGGCGGCGGTGTCTCTTCGGCGCGCTCGACGGGCTCGAGCGCGAGGAGCTGCGCGAGCTGATCTTCGGCGCGCGAGGCGAGGCGCGGCAGGCCGTTGCCGTCGAGGGCGCGCAGATCGATGGCGCAGATCCAGCCGCGGTGCAGCTCGATCGTCGGACGGGCGTTGCCGAGCTGGAGGCGAAGGCGCAGCGATGCTTGTTGATGTGAGGCGAAGAAGAGCTGGCGGGCGAACACGCAGTGCGGGCGGAGCGGCGGAGCGGCTAGCGACCGCCCGGTCCCTGGAGGCCGCGCGCGCGCGCCTCTTTGAGGAATGAGCGCACCGTCTCGTCGACGTCCTCGTTGAAGTAGACCGAGCCGTCGGCGATCTCGCGCAGCGCCGTCACGGCGGGCTTGTTGTCGCACTCGAGGAGCGCGGTCGCGCCGCGGGCGAGCTGGCGGGCCCGCGTCGAGCCGAGGATGGTGAGGGCGAAGCGATTGTTGACATTCTCGAGGCAGTCTTCGACGGTGACGCGCGCCAAGGTTGTGCTCCTGTAGGGGGTGCGTTTGCGGCCGGCCGACTCGGGCCAGCTCGAACCGACGTATCTTGCGCGGCGGCGCTCATCTGTCAAGCGCCTTCGTCCGGGGCGCGCCTCCCGGTCGCCGTCGCGGACCGGGGCCCGGAATGGTCGGCTGGCCGCCGTTCGTTGCCTTGAATCAAATGGCCGAGCACAGTAAGCTGACAGTGTCGTGGCGTCCGTCCTCGCAAGAGGCCGCCACCCGGAAGGATCACTCCATGCGCGTTGTACCGATTCGTTGGCCCGAGCTCGAAATGGCGTTCGAACGCAACTCTCCCGAGACGGAGAGCTTCCTCGATCTCACTACGGGCGAGGTGGTGACGGTCTCGCAAGGCGCAACCGACTACGCCGAGCAGCGCCAGAAGGTGCAGGCCGGCGGCGACAACTTCCTGCGCATCGAGCCGGTGTCGAGCCGCGAGCAATACAAGTGGATGGAGCGCTTCGTCACCACCGTCACCGACGAGCCGCTCAAGGAGCGGCTGATCATCGCCATCGACGGCAAGGGCGCGTTCCGCCGCTTCAAGGATGTGCTCCTCAACTACCCGGTCGATCGCGAGCGCTGGTTCAGCTACCGCGGCGACCTGCTGCACTGGCACATGATGCGCTGGCTCGAGCGCGAGGAGCTCGAGGCCAAGGAGGCGCCGACCTGGGGCCAGCCGCCCGAGCCGGTCGACACCGAGGTCGTGCTCGAGCGGCCCGCCGCTCCGACGGGCGAGGGGCCAGGAGAGCTGCTGCGCCGCCAGGCCAAGGAGCTCATCGATCAGGTGCCTGCCGTCGAGCTGCCAGCAGCGATCGCGTTCCTCGATTTTTTGCGCGAGCGCGGCGTCGCTGAGCTTGGGCGAGTCCGCACGCTGCCCAACAAGCGCACCGCCGCCTGATCCTCCCCACCTACTTGCTCGGGGGCGCGGCCGCCGCGGCCCTCGGGATCCAGATCCAGCCCTCGTCGACACCCGCCGGCCGCCGCGGCTCGCAGCGATCCTTCGACCACAGATACGCCGTGTACGCGCACATCACCGCGTCGAACTTGTGATCGTTCTGCAGGCCGGCCTCCCGCCACGCACCCGGAGCGAAGCGCAGATCCCCGAGCTCGTTCCAGATCTGGAGCCGCGTCGCTGGCGACTCGGCCGAGCGCTTGTACTTCTGGGCGGTGCGCGGCGAGCAGAGCTGCGTGACCGTCGCCTTCGGGTAGACCTCGAGCAGGTTGTGGTTGAGCCGGAAGTGCGGCCGCAGCGCGCGGCACAGATGCGCGGCGCGGGCCGTCAGCGGCCCCATGCCCTGGCCGAGCGTCTCGCGCGGCAGGATCGCGTGCTCCTCGGCGAGCAGCACCTCGGTCGGGCGCTGCGTGTACGGCGTGTAGATCGGCTTGCCGCCGTCGCGCGCCCGCTTGCTCTCGGTGCGCTGCCGGAACCAGACCACGTCGCCGTCGACGCACGCGCTCATTCCTGGGCAGACGTCGACCGTGCAGCGCACGCAGGCCGGCAGGGTCAGCGGCGCGTCGATGGCCAGGACCGCGTCTTGTCGATGCTCCTGGAGGTAGGCCAGCAAGGCGTCGTCGAACCACGGCCCGTCGCGCCCGGTGCCGTAGTCGCGCACCTCGACGCCGTCGTCGGTGGCAACCAGGCGCGCGACCGCCGTGTTCTTGCCCTTGCCGCCGCCGAGGTCCACACCGAGGAAGGTCCGAAACGCAGTCACGCTCGGCCAGCGTGGAAGAGAGGCGCCTTCCCGTCAAGCTTCGCTCATTGTAAAGAGCGCGCATGCCGAGCATCGAAGCGATTCGCAAGATCATAGAGCAGGCGCCCAACGATCCCTTTCCGCGCTACGGGTTGGCGATGGAGCTGCGACGGCAGAAGCTCTTCGACGACGCGCGCGCCGCGTTCGCCGAGCTCGCCGACAAGCACCCCGACTACGTGCCGCAGTACCTCATGCACGGGCAGCTCCTCGTCGAGATTGGCGACAAGGGCGCCGCGCGGCAGGTGGTCGAGCGCGGCCTCGCAGCGGCGCGCAAGAAGGGGGACGCGCACGCCGCCAGCGAGCTTTCCGCCCTGCTCGGCGACCTAAGCGGCGACGAGGATTGACGCCAAGCCTACGGGTACAGACCGCAGCGCGAGGTTTCGCGTTATAGTTCCTTGCCATGTCCCAGCTCACGCGCATCGGTCGGTACATCGACTTGCAGCTCCTCGGGCGCGGCGGGATGGGGGCGGTCTACCGCGGCCGCGATCCCGACCTCGATCGTCAGGTCGCGATCAAGGTGATGCTGCACGCCAGCCCCGACTTCGTGGCGCGCTTCCGCCGTGAGGCGCAGGCGATCGCCAAGCTCACCCACCCCAACATCGTCCACGTCTACGACTTCGGGGTCGACGAAGAGGACAACCCCTACTTCGTCATGGAGCTCGTCGACGGACGGGCGCTCGACAAGGTGCTGGCTGAAGATGGGCGCCTGCCGCCGCTGGCCGCGGTCGCGGTGATCCGCCAGGCCGCCGAGGGCCTCGCCGTCGCCCACAAGCAGGGCATCGTGCACCGCGACATCAAGCCGGCGAACCTCATCCTGCTCGCCGACAAGAAGGTCAAGATCGTTGACTTTGGCATCGCGCGCATCACGCAGGGCAACGCGCAGCTCACGGGCGCGGCGTCCCTGATGGGCACGCCCGGCTACATGGCGCCAGAGCAGGCGACCGGCGGCCAGGTCGATCAGCGGGCCGATGTCTACGCGCTCGGCATGACGCTGTTCGAGCTGCTCGCCGGGCGGCCGCCCTACATCGCCGATGACGTCCTGCGCCTCGTGATGATGAACCTCAACGATCCGCTGCCCGATCTGCGGACGATGGGGCTCGGCCTGCCCGACGAGCTGGTGGTGCTCGTCGAGCAGATGACCAACAAGGATCCGGAGCTGCGGCTGCAGAGCTGCGAGGCGGTGATCGGCGCGCTCGACGACCTGCGCGCGCACGTTCGTGACACGGCCGAGCGGGAGGCGCAACGCCCGACGGTGCCCAAGGCGCCTCGCCCGATCGTCTCGACGCCCGAGACGCCGATGGCCGTGCCGATGCCGCCGACCAGCGCCGAGACCCCAGGCAGCAAGCGCGGCGCGCCGCTCGGGGCGATCGCGGTGGCGGCGGTGCTGGTGCTCGGCGGCGGCGGGTTCGTGGCCTGGCGGGCGACCGGCGGGGCGACACAGCCACCAACGGTGAGCGCGAGCGCGAATCCGAGCCCGAGCCCGAGCCCGAGCCCGAATCCGAATCCGACCCCGAGCCCGGGACCGAATCCCACTGCAAACCCTCCCGCGCCGGCTCCGAACGCCGCGACCGCCGCGCCCGCCGCGCCGCTGACGCGTCCGCTGCGCACCGCGATCTTCAAGTTCAAGAACGTCGGACACGTCGAGGCGCTGGCGGCCCTCGAGCAGGGGATCGGTGAGACCGTCATGTCGGCCGCGCCGAGCACCGACGTCAAGCTCTACGAGCGCTTCGATCTCGAGAGCGACATCGGCGAGCTCGACCGCATCAAGGACGAGCACTTCGACAAGTCCACTGTCGCGCAGTCGGGCAAGCTCGGCGGCGTGCAGGTCGTCGTGCAGGGCGCGTTCCAGGACGCTGGTGGCAAGCTCCGCATCACGGCCCGCCTGGTCCGCGTCGAGACGGGCGAGGTGCTGGACACGCTCACCATCACCGGCGACAGCAAGTCGCTGCTCAAGCTGCAGGACGACCTGGCGGCGCAGCTCGCCAAGAAGCTCGCCGCCCTCGCCAAGGGGCTCCCGGAGGCCAAGACGCCGTGAAGAACGCCGAGAGAGTGTTTTTGTTTTTCTTTGTCTTTTTGTCTTTATTTGCAAACATAGCGAAAGCCGCCAGCGTGCAGACCGTCGCGGTCATGCCCTTCCGCGATCTGTCGGGCGCCAAGGCGTCGATCGGCGAGGCGATCCGCGAGACCGTCACGACGGACCTCAAGGAGATCTCCGGCCTCAAGGTCATCGAGCGCGGCAGCCTCGACAAGGTGCTCGCCGAGCAGAAGCTGCAGGGGACCACCGACTTCGACGTGCAGACCTCGGCGCGCCTCGGCAAGCTGCTCGGCGCGACGCTGATCGTCACCGGCGCGTACCAGAAGGCATCGCCCACCGTTCGTCTGACGGCGCGCTTCGTCAAGGTCGAGACCGGCGAGATCGTTGGCACCGCCAAGGTCGACGGCGCGTCGTCGGACTTCCTGTCGCTACAGGACAAGGTCACGGCCGAGCTGCTCAAGTCCGCGGGCATCGAGAAGAAGGCCGTCGCCAAGGTCGCCAGCCGCCCGCGCCCCAAGGTCAAGAGCCTGCGGGCCGTCGAGATCTACGGGGACGCGGTGGTCGAGGTGGACGAGAGCAAGCGGCGCGAGCTGCTCCGAGCGGCGCTCAAGGAGGATCCACAGTTCACGTACGCGCTGCACGATCTCGAGGAGCTCGAGAAGCGCATGAAGGCGTACTCGTCGATCGACCGACTGGAGCACCAGCGCGCCACGGCCGAGTTCAAGCGGCGGCTCGAGCAGGAGAAGAACCCCGCGATGTTGATGGCGCACTACGGCCAGTACATCGGATCGCTGTCGATGGAGCGGCGCTGGCGACGGGTCGCTGCCGAGTCGCGCGCCATCATCGAGAACGCTCCCCCCGATGCGCAGGCGGGCGGGCTGCGATCCTTCGCGCACTACCAGCTCATCCAGGCCTACGAGATGCTCAAGGACGACGATGCGGTGCTCCGCGAGGGCGAGCGCTTCCTCGTCTTGTACCCCGGCACCTCGTACTTCCAGGGCGTACGGAGCAAGATGGACTCGATGATCGACAAGAAGCGCAACTTCGAGGCCGGCAAGAAGAAGGCTGCTGACGACATCTCGGCGCTGTCGCCCGCGGAGCGCGGCGATCCATGCAAGGTCGGCCCGATCTACAACTCGAACGAGCAGTGGCGGGACGCGCTGCCGACGTGGGAGAAGTGCTTGAAGGCGGGCGGCGGTGTCTTCGGTGCTGCGCAGGTCCATCAGTTCCTCGCCGTCAGCGCCTTTCATGCCGGCGACTTTCCGCGCGCCATCCAGGAGATCCAGGGCCTCGAGAAGCTCGACACCAAGCTCTACCGTGCGACGCAGGCCCTCCTCC
>CAZPEY010000210.1:0-9973 GCA_964585665.1 uncultured Polyangiaceae bacterium | reverse complement strand
GTGCCAGGGACGGGACTTGAACCCGTACGGAGCTTGCGCCCCTAGGGATTTTAAGTCCCCTGCGTTTACCAGTTTCGCCACCCTGGCTTCTTGAATTGTCACGCTGCATGGGCGCGGATCCCCGGCCAGCCAGCGACTGCGCCGTGAGAACGTGTACCATATCTGTATCGTCGGGTCGCAAGGTCCGTTGCGCTACAATCGGTGCCGATGGCACCTCCCCCTTCGATGGCGCGGCTCGAGAGCCTGGCGAGCCGCGAGCTCCGTGCGTGGGCGCCGATGCTACGCGACGCGCTGGCGCCGCGCTTTGGCGACGAAGCCAGCCCCTTGCTCGACGCGATCGGGGCGCGGCTCAAGCAGCTCCTCGCGGACCTGCCCGATCCCGGTTGGCGCGCGCCAGCGATGCGGCGCTTCAGCCTCGGCGGCGCGCTCTACATCGCGGTCTACCTCGAGCTCGCAGCGCGTGGGTTGTCCGCGGCCGACGCGTGGGCGATCTGCGAAGCGGCGACCAAGCAGCGCTTCGCAGCGATGGCAGGCTTCGAGCGCAAGCTCGCCTCCGCGGGCATGTTCTCCTGGCTGATGAAGGCGATGAGCCGGTGGTTCGCCAAGCAGACGCGCACCGCGCCGCGCGGCGACTGGGTGGTCGAGTTCGTCGAGGCCAAGGACGGCTTCGCGTACGGCGTGAACTATCACCGCTGCGCGATCTTCGAGCTCGCCAAGCGCCACGGCGCGGCGGCGTTCGCCCCGTACATCTGCCTGTCGGACATCGTGGGGAGCGAGGCGTTCGGCTGGGGCCTGGTGCGGCAGGAGACGCTCGCGCAAGGGGGGGCGCGCTGCGACTTCCGCTTCCGTCGGGAGGGCGCGACCGAGGTGAAGGTTCGACTGCCGATCGTCTCGGGCTGAGGGCGGCGCGCGATCGCGGCGAGCACGACGTGGTCAAGCTGCTTGACCACATCGTCAAGCAGCTTGACGATTACTTCTTGGCTTGCTTGGCGATCACCGAGGCGGCGATCTTGTCGTAGGTGGCTTGCGGGACGACGCCCTTCGAGACGAGCTGCGTCTTGTTGGCGTAGGGCCGGCCGGCGATGATCTTCTTGGCGTAGGCGTCGCCGATGCCAGGCAGCGTCTTCAACTCCGCTTCGGTCGCGCTGTTGAGGTCGATCTCGGCGGCCTTCTCCGCGGGCTTGTCCGCCGCCTTGGCGGGCGCCTTGCCCTGACCAAGCGCGCTCCCACCGACGAGCGATGCGGCGACGAGCGCGATGCTACCAACCAGCTTCCAGAGTCTGTTCATGTGCTCTCCTTGAACCGGATCAGGCGCGCTGACGGCGGCGCAGCAGCAGCGCGCCCAGCCCCGCGGCGATCATCAACCCAAACACGTCGAGCGCTCCGCTCGCGCCAGCGACGCAGCCACCGACCGAGGCGCGGCCGTGGCCCGAGCCGCCGTGGCCCGAGCCACCGGTGCCGGTGCCGGGCGCGATGCACTGTCCCGTGCCGTTCTTGCAGGTCGTCCCCGTCGGGCAGGTGACGTACCGGCACGCGTCATCCTTGCACGAGCCACCGATGCACAGCAGCCCCGGCGGGCAGCCCTCGCTCGCGCACTTGTCGTTGACACAGGCGCCGTTCGAGCAGGTCTGCCCCGAGTCGCAGCTCAGGGTCGCGCAGGGGTCGTCGGTGCAGGTGCCGTTGTTGCAGATCTGCGACGCGCCGCACGGCGTCTTGCACGACTTCTTGCAGGTGCCCTCCGACGAGACGCCATCCCAGTAGCAGTAGGAGCCCGGTGCGCAGGTCGTGAAGTTCGCGCACGGGTTCGGCTTGCAGGTGCCCTGCACGCACGCCTCGCCGTCGTTCGGGCAGCCGTTCGCGTAGCACGAGTCGTCGCACGTACCGCCGAACTCACCGGCGATCTTCTGCGAGATCGCCTCGATCACCGCGTCGAGGCCCGCCTGGTCCTCCGCCGCATAGAACTTGTGGCCACCGCACGACGTGTCGGTGCACGGCACCGTGCTGTTGACCGCCATGCTGTCCATCGTCGTCGCCGCGTCCGTGGGCAGCGCGCCGAAGCCGATGACGAAGGTCTTGATCCCCTTGGCCGCGACGTCGCCAACAACCTTGATCGTGTAGTCGGGGTCGTCGAGGCTGTTGTCGCCGCAGTTCGGCTCCCCATCGGTGAGGAGAATGATGTACGAGCCCGGGCGGGTCGCGTCGTTGAGCGTCGCGTGCTCGGAGACCTTGGAGAGCGCGTTGCCCGTGTTGGTCAGGCCCGTCGTCGTCACCGCGGCGATGTAGGACAGCACCTGCGCCGACTTGCCGTTCTCTGCGCCAACGAGGACGTCGATGTCGCCCCAGCAGTCGCTCGAGCTGTCGTTCGAGTAGGTCGCAAAGCCGATCGGCAGATAGTTGCCGTACTTCTTGACGACGTCGGACAGCGCCTTCTTGGCGATGTCCATCTTGGAGGGGGAGCCTGAGTAGTCGCCGCTTGGATCGGAGTCCATCGACAGCGACTTGTCGAGGAGGAGCATGACCGCGGGGCAGCGATCGGCGCGCGCCGAAGTGGCCGTCAGGAGCGACAACGAGACAAGAGCAAGGCCAAGGTACTGCTTCATGGCGAGGCTCTACCGCAATTCGCCGAGGAATTCAACGGCACAGCGGAGGTTGCCCAGCGGGGGCGAGCCGGGTGGGATCGCGCGCTGGTCAGAGCAGCGGCAGCGAGAGCTGCGGCGTCGGCCGGCGGCGCGGCGTTCGCTCCGGGCGAAGGAAGGTCGAGGGCGCCGACGTACCATCCACCAGCGGCTCGCGCTCCACGAAGCCGAGCCGCCGCGTCGTCGTCGCAAACAGCTGCGCGATCATCTCGGCGTAGCGCCCCTGCCCTCGCCCGCGCACCCCGAACTGCGCGTCGTAGAGCTGGCCGTCGCGCGTCTGGCGCAGGCGCGACAGGATCTTGGCCGCCCGCTCGGGAAACGCCGCGGTCAGCCGCCCGAGGAACACGTCCTTGACCGAGCCTGGCAGCCGCAGCAGGACGTAGCCGGCGCTCGAGGCGCCCGCCTGCCGCGCATGTTCAAGGATCTTGACCATCTGGTCGTCGTTCAAGCCTGGGATGATCGGCGCCACCATCACTCCGACGGAGAGCCCGGCCTTGGCGAGACGCTCGACGGCGCGCAGTCGCCGCTCGGGCGTGGTGACGAACGGCTCGATGGCGCGCGCCTCCGCCGGGTCGAAGAACGGGATGCTCACGGTCACGTCGACCGCGGCCCGCTCCTGGAGCTGAAGCAGCAGATCGAGGTCACGCTCGACCAGCGCGCTCTTGGTGATGATCGCGACGGGGTTGCGATACTCGAGGCAGACCTCGAGCAGCTTGCGGGTCAGGCCGTAGTGATTCTCGATCGGCTGGTAGCAGTCGGTGACGCCAGAGAACATGATCGTCTCGCCTCGCCACGACGGCTTGTCGAACGCGGCGCGCAGCAGCTCCGGCGCCGCGAGCTTGACGAGCAGCTTGCGATCGAAGTCCGTCCCCGCGCCGAGATCGAGGTACTCGTGCGTCGGACGCGCGTAGCAGTATGCGCACGCGTGGTAGCAGCCGCGGTACGGGTTGACGCTGTAGCGAAAGGGCAGATCGGGGCTGTCGTTCCTCGACAGGATCGTCCGCGAGCTGTCCTCGAAGACGGTCAGCTCCGCCGGGGGGAGCTCCTCGAAGTACTCGCGGTCGGTGAGCCGAAACGGGTTGGGCGGGTTGGCCGTCGGATAGTTCATCCGCTGAGCATGATACTGAACATGCGCGCAGTCAACTTCTCGACCTGCGCCCGTCGCTACGAGACCTGCAGCGCTCGCCCGTCGGTGGCCTGGTTGAGGATGCGCTCGAACGTCGGGAAGGACGTCGCCACGTTGTGCACGTCGACGATCGTCGACTCGCCCGTCGCCACCAGCCCGACCACGGCGCCGGCCATCGCGATGCGATGATCGCCGAAGCTCTCCACCGTCGCGCCGTCGACCTGCTCGCGCCCGACGATGACGAAGCCATCGGGCCGCTCCTCGGCGGCGGCGCCGAACGCGCGACACAGCGCCACCGTGGCGCGCGCGCGATCGGACTCCTTGACGCGCAGCTCGGCCGCGTCGGCGACCACCGTCTCGCCCTCGGCCAGCGTCGCCAACGCCCCGAGCAGCGGCAGCTCGTCGAGCGCGCGCACCACCAGCTCGCCCCCCACCGAGATGCCGCGCAGTCGCGGTACGGCTCTGACGCGCACGTCGGCGACCTCCTCGCCGCCGACGACCCGGCGGTTCTCGTAGGTGAGGTCGGCGCCCATCGCCGCCAGCGCCTCGAAGAAGCCGGTACGCGTCGGGTTCATCAGCACCCCCTCGACGGTGAGATCGCTGCCCGGCACGATCGTCGCCGCGCCGACGAGGAACGCGGCTGACGACGGATCGCCCGGCACCACCAGATCACCGGTGCGCAGGCGGCGATCCCAGCCCGTGACGTCGACCGTGGCGCGCGCCCCTTGAACCGTGATCGGCACGCCGAAGGCCGCCAGCATGCGCTCGGTGTGATCGCGCGAGCGCTCCGGCTCGCGCACCGAGGTCGGCCCGTCGGCATAGAGGCCGGCCAGCAGGATGGCGCTCTTGACCTGCGCGCTCGCGATCGGCGAGTCGTAGTCGATTCCGCGCAGCCGCCCCGTCGCCGCCGCGATGACGAGCGGCGGGTAGATCTCGCCCGGCTTCTTGCCCGCCTCGCCGCTCAGCTGGCCGCCCATCTGGAGCAGCGGCCCAACGACCCGCCGCATCGGGCGCGCGTGCAGGTACTGATCCCCGACGAGCCTCGACGAGAAGCGCTGCCCCGCCAGCAGCCCGGCGAGCAGGCGCATCGACGTGCCCGAGTTGCCGCAGTCGAGATCGCCGCTCGGCGCTTCGAGCGCGTCGAGGCCACGCCCGGTGATCACGACCTCGTGGGGCGAGCGCTCCTCGATCTGCGCGCCGAGCTGGCGCAGCGCCTCGATCGTGCGCCGGTTGTCCTCGCCACCCGAGAGGCCGCTGACGAGCGCCCTCCCCTCGGCGATCCCCGCGAACAGCACCGCGCGATGACCGATCGACTTGTCCCCCGGCACCGCGACTCGCCCGTGGAGCGACGAGGCTGCGCCTGCGACACGGTAGTTCATGGCTGCTTCTCCTGATCCTGTGAACGGGGCTCGCGCTGCATGCGCTGCAACAGCCCCTCGGTGAGCCGCATCAGCGAGGTGAGGCGCTCGACGAGCGCCTCGGCGTCGCCGCGCGGCAAGCGATAGGCAACGTGCAAGTCCCCGTCGCGTCGGCCGGTCCGCAGCGGCGCCAGCAGCGGCGCCATCCCGAGCTGCCGCAGCAGCGGCCGCTCGACGAACGCCTGCACCTCGCGGCGCAGGCGCTCGACGCCCGACTGCGCATCTGCGGCCGAGCGCATGCGCAGCACGGCGCCGAGATCGAAGCCGTCCGCCACCGCGAACGCGAGCGCGAGATCGTCGGTCGCGCCGATCGCCGGGAGCGCCTCGCCGAGGCGGCCGCGCAGCTCCCCTGGCAAGCGCGCCGCCAGCCGCACCGCCGGACGACCATACTTTCCGGTCGGGCAGAGCGCGAGGAGCTCGCGCAGGGCGTCGCCTGGTCCGACGAGCGCGCGCCGTCCCAGTCGATCGAGGCGGTCGACCAGCAGGTCGATGTCGCTGGCCGGGCCGAGGGCATAGAGTCGCGCAGCGAGCCTCACCACGGTCAGGCCACCCACGACGGCGCGGGTCTTCAACCCAACGGCCTCGGGAGGGGGCGGAGGCAGCGGCGGATCCCCCTTGACCACCGCGACGACGCGCGCCGTGCGCCAGTCGCCGAGGCCGTGGATCGAGACCGCCACGAGCTCGGCGTCCCACAGCCGGTCACGCAGCGGCGCCGGGATGGGTAGCCGCTGATAGACAAGATCCTTGACTGCCTGACCGAGGTGCCAGCTGCGAAGCTGCGCCAGCTCCACGTCGAGCACGAGCTCGCCGTCGCTCGGCAGCAGCGCGAGCAGATCCTCGTCGAGCGGCCGGGTCACCGCGGGGCCGCTCGCGCAGCCAACGAGGCAGAAGCAGAGGCAGAACAGCAGCGAGGGGGCCACTCCGCTGCGCGGTCCACGGTGCCTACTCGTCGTCATACTC
The DNA here is from genome assembly GCA_964585665.1 of uncultured Polyangiaceae bacterium. Lineage (GTDB taxonomy): Bacteria > Myxococcota_A > Polyangia > Palsa-1104 > Palsa-1104 > CAZPEY01. The sequence continues at coordinate 3,833 of CAZPEY010000210.1, read as the reverse complement.
GGCGTTCGTCGATGGTGGCGCGAGGGCCTCGAGCAGCCCCGCTCGGGCCGCGGCAGCCTCCTCGAGCAGCGCCCGCAGACCGGCCGCGTCGCTCGCCTCGATGCGCGCCCGCAGCGCCTGGAGCGACGCCGCCACGCCGTCGAGCGCCGTCAGCACCGGTGCGCGATTGGCCAGCAGGATCTCGCTCCACATGCCAGGCTTTCCGGCCGCGACCCGCGTCGTGTCGACGAAGCCGGTGCCCGCGCTGCCCTCGAGCCCGGCGATCTGCCCTACCGCCCGGGCGAGCGCCGCGGCCGTCGCGTGCACGCCGTGGCTCACCCACGCCATCTTGCGATCGTGCTCGCCGGCCTCGATGCGCTCGATCACGCCGCCGAGCGCCCGCCAGAAGCTCTCGACGGCGGCGACCGCCTCGGGGCTCGCCTCCGGCGGCGCACAGATGTAGACGCGTCGCCCCACGAAGAGCTGGCCGGACGCGGCCTCGTGGCCCGAGCGCTCGCTGCCGGCCATCGGGTGCGCCCCGACGAAGCGACCGCCCGGGAGGTGCTGGCGCGCCGCCTCGAGGACGCTCGCCTTGCACGACACGGCGTCGGTCACGAGCGGTGCCGCCGCGACCGCCGCCAAGGTCGCGTCGACCGCGGACGGAGGCACGCAGACGACCAGCAGATCGACGCGGCGCGCGAGCTCGTCAAGCGGCAGGCAAGCCTCGACCAGCCCGCGCTCGACGAGCGCCCGCTCGGTCTCCGGTTGGGCGTCGTGCGCGAACCGGCGCAGCGACGGCAAGCGCTGCCGTGCCGCAAGCAAGATCGAGCCGCCGATCAGGCCGGCGCCCACCACTCCGAGAGAACCCTGCCGCATCGCCTACAAGACGCGCGGCAGCGCGCGGAGCAGCCGATCGTTCTCTTCGACGGTGCCGAAGCTGATGCGCAGGTGGTGCGGCAGCTCGTACAGCCCCATGGGTCGCACGATGACGCCCAGCTGCAGGAGCTCCTGGTAGAGGCTGCGACCGGCGCGCGGCGCAAAGTCGGCGAGGAGGAAGTTGGTCTGCGACTCGATCACCGGGATGCCGAGCGCGCGCAGCCCATCGGTGACCCGGCGGCGCTCGCGGGAGTTGTGCTCGACGACCCGCGCGACGTGCGCCGTGTCATCGAGCGCCGCCTCGCCCGCCAGCTGGCCGAGCGTGTTCAAGTTGAACGCCAGCCGCACCTTGTGGATCGGATCGAGCAGCTCGGGCCGCGCCACCGCGTAGCCGGAGCGCAGCCCGGCGAGGCCATAGGCCTTCGAGAACGTGCGCAAGATGATCAGCCGCTCGCGCCGATCGAGGAGCTCGAGCGCCGAGGCGTAGTCGCCCGCGGCGACGAACTCCACATAGGCCTCATCGACGACCAGCACGATGTCCGGCGGGAGCTCTTCGACAAGATACTTGACCATCTCGCGCGGCGCGTAGACACCGGTTGGGTTCGACGGGTTGGCGAAGAAGACCACCTTGGTCTTGGGCGTGCACGCGCGCACCAGCGCTGGAAAGTCGTACGCGAAGTCGGGACCGTTCGGGCTCTCGGCAAAGCCGCGGCGATGGCCGGCCGCCGAGAGCCGATAGCAGGCAAACGAGCAGGCCGGCGCCAGCACCGTCTCGTCGGCGGCGCAGAACGCCTGCACGATGAGGTCGATGAGCTCGTTGCTGCCGTTGCCCGCCGCGATGTGGCTCGCCGGCAGGCCGTGGTGGCGCGCCACACGCTGCCGGAAATAGAACGATCCTCCGTCGGGATAGCGGTGCAGTTCCGAGAGGCCCGTGCGCACTCGCTCGAGCGCCAGCGGCGAAGGACCGAGCGGGTTCTCGTTCGAGGCGAGCTTGACGGCGCCATCCTTGGGCCAGCGATCGCCGAGCTCGCGCTCGAGCTCCGAGAGCGGCTTACCGGGTTCGTACGGAGCGATCGCCGCGATCGCGGCATCAACCAGCGGTTTCATCGTCTGCCTTGCCTTTGGAGCCTTGCGGCTCGTCGGAAGAAAGCGTCTCGGTCTGCTCGGCGCGCGGGTACGAGCCGAGGATCTTGAACCGCTCGCACGCCGCCGCCACCTCCTCGATCCCCGCCTTGACCTCCGCGTCGTCGCGGTGGCCGTCGAGGTCGACGAAGAAGACGTACTCCCACGGTCTCCGTCGAGACGGACGCGACTCGATGCGTGACAGGTTGACGCGCCGGTCGGCGAGCGGCCGGAGCACGCGATAGAGCACGCCCGGCTCGTCGCTGACCGAGAACATCAGCGAGGTCTTGTCCCGTCTGGTGCGCGGCTGTGGCTGCTTGCTGACGACCAGGAAGCGGGTGACGTTGTTCGACTCGTCCTCGATGTGGGCGCGGACGATCTTGAGATCGTACAGCCGCGCCGCCAGATCGCTGGCGATCGCGGCCCCGTGGCTGTCGTCGCGCGCGAGCTGCGCCGCCAGCGCCGTCGACGCGACCTCGACACGACTGGCGCGGGGCAGGTTCGCCTCGAGGAAGCGGGCGCACTGCGCGAGGGCCTGCGGGTGCGAGTAGACCTTGGTCACCTGGCTCATGTCGCCGAGCGCCGGCGAGCCGACGAGGTTGTGGCGGATGCGCAGCACCACCTCGGAGACGATGGTCAGCGACGACTCGAGGAAGACGTCGAGGGTCGAGGAGACCACGCCCTCGGTCGAGTTCTCGACGGGGACGCAGCCGAGATCCGCCTCGCCGCGCTCGACCTCGCGGAACACCTGCGCCACGGTGCCGCAGGACAGGTAGCGCGCCGACAGGCCGAAGCGCTGCCGCGCCGCCGCGTGCGTGAAGGTCGCCTCGGGTCCCAGAAAGGCGATGCGGAGCGACTTCTCGAGGCTGAGGCAGGCCGAGACGATCTCCTTCCACACCGCCGGGATGGCCTCGGTGGGGAAGGCGCCGTGCTGCTGCTGGTTGCGCAGCGCGAGGCGCTCCAGGATCTGCTGCTCCCGACCGGGCACGAAGAACGGCTGCTCGGTCTTCTGCTTGAGCAGGCCGACGCGCTCGACGAGCCCGGCGCGGCGGTTGAGCAGATCGAGCAGCTCGTCGTCGATCGCGTCGATGGCCTCGCGGAGCTGCGGGAGGGTGGCGTTGGGCTCGGGCTTCAGCTCGGGCTCGGACACGCCGGCACGGTACACGAAAATCAAGCGACGCCGAACGCCGAATAAGCAGTTGTCAGTCGAAAAAGGCGCCGTAATATCCGCGGCCGATGAGCGCCCCCGACCCAGGCTCCGCCCCGATCGCCGGGCCAGCCTCCGAGCCGAGCTCCGAACCGATCGACCTCGCCGCGGTCGAGGTGGTGTCGCCGCTCGGCGCCGACTTCGCGGCCTTCTCCGCCGCTCTGCTCGACGGGCGGAGCGCGATCGTGGCCGAGCCGGACGGTGCGCCGCTCAAGCTGGCCGCGCGGATCGGCGAGTTCGGCGCCAAGCAGTGGATCCCCGCCGGCAGCCTGCGGCGCATGCCGCGCGCCACCCAGCTCCTGCTCGTCGCGATGCGGCAGCTGCAGCAGCGCCACGGCGCGCTGCCCTACGCCGACGATCGGATCGGGCTCGTGGTCGGAACGGGCCTCGGGACCCTCGAGGAGACGATCGGCTTCCAGCGCGGCTACCTGCAGGGCGGCCCCGAGGCGGCCTCGCCGCTGCTCTTTCCCGTCTCGGTGATGAACGCGCCCGCCGGCCAGATCGCGGTCGAGTGCGGCCTGCGCGGCGTCAACTCGACGATCAACCACCGCGACGCCTCACCGCTCGGCGCGCTGCTCTACGCCATCGACCTGCTCCGCTTCGGACGCGCCGATGCCGTCTACGTCGGCGCGGTCGATGAGCTCGGCGC
>CAZPEY010000209.1:0-10012 GCA_964585665.1 uncultured Polyangiaceae bacterium | reverse complement strand
CGATGATGCGCGGCTTGACCAGGGTGCGACGGTGGTGGGCGCGCAGGATGAAGTAGCGCAGCATCGCCTCGGTGACCTCGAAGTCGGCGATGACGCCGTCCTTCATCGGGCGCACGGCGACGATGTTGCCGGGCGTGCGGCCGAGCATCTCCTTGGCGTCCTTGCCGACGGCGAGGACCTTCTTCATGCCGTTGCCGAGGCGCTGCACCGCGACGACCGACGGCTCGTTGGCAACGATGCCGCGCCCCTTGACGAAGGTCAGCGTCGTTGCGGTGCCAAGATCGATCGCGAGATCGTTGGAGAAGAAGCCGTAGACCCAGTCGAACAACATGGTACTCCTCTGCTGCGAGCCGACGCGCTCGACGGAGAGCGGACGGGTACGCAGCTTTCCCTACATCGGGCGTGCGACTCACATCACTAGCACCGTTCGTCGAAGGTAGCAACCTCGGTAACTTCCGTGCGCCGGACGAGGGCGCTTGCCGCGGCCGTCTGGCGCTCGGGCGCGCAATCCGAGGCAAAAATTTGCTCGCTGGCGCGCGCCGGTTTATTGCGGAAGGCGCAGAGGAGAATCGAGCATGGATGCTGCCGAAAGTCCGTCCGCCCCCGCCCGCCTGATCTCGCGCCCACGCTGCGGCGCCTGCGGCGAGCTCTCCACCGAGGGGCGGCCCTTGCGTCGCGGCCGCTGCGGCGCCTGCTACGAGGAGTGGTGCAAGGCGCGGCCGATCGGCATGGGCGCGCTGTGCTCGGGCTGCGGCGATCGCCGGAAGCTGCACCTCCGGTACTATGAGATCGAGTCGAAGGAGCGCGTCTCGGGCGGGCGCTGGATCGTCCTCTGCCACAACTGCACGGCGGTGGCGCAGATGATGAAGCCGCAGCCACGCTCGATCGAGGGCCTCAAGATGCGCCTGCAGCGCGACCGTCGCTGGGGCGACCGCCGCGCCGCCTCCGTCGGGCGCAAGGGGGATCGCGAGACCGGCGTCGAGCGTCGCGACAACGACCGGCGCCTCGGCCTGCGCGATCTCTACGACGCGACCGATCTGGCCGAGGAGCTGATCATCGAGATGGAGGCCGACTACGAGGATCCGAGCCTCGAGATGGCGCGCTCACCCGAGGACATGACCGGCATCCACTACCGGCCGTCGCTCGAGGAGATCACCAAGATCACGTACATGCCGCAGCTGGTGAAGCCGCCGGAGGGGGCGCCCGATCCAGACAGCGTGCTCGATGCGTCGCCGGACGTCGAGATTGTCGTCGAGAAGTCGGGTGAGGTCGACGGCGATGGCCAGCCGGTCGAGCCGCAGGCCCAGGCGCACGCGCCGGGCTCGATCGCCGAGGCGATCGCCGAGGTCGTCGACGACCTCGAGCACCTCGAGGTCGCCCAGTAGCCACCCGCCTGCCCGCCGCTCTCGTCGCTGGCGAGGGCCGGCTGGCGGCCTCCTTCATCACGCCCGCGCAAACTTTGGCAAACGACTTGCGGCCCCCGGGGCGCTCGGCTAAGTTGCGCCGCTCGTAAGCAATCCCCCGTCCCTGGAGCCCAGTCGTCATGCTTGAGCAACTGCGCCAGAACCAGCGCAACTTCATCATCTACGTCCTCTTCGGCATCATCATCGCCGCGTTCATCATCAGCTTCGGGCCAGGCGGTCGCACCGGCGCTGGAGGTGGATCGTCGACGATCTACGTCGCGCGCGTCGCCGACGCGACGCTGACCGAGCGCGATCTGCGCGTCGCCAACCTGTCGATCGGCGGCCGCCTGCCGGACTCGACGGTGCTCGACAAGCTGATCGAGCGCGAGCTGCTCGCCGACGAGGCCGAGCGGGTGGGTCTCCGCACCTCCGCCAAGGAGGCCGAGGACTCGATCGCGGCTGGGCGCATCTTCGCGCTCGGCCTCCCGCTCAAGCTCGACTCGGTGATGAAGGACGGTCGCTTCGAGTACGAGAAGTTCAAGACGCTGATGCAGAACCAGCTCGGCGTCACGCCGCTCCGCTTCGTCGAGATCCAGCAGCGTGAGCTGCTCGCCGATCGCTACCGCGAGCTGCTGCGCGCCAGCACGAAGGTCACGCAGGAAGAGGTCAAGAGCGACTTCGAGCAGAAGAACCTGCAGGTGAACCTCGAGTACGTGCGCTACCAGGCGCGTCGCTTCGAGGACGAGGTCGAGGTCCAGCCCGCCGACATCGAGGCGTACAAGGCGGCGCACAAGGACGAGATCAAGAAGCAGTTCGACGAGCGGCCGTTCCTCTATAAGAAGCTCGATAAGCAGGCCAAGCTCCGCCACATCCTCCTCGAGGTGGCCAAGGACGCGCCGCAGGCCAAGATCGACGCGGCCCAGAAGCAGGCCGAGGCGATCGTCGCCAAGCTCAAAGGCGGAGCGAGCTTCGCCGAGGTCGCGCAGAAGGAGTCGCAGGACGAGCGCAGCAAGAAGCGCGGTGGCCTGGTCGGCTGGAAGAAGAAGGAGTTCACCCCGTTCGGCAAGGAGCTCGAAGGCAAGATCTGGGCGGCGAAGAAGGGTGACCTCCTCGGACCGACCAAGATCGAGCGCGGCTTCGAGATCGTGCTCGTCGAGGATTTCCGCGAGGGCGACGTGCCCTTCGAGGCGGCCGAGGCGGAGATCGCCGAGGATGGGGCGCGCAAGAAGAAGGCGCTCGAGCGGGCCAAGGTCGAGGCGGATGCGACGCTGGCGCGGCTGCAGAAGGGCGAGAAGTTCGAGGCGATCGTGCCCAAGGCCAAGGACGACGTCGAGGACGACGCGCACGCCCAGGTTCGCTCGGACGCGCCGAAGCTCGCGGAGACGGGCCTGTTCGCGCGGCGCGGCGACATCGTGCCGGACGTCGGCCTGTCGCCGGAGCTCGCCAAGCGCGCGTTCGAGATGAAGCCCGGCGAGGTCGCAGGACCGTTCGAGGTGACGGGGGCGCAGGTCGTGGTGCGCGCCAAGGAGCGCAAGGAGCCGGATCTCGCCGACTACGAGAAGCGCAAGGACGAGCTGCGGCGCACCCTCGAGCGGGAGAAGTGGAAAGAGGTCGTCGATGCGTGGAGCAAGCAGCGCTGCGTCGAGTACAAGCAGGCGGGCAAGATCAAGGTGAACCAGGAGGCCTTGGCCAACGAGGAGACCGGTCCGCTCGGCAAGAAGAAGCCGCCGTACGAGCCGTGCTCGACGGGGTTGCGCCTGCCGTTCTAGCGGACGGCGCCTGAAACGACGAACACGCCCCCTCCGTGAGGGGGCGTTTTTTTTCTACAGCGCCTTCTTGATCATGTCCTCGAGCTTGGGACGTGGCACCGCGCCGACGATCTGGCCGACGACCTTGCCGCCCTTGAACAGCAGCAGCGTCGGGATCGACATGACGCCGTACTTGGTGGGGACCTGCGGGTTCGAGTCGACGTCCATCTTGCCGACCTTGACCTTGCCCGCGTAATCCTTGGCCAGCGCGTCGACCACCGGCGCGACGGCGCGGCAGGGACCGCACCACGTCGCCCAGAAATCGACCAGCACGGGTTCGGTGGACTTGAGGACCTCGGCATCGAAGCTCGAGTCGGTAAGCGTCTTGACGTTCTCTGATGCCATGTTCGAGATCCTCCAAGGAAACTGCGTTGAATAGGCGGAAGAGAACCTAACAACCCGTTCCAGTTCCGGCAAGGTGGCAAGCGCGCCGCGAATCGAGGTAGAAAGGCGCCGCATGTCGGTTTCCCTCGGTGGAGTGCAGCGTCGCGTCCTCCTGGGCGTGGCGCTGCTCGTCACGCTGGCGGTGATCGCCATGCACTACGAGACGCTCCTGCTCGGCTCCGTCTACCACATGGACGACGCGGCCGACGGCTACTACCCGAGTCACGTCGCGGCGGCGCGCGCCTATGCGCACGGGGAGCTGCCGACGTGGGAGCCGAACGCGTGGTGTGGCTGGCCGCTGGCGGCCGATCCGTACTATGCGGTGTTCTATCCGCTGACGCTGCCGTTCTTCCTCGCGCCGGTGCGGGCGCTCGGCTACGTCATCGCGCTGCACGCCATCCTCGCCGGACTGGCCATGTTCTGGCTGGTGCGACGGCGCGGCGGCTCCGTCGAGGCGGGGCTGCTCGCGGCGCTCAGCCTGGCGCTCTCCACCTTCGTGCTCGAGCGCATCCGTCACGTCATCTTCGTCCAGCTGCTCGTGTGGTGGGTGCTGACGCTGGTCGGGGTCGAGGGGCTGCTCAAGGGGCGCGGCCGCGGCTCGCTGGCGCTGGTCGCGCTGTCGGTCGGCATGATGCTGTTGTGTGGCGCGCTGCCGCTGCTGCCGTTCGCGGCGCTCGGGGTCGTCGCGTACGTCTTGCCGCGCGTCGCGCAGGCAGCGGCCAGCCCGCGCCAGAAGCTGGCCTGGTTGGCGTCGCTCCTCGGCGCGGCGTCGCTCGGCGGTCTCCTCGGCGCGGCGCAGCTCCTGCCGACGCTCGCGCACCTGCCGCTGTCGCCGCGCGCGCTCGGGACCGACTTCGAGTTTGCGTCGAGCTACGCCTGGCCCGATCGCAGCTACCTGGCGCTGTTGATCGCGCCGCACCTGTACGGCTTCGGCGACAAGTCGCGCTGGTTCGGGGTGTTCAACCACTGGGAGATGGCGGGCTACTACGTCGGCGTGTGGCCGGTCGTGCTGACGCTGCTCGCGGCGCTGCGACCGCGCCTCGATCGCCTCGTCTTGCTGGCGGTGATCGCGCTGGCATGCGTGCTGGCGTTCGGCAAGGCGACGCCGGTGCACGGCTTCCTCTTCAAGTACCTGCCGCTGTACGGCGGGCTGCGCTGTCCGACGCGGGCGCTGCTGCTCTTCGTGGTCTTCGTGCCGCTCCTCGCCGCGGACGGGCTCGATCTGTGGCTCGCCTACGAGCCGCAGCGTCGATCCAAGGCGCTCGTCGGCGCGGCCCTCGCGATCGTCGTCCTCGCGGTGCTCTTGATCCTGCGGATCACCGTCGGCGCGCAGCCGAGCGATCCGGCGGTGGTGGCGCGCAACCGCGCCCTCGTCCACCTGTGCGTCGTCCTGTGCGTCGGGGCTGCGGCGCTGCTTGGGCTCGCCGGCCCGCGCGCGTGGCAGCGGCCCGCGCGCCTGCTGATCATGGTCAACCTCCTTGACCTGTTCGTCATCGGCCGGCAGCACATCGACGCGCGCCCCGGCGATTGGGCCGAGGGCACCGATCACTTCCAGGCGGTCGCATGGCTGCAGCAGCACGGCGGCGGCGACCGCTTCATCCCCGACGCGTACGGCCCCTTCCGTCTGCACAACGCCGGCATGACCTACGGCATGCCGAGCGCCGGCGGCTACGACTCGGTGACGACCTGGAACATCGTCCACTACCTGTGGCTGCTCAACAACCGAGCGCCGTACCCGCACGACGCGCTCAAGCACGACCTTGCCGCGGGCCTCATCAAGCGGTTCGACTCGCCGCTCGTCGACCTGCTCAACGTGCGCTGGGCGATCGCGCCAACGCCGCCGGCCCCGACGTGGAAGGAGCGCTTCGCCCCCTCGGGCAAGCCGCTCGCCGTGCACGAGCCCATCCACGATGGCCGCCTGCGGGTCTACGAGAACCCCACCGTGCTGCCGCGCGCGTTCGCGGTGTTCTCGACGGTGATTGAGCCCGACGACCGCAAGGCGGCGCGCGCGCTCCTCAAGCTCGACCCGCACAAGCAGGTGCTGCTCGCGGCGCTCCCGGTCCCTGCCCCGACGGGCGCGCTGCGCGAGCCCATCGCCGCCCGGCCGCTCCACCTCGGCCGCCAGCGGCAGCGCTACGAGATCGACCTGCCCGAGCCGGCGGTGCTCGTCGTCAGCTCGACGTACTACCCGGGGTGGCGCGCGTTCGTCGACGGGACCGAGCAGCCGCTCCTGCGCGCCGACTACGCGCTCTCGGCGGTGGCGCTCCCGGCGGGCAAGCACACGGTCGAGCTGCGCTTCTCGTCGCGGCCAGCGACGATCGGCCTCCTCTTGTCGCTGCTGGCCGCGCTCGGGATCGCGCTGCTCGCCAAAACGCGCGCGCCGCGGCGTGATACGATAAAAGAGTAGGCAGGAGGATCGCCGATGGCGCGGCTTTTCGTTTCGCAGGAGCAGATGGACACGTGGACCACCGAGGGCCGCGTCCAGATCGAGGACGACGTGATGAATCTGCCTGCGCTCGGTCGGTCGTTTCGGCTCGATCCGGCGGTCTACTTCCAGTCCATGATCGAGGGCGCCGACGTGCGCCAGATGCTCGGCAAGGTCAAGAGCCTGCATCAGCTGAGCTCGCTCGGGGCCGAGCACTACCCGGGCTCGGTGATCTTCGGCGAGACCGCCTACGAGTGTGTCGATGGGTTCCTCGGGACGCCGGTCGAATCCAACGTCGGTGGCGCCTCAGGCCTCTTGCGCCTCGGCCCATAGCACCGTAAGTCACGGAGTCGCATGACCTGGCTGTTCGCCCTGACCGTCGCCGGCTACGCGGTTGCCTCTGCGCTGCTGCTCGCCGTGGCGTGGCAGGACAAGGGCACGCCTCGTCCGGCGCTGCAGCGCGCCGCGGCCATCGCGTTCGGGCTCGGCTTCCTGACGCAGACCGCCGACATCGGCCTGCAGTGTCTGCGCGGCCTCCATCCGCTGGCGACGGCGCGCGACGCGACGTCGGCGATGGCCTGGGTGCTGGGCGGGCTCTGTCTGTTCCTGTGGAGACGGCAGAAGCAGGTGATCCTCGCCAGCCTGCTGGTCCCGCTCATGCTCGTGCTCTACGCGGTGGCGCGCCTGTCCCCCTCGGACGAGCCGCCACGGGCCGGCTCGCTCCTCGGCAGCATCCACATCCTGTTCGCCCTGCTCGGCGTGGCGCTGTTCGCCGTCGCCGCGGGTTCCGCCGTGGTCTACTTGACGAGCGAGCGCGCCCTCAAGCGCCACCGCTCCGGCCGCCCGCCGGGCAGCTCGCCGGCCACCTCTCTCGAGGCGCTCGATCGGCTCAACCGCCGCGCCATCGGCTTTGGCTTCCCGGTCTTCTCCGTCGCGATCGTGTCGGGCGCGATGTGGCTCGCGCAGCTCCGCGAGCCCGGGCGTCACCTCGTGCAGCTGCTCCTCTCGGGCGGCGCCTGGCTGATCTTCGCGGCGCTCCTGGTCATGCGCCTCGTCGTCGGCATGCGCGGTCGCCGCTCGGCGCAGTTCACCGTCGCAGGGTTCCTGACCGCGCTGGCGGTGCTGCTCGTCTACGTCGTGCAGGGAGCGGGGTAGTGCGGCTCGGCGTCGTCGGCTTGTCTCATCACTCAGCTCCCATCGAAGTTCGCGAGGCGGTCGCCGCCGATGAGGAGACCTGGTCAAGCTTCTTGACCACCCTGCGCGAGCGCGGCATCGCCGAGGCCATGGTCGTCGGGACCTGCAATCGGGTCGAGGTCTACGGCGTGCTCTCGGATCTGCAGTCGGTCGACGAGATCGAGGCGGCGCTCGCCGAGCTGCGCCAGCTTCAACCCACCCACCGCAAGCACCTCTACCGACACGACGGGGAGGAGGCCGTGCAGCACCTGTTCCGCGTCGCCTCCTCGCTCGACTCGATGGTCGTCGGGGAGTCGCAGATCCTCGGACAGGTCAAGGACGCGTTCGCCACCGCGCAGCGGCAGGGCGCGATCGGTCCGTGGCTCGGCACGCTGGTGCCGCGCGCGATCACCGTGGCGCGGCGGGTGCGCAACCAGACGACGATCGGTCAAAGCTCGGTCTCGGTCGCGTCGGTCGCGGTCGAGCTCGGCAAGCAGATCTTCGGCGATCTCGGAGCTTCGTCGGTGCTGATCATCGGGGCTGGCAAGATGGGGGCGCTGGCGGCGCGCCACCTGCAGGCCGCAGGCGCGGGCAAGCTGCTGGTCTGCAACCGCACGCTGGCGCGGGCCGAGGCGCTCGCCAAGGAGCTCGGCGCGACGGCGCGGGCGTGGGACGATCTGCCGACGCTGCTCGGGGAGGTCGACATCGTGCTCTGCTCGACGGGGGCGAGCCGACCGGTCCTCACCGTGCCGACGGTCAAGCAGGCGATGAAGCGGCGCCGTGGACGATGGTTGTTCGTGCTCGACATCGCGCTGCCACGTGACGTCGAGCCCGAGGTCGCGCAGCTCGACAACGTCTACCTCTACGACGTCGACGCGCTCTCCGAGGTCGCGGCGCAGCACCTCGAGGGGCGCAAGAGCCAGGCGGCGGTCGGCGAGAGCATCGTCAAGGAGGAGGTGGCGCGCTTCTGGAAAGAAGAGCGGGCGCGCGGCCTCGTGCCGACCATCCGCGCGCTGCGCGAGCGCTTCCACTCGACGGCGCGGGCCGAGGTGCAGCGCCTGCTGCCGCGCCTGTCGGCGCTGCCCGAGAAGGATCAGAAGCTCGTCGAGCAGCTCGCCGAGCAGCTGGTCAACAAGCTGCTGCACGCGCCGCAGACGGCGCTCAAGTCGGCCGATCCCGACGATGGGCTGCGCCTGGCCGAGGCGCTCAATCGTCTGTTCTCGCTCTCCGACGGCACCAGCGAGGACGAAGGCGGCACGGCCGATCCGCCACGCTCGAAAGGCTCTGGATGAAGACGCTCCGCATCGCGACGCGCGGCTCGCAGCTCGCGCTCTGGCAAGCCAACCATGTGCGCGATCTGCTGATCGCCAACGAGCCCGACCTCGCCGTCGAGCTCGTCGTCCTCAAGACGACGGGCGATCGGATCGTCGACCGACCGCTGCAGGCCGTCGGTGGCAAGGGGCTGTTCGTCAAGGAGATCGAGGAGGCGCTGCAGGACGGACGGGCCGATCTGGCCGTGCACTCGATGAAGGACCTGCCGACCGCGCTGGCCGAGGGGCTGGCGATCGTCGCGGTGCCGAAGCGCGCCGATGCGAGCGACGCGCTCTGCTTGCCGCGTGGTGAGAAAGTCAAGTCGCTTGACGATCTGGCGCAGGGGGCGCGCGTCGGCACGTCGAGCCTGCGTCGCCTCTGCCAGCTCAAGCAGCAGCGGCCCGATCTGCACATCGAGGCGCTGCGCGGCAACGTCGACACGCGGTTGCGCAAGCTCGACGAGGGGCAGTACGACGCGATCGTGCTGGCCGCCGCCGGCCTCGATCGCCTCGGCCTCCACGAGCGGATCGCGCTGCGCCTGCCGACCTCGACGATGCTGCCGGCAGTGGCGCAGGGCGCGCTCGCGCTCGAGTGTCGCGCGGACGACGCGGCCAATGCGGCGCGCGTTGGTGCGCTCGATCACGCCGAGACCCACCTGGCCGTCGAGGCGGAGCGCGCCTTCCTGGCCCGGCTCGAGGGCGGCTGTCAGACACCGATCGCCGCGCACGCCATCCTCGACCCCTCCTCGGCGGCGCTGTCGCTGCGCGGCCTCGTCGGCTCGCCCGACGGCAGCCAGGTGCTGGCCGACGAGCGCTCGGGCGTGGCGACCGCCGGGAGGGCGATCGGCGCCGCGCTGGCCGATGCGCTGCTGGCGCGCGGCGCAGCGAGTTTTTTGCGACCCGCCTAGAGGCCCGATAGACTTGCGAGGTGGCAACCCGCCGTCCTCCCATCGTCGTCGCCAAAGGCGCTGCTCTGAGCGTCGCCCTCGGCTGGTTCTCGGCCTGCGCACCTGGGCTCTCCCCGTCGGAGGCTAGCGATCTGCGCCGCCGGCTCGACGAGGCGCAGCGCACCTCGCAGGCCGCCCTCAAGAAGACCGAGGAGCTCGAGGATCGGGTGTTCCTGCTGACCGATCAGCTCGAGAGCCAGAAGATCGCGTCGAGCCGCCGTGGGGCGCCGCCCATCCCGGCGGCGCTGCCGGTCGTGACCCTGCGCCCGCAGATCGCCGCCGACGAGCACGCCGACGATCCGAGCGGCGAGGGCAGCGACGAGATCGAGTTTCGTGGTTCGGCGAACAGCGCTCGCCCGAACCTGGTGCGCGGGGCGCGTCCGCTGCTGCAAGGCGAGGGCAGCGGTGGGGGCAACAGCCTCGGCGCGGCGGCCAGCCCCGCTGCGTCGAGCAAGCGGCCTCGCCCGAGCGCTCCGCCAGTCGAGGTGCCGAACAGCCACGACAGCCTCGGCGTCGCCGCGGCCCCGCCGATCGCCGCGGCGCGCCGCGACCAGCCGAGCGC
>CAZPEY010000208.1:0-10043 GCA_964585665.1 uncultured Polyangiaceae bacterium | reverse complement strand
GCGCTACAGCGGCAGCGCGTAGCAGGTGAGCTGGCCCGGCTGGGTGTCGGCGCCGAGGCAGATCTCGTACGACATGCCGTAGGGGTTCTTGTTCGTCGGGATGTCGGTGTTGTCGCAGATCGACGGCACCGTGCCGCCCTCGCAGTCGGTGTTGTCGGCGCAGCTCTTGGTGCAGAAGCGCTCGAGGCTGCCCGAGTTCGTCACGCAGAACGAGCTGGTCTTGGCGCAGTCGGCCTTGGTGCGGCAGGGATCGCAGATGTTGCCCTCACCGACGCAGGCGCCGAAGCGGTGGAGGCAGGCGTTGGTGTCGCCGCCCGCCGCGTTCTTCGTCGGCGAGCAGTACAGCGCCGTGTTCTGCACACCGCCGCAGTCGTTGGTCGTGGCGCAGGTCTTGGTGCAGTAGCGCTCCTTGCCGTCGGTGGTCGAGACGCAGACCTTCTCGGGGCAGTTCTCGTCGACGGCGCAGACGTCGCAGAACGTGCGGCGCAAGCAGAGCTTGTTGCCCTGGTAGTCGGTGGCGCACTTGAAGGCGAGCGGGCAGTCGCCGTCGCTCTCGCAGACGACGGTGCAGAATGCAGTCGGGTCGTTGGCGACCGGCACCGGCGGGTCCTGGCTCTCGTCAGGGATCTTGCGGCAGCCGACGCTGCCGTTGGTGCTGCCGAGCGTCGTGCAGCGGTTGTCGTCGAGCGAGCAGTCGGCGCCGATCACCAGCGGATTTCCGGCCGCGTCGATCTCGTAGCGCACCTTGTTGCACGTCGCGCCCTTGGCGGCGTCGGTGGGGTAGCAGTCGTAGCCGATCGGGCAGCCTTGAGCGCCGGTGTTGCCGGTGCACTTGCGGGTGCAGATCGAAGGGCCGCCCGAGAAGCCGGGCGCGCAGACCTGACCCGAGACGTTACAGTCGCTGTCTTTCTTACAGGCCGTACCGATGATGGTGGGGTCCTTGCAGCCAACAGCGCCGGAAAGAACTGTCAGGAAGGCCAAGTTCAGCGTCGTCAGAGCCGCGAAAAGAGTAGGGCTTAGGCGATTGTTCATGGCCGCCTCTTAGCTGCGGTTACGCGCTGGGTCAATAGATTCGATTCGCCCCCGATTTCCCGTCGGAGAGTGTTGACAAGTAGGTGGCCCCCCCACTAGTGTTCCCGACCAACAAGGGAGCTCCACACCAATGCGCAATTTCCTTCTCGCCGCGTTCGCCCTCGTCTCGACTGTCTCCGTCGGCTGCTCCGCGCCTGTCGACAACACGCAAAACCGTGGTGAGCAGCAGAGCAACCTCAACTACCCGGCTGGCCCCTACGGGTACATCGAGGGATCGACGATCGACGACTACAAGTTCCTGGGCAAGATGCCCAAGGACGGCGACTACGCCGGCGTCAAGATGGACAACCTCTATCTCGACCAGTACTACAACGACAAGAAGACCAAGCTGCTCCTCATCGAGGGCTCGGCCAACTGGTGCTACTACTGCAACCAAGAGGCACCGAGCATCGAGAAGCTCTCCACCGAGCACAAGGACGCCGGGTTCCGCGCCGTCACGGTGCTCGCCGAGGGCTCGACGCAGGGCGTCCCCTCCGACGAGGGCGACATCACCTCGTGGGTCAAGAAGCACAAGTTCAAGAACACCGACATGGCGATCGACCCGGCGCAGCGCCTGTTCCAGTACGCGCCCGCCTCGGCCTTCCCGCTGCACATCCTGGTCGACACCTCGAACATGACGATCAAGTGGCTCTGCGTCGGCGGCATCGGTGGCTGCGACACCGAGCTGGCGGTCGAGAGCGCGCTGAACGAATAGCCGCGACCTCCGCATGTCCCTCCGCTCGCTCGTCTCTTCTCTCTCCCTCTTCTTGACGCTTGGATGGCTCGCCAGCTGCGGAGGCTCGGGCGGCGAGTCGCGCACCGCGGCGTCCGTCGCCAAGGAGTCCACCACCGTCGGTGCCCCGGCGCCGGACTTCACGCTCCGCGATCTCGACGGGCGCAACGTGACGCTCTCGGATCGGCTCGGCAAGGACGTCATCCTGCTCAACTTCTGGGCGACCTGGTGCGTGCCGTGCGGCGCCGAGATGCCGCACCTCGAGGCGCTCTATCAGGCCAACAAGCAGAAGGGCTTCGTCATCCTGTCGATCGCGATGGACGGCCCGGAGACCGTCGCGCAGGTGGGCCCGACGGCGCGGCGCTACGGCATCTCCTTCCCGGTGCTGCTCGACGAGGAGACCCGCGTCGTCGGCGTCTACAATCCCAAGCGCACGGCCCCGCTGTCGGTGCTGATCGACAAGAAGGGCCAGATCGCGCGCGTGCGCAACGGCTACAACGCTGGCGACGAGAAGCTCGTCGAGGCGGACGTCGCGGCGCTGCTCTCGGCCAAGTAGTCGCATGGGCGCCCGAGTGCGACGAGCCGGGCGGGCGCGGCGCTCCCTCCCGGCGGCGCTCGTCGCGGCGCTCCTGCTGACGCTGCTCACGCCTTCGACGGCCTGGGCGATCCGCTTCTCGATCCTCAAAGAGAACTTCACGCTCAACATCACCGAGACGATGTTCGTCGCCTACCACGGCGACCTCGGAGCGGCGCTCGCCGTCGAGACCGACGTCATGGGCCGCCCGACCGAGCAGCTCCGCTTCGCCGATCTGCTCAACCGCCTCAACGTCGATCTGACGTGGCGACGCTTCCGCCTGTGGACGCGCTTCGACACCGCCGCCTACCTCTATCGCCCCAAGGGTGCCTGTGGTCCCGACGCGACGACGCCGTTCGTGCTGCGCAGTCGCTACTGCCAGCGGCCGTTCTGGGGCGAGAAGGTCGCGCTCGAGTACATCGGTCGCAACCTCGAGGTGACGCTCGGCGACTTCTACGTCTCGTTCGGGCGCGGCATGGTGCTCTCGATCCGCAAGCTCGACGAGCTCGGCATCGACACGACGCTGCGCGGCGGCAAGCTCATCTACCGCGACGACAACTTCGGCATGACGTTGGTCGCCGGCGCGACCAACATCCAGAACGTCGATCAGGCGACCGGCCGCTCCGTCGACGATCCGTACGACGCGATCTTCGGTGGCCGCGCCGAGTATCGCTTCGCCGACAAGGTCAACCTCGGGCTGCACGGCGTCGGTGGCTTCCAGCGCCGCATCAGCACCGTCGGAACCAAGCATCACGACGCCTACGTCATGTACGGCGCGTCGATCGATGCGCCGCGACTGACCAAGTGGCTCGGCCTCTACCTCGAAGGCGCCGCGCAGATCAATCGCGCCTCGGATGCGCTGCGCTATGGCGGCGCGTTCTACGGCGCGGTGACGACGTATCTCGGCAAGGTGACCCTGCTCTTCGAGGCCAAGTACTACCATCGGTATCAGCCGTGGCACTCGTCGGTGCCGAGCACCTACGTCGAGTTCGCGCCGATCACGTACCTGCAGCCGCCGACCGCGGAGCGCATCGTCACCGAGCTGCTCGCACCGACGTTCTCCGTCGGTGGGTTGCGCGGTCGACTCGACTGGCGCGTCAACGACAAGCTGCAGCTCTTCGTGTCGACGGCGTACTTCGAGGACACCGCGATCCCCGATCAGCCGTTCCGGTTCTACGATCCGTTCGGCGGCGCCGAGATCCGCTGGCAGCACGGCGCGTCGCACTTCTTCCCCTCGGGTGGCTATCGCTACGAACAGGATCGCAAGACGGGCGGGATGCACCAGGAGATCGGTCACGTCGAGTGGGACTTCACGCAGCTCCTCAAGCGGGGCTGGTCGATCGAGTCCTCCGGATTCGTCTTCGTGCGACGGGAGGATCTGGTCACCAAGGAGAACCCTGACGGCTCGACGTCGCTCGTGCGCTGGACCGAGGGGACGGCGTACCTGGCGCTCAAGTGGACGCCGCACCTCGTGCTCGCGAGCGGCTACGAGTGGACGACGAGGCCGACCGCCGATCGCACGCACCACTTCTTCAACGGCTCGCTGCAGTGGAACATCACGACGGCCTCGTCGGTGCGACTGTTCGTCGGCGGCAATCGCGGCGGCCTGCGCTGCATCAGCGGCATCTGTCGCGACTTCCCGGCGTTCTCGGGCGCGCGGCTCGAGGTCGTCGTTCGCATCTGACAGGCGCCCGGATCGCGACCACGAGAGGCGTGTCTGGGTGAGCTCGGATCAGAACTGGTCGCGGTGGTTGGTGCGCCACCAGTCGAGGATCTTGCGGCGCGCATCGTCGCGGGCCCGCCGGTCGCCATCCGGATCGTAGCCGAAGCGCTCCGGGAGCTGCGCCTGAAGCTCGGCGATCGAGCTGCGCCGGATCTCGGCTTCCCCCGACGCCAGACCCTCGAGCAGCCACTCGCTGCGTGGCTCGTGACGATGGCGCTCCCACCAGCTTCGCCAGCGCCAGCGGCTCGTACCGAAGTCTTGCTTGGTGATCGCGACGAGGGCCTGCTGAGCGGCCGACGCGACGTTGGAGTCGAAGTGCTTGCAGAGCTCGATGAGCCGCGGCAGGGCGAGCACGTCGGCGAGCGCGCCGCACGCCTCGGCGGCGAAGCGCTGGCGCAGGGCGTCGGGGCCGGGCAGCTCGCCGCGCAGCGACTCGAAGAGGGTGTCGAGCTCCGGGCTTCGCGGGAAGCGCTGGAGCGACAGCGCCGCGACCTGGCGGACGCTCGCGTCGGGATCGAAGAGTCGCTGGCCGAGGCTGCGTACCAGCTCCGGCGCGGCGAGCTCGCCGGCGAGGAGCGTGGCGTAGTAGCGCGCGTCGATCGTTGGATCGTTGAGGCGGCGCAGCAGGGACGGTGCCGCTGTGACGCCGAAGCGCAGGAGCAGCGCCAGGAGCGGACCATGCTCTGCAACGGGGGGCACCGGTCCACGCATGGCGCGGCGATCGAAGTTGAGCGGGCCCGGGAGCTGAGCCACGACGGCGCTGGCGCCGACCTCACCGAGCGCGACCAGCGCCTCGGCCGCGCTGGCCGCCGGCTCGCCGCCGCGCAGGAAGACGGCGACGAGATCGTTCGGATCGACCGGCCGCGGATCGGCGGCCGAGAAGCGATCCCCGAGACGTGGCTGCGTCGTGCGCACCTTGGCCTCGACGACGGGCGCGAGCGCCGGCTGCCACGAGCCGCTCGCAGTGCGCGCTGGCGGAGGCGACGTCACCGTCACCTTGCCCGTCGAGGAGCCGGCACCGGGACGGAAGTCGCTGCTCTTCTGCTTGAGGATGATGCGCTGGAACGCGCGGCTCGCGGCGTTCATCAGGTTGTTGAGGCCCGAGAGGAGCCCGGTCTGGATCGCTTCGCCGCCCGCATCGGCGTAGAGCAGGGCGACGGCGCGATCGCGGAGCACGAGCGGCAGGAGCATGATCCCGGTGGGGACCGGCCGACCGAGCGCGATGAGCGGCTGTGACGCTGCGTTGTCCTCGAAGAGGCGGCCAAGGTACGAGGCTCGGCCCTCGATCGTGGCGCGGAACGGCGACGGCTTGTCGAGCGGGATGGCGATCCGCGACAGCTCCTGGCGATCGAGCCAGCCGCCGGCGAGCGCGAGGCGGGGCACCGCCACGTCGTTGTGGATCGTGAACACGGCGGCGAAGGAGAGCCGCGAGCGTGCAGCGCGGCAGAGCAGCTCGAACACCGTGTCGCGATCGGGCGCCTCCTCGAGGAGCACCAGCGCGTCTTGCACCTTGAGCGTCGTCGCCTCGCTGGACGAGGCGCCAGTCACGCGCACGGTCACCGTCGGCGGCACCGGCGCTTCCGGTGCGTCGGCTTGGCGCGTCGGCAAGAGGCGCGCGGTCGGCGGATCGGTGATCGCCGAGCCGGGGATCGCCGGCATGCTCGGATCGGTGCGGGCTTCGGAACGGGCCTCGCTGCGGCCGTAGTCGGTTCGCCCCTCGGTGTGCGGGCCCGGCTCGACGCGCGGATCGACGTTCGCGAAGCCGTGGGCCTCGATCCGGCCTGCCGTCAGGTTGGCCGCATGGGCGTCGCGGTCGACGCGCACGATCGGCATCGAGGTCTCGCTCACCCGTCGCTGCGGCGGCGCGGCGCGCGGCATCGGTACGTCCGTGACGACGGCGCGTGAGGGCAACATCGCCGCGCTCGTGGCGGCGGGGGCGGGGCGCCGCGGCTCCGTGCGCCGCTGCTTGAGGCGCGCCTCGAGGCTGGCGTAGCGCGCCGGCATGGTCGTGCCGTAGACGTCGTGCATCGCCTGATGAAAGCGATACTCGACCGTGATCAGCGGATCGATGCTCCGCCGCGCCTGAAAGCCCAGCTCGTCGAGCAGCTTGCGATCGACGGGATCGGTGACCAGGACCCGCAGGATGTTGCCGTCGAGCTCGATCGGCGCGACGTGGTACCGCTCCGCCGCGGCGGCGGGCAGGATCTCGGCGAACTTGGGATCGCGCAGCGGCTGCAGGTTGGGTAGGCTTCCGGCGCTCGGCAGCGAGGTCGCGCGGGTCAGGGCCTCGAGGAGCGTCGTCTCCTCGATCAGATCCATCTCGAGGAGGATCGTGTCGAGCGTGCCGCCGTAGATGACCTGACGCTGGAAGGCGTCGGCCATACGCTTCGGGCTGACCAGCGCCTCCTGGACGAGCAGCGACGCGAGGCGGGAGCTCATCCCGTGACTCCGTCGCGGATCACGTAGGTGTCGGCGAGCCAGTCATGCAGCCCCTGCTTCTCGCGATCGACCGCGATCCACAGGATGCCGCCACCGAAGAGCAACAGCGATGGGACGTAGAGCAGGGTGCGGACGAGCGCCCGCAACAGCGACGGGCGGCCACCGAAGCCGTCGATGACGCGCAGGCGCATGAGGCGCTGCCCGATCGTCTGTCCCTGCAGGCCGTGGAACGTCACGAGGTACAGGAAGAAGGCGACGCCCACGAGGATCCCGAGCGCGCGCAGCAGCGGATCCCCACCGAGGAGCGCGTCCAGCCACACGTCGGGGCCAAGCTGCGATAGGCGCGGCATCGGACGGCCGAGCGCGACGGCGACGCCAGTACACAGCGGCAACGCCACGCCACCGACGAGGAGCGCGTCGATCGCGGCGGCGAGGAGCCGGCGCCAGAAGCCAGCCACCCAGACACGTGGCCCCTCTCCCCCGGTGCTTGGCGCTGAGGCAGACATGACGAATCGCATCATAACTGGGTGCCTGGGGAGAGCAAGTAAGTGCGTTCGGTGCGTTGCCCGGTCAGTTGCAGCTCCCGGGCAGGCTCGTGATCCACTCCTTGATGAGCGCGCTGCCCTCGGCATCGACGAGGCTGCGCGCGATTGGCGGCATCACCTTGCCGAGCTCGGTCGCGTCGAGGCGGTAGGGGAGGATCGACTGGTCGGGCTGGCCGGGCACGAGGTCGTAGGGGCGGCCTCCCGTGGCGGCACCCGAGGCGATGGGTGGCTTGCAGGTGCCGCGGAGGAACGGATCGGGCTCGTCGTGGGTGAGGTACAGGCCGGTGCCGCGCGCGCCGCCGGTCGCGCTGTGGCAGTGGGCGCAGTTGACGTCGAGCCAGCCGCGGGCGCGCTCGTCGAGCGTGCCGGCGCCCGGATCGTGCGCGGCGGGCGTGCGCGGGGCGCTGGCCGCCGCCGGGGCGCCGCTGATCACCCCGCGCGCGGACAGATCGTCAAGCTGGTTGACCGTCTGGCCGCTCGTGGCGAACGGCGACGGGAGGTTGAGCAGGCGCGCCTTGAAGCCGAGCGGCCTCGTCGGGTGCGTGCCCTCGTGACAGAGGAGGCACTGATTGCTCGACGGGATCGCGTACGCGGGCGTGCGCATCGTGCCGGTCGTGTCGACGAACGGCTGGGTGTACAGGCTGCCGAGCGGGTCGAGCGTGGCCTCGGTCTGCGCCGCGTTCCACACGTAGGGCAGGGCGAGCCAGCCCTTGCTGGTGTTGAGGAGGACGCGCGTCTCGACGAGGCGGACGTTCTCGGTCGGCTGTCGCAGATCGGCCGGATACGAGAGCGTCTGCGTGAACGCGGTGCCGACTGGAAACTCGAAGCTGCTGCCGTCGACGTAGGTGGCGTGCGTGCCAGCCGGCATGGAGATCGTGCGGAGCGAGGTCGCGTAGTCGGCGAACAGCGTGGTGGTGAGCGCGAAGGGCTCGACGCCGGCGCGCAGCACGAGCTTGCCCGAACCGGGGACGGTCGGCGGCTCGAGCACGCACAGCGACGACAGCTCCGCGAAGCGGGCGCGGGCCGCGGCGAGGTCGAGCGTCGTGAAGTCGCGCGCCGTCGCGCAACGCTGGTCGCCGCCGCACGAAAACAGGGCAGGCAGCGCGACGGCGACGAGGAGGAGGCGCAAGCCGTAGGTGCTCAACGGCGCTCCTGGCGACGGCGGGTCTTGCGGGCGCCGAGCCCCGCGATCGCGAGCAGCGCAGCGACGAGCGAGCCGCCGTCGCTCGTGGAGCCGAGGACCTGGCAGCCGGTCGCGCAAGGGCCGCTCTTGCAGGTCGCGATCGTCTGATCACTCTGCTCCATGAGGTGTCCGAAGTTCGGCGCCTGCAGATCCTCGAGCGGCGCCCCATGGCCGTCGGTGGTCCAGCCCTTCGCGTCGACGAGCGCGCGCCACGAGCGCCGGTAGACGAGACGGGCGCGCACCCGCACCTTGTCGTCCCGACCGGCGAGCGCGAAGCGATAGTGGCTCGTATCGCTGCCGAGCGCGGGGATGCGGTTGTCCCACAGGATGCTCGTCGCGTCGGTGAAGAACGTGGGTCCCTTGCCTTCGACGTTGCCGTTGACCTTGGCGAACAGCTTGCCGGGCAGCCCGGCGAAGTTGCCTTGGAGCGGGTCGCCGACGCCACCGAGCGCATCGACGGTCTGTGTCCCCGTCGATGCCAGAGGCTTGCCGTCGCCGTCGAAGGCCTCGACGAGCAGGATCATGTTGCGGATCGTGACGCCGGTCGGGACATGGTGGCCTGTCTGGTCGTTGGTGACCGTCACATCGACGTCGAGGCTCAGGCCGGTCTGGCGGGTCGTGACCGCGAGCGACACGGCGTTGTCGAGGAACTCGGCGGTGGTGCCCGGGAACGTGTGGCGACGCACGTCTCCCTTCGGGCGCTCGAGCGGAGGGAACAGCACCTGGCAGGCTTGCCCCGACTCGCTCGGCTTCATGTGGCAGTCGGCGCAGGTGGCGTACTTGGGATCGGCGGGGTTGCTGTAAGGCGAGTCCTTCCACTCCTGGTACGTCGGCTCCGAGACGACGCCGTTGTCCTCCTCGAAGTCGCCGTCCTCGTCGGGATCGTTCTTGTCCTGGTGACAGGCGGCACAGATATCGGCGCGGAGCTGCGGGTTGTACGCCGACCGCATCGAGCCGGGCACGGCGAACGCGACATCGCCGAGCACTCCATACATGATCTGCTGTCCGTCGCCGGGCTTGGCGAGCGTGACGACCGAGGGCCAGAGGCCGGGAAAGCTGGTCTTGCTCGTGTCGATGGCGGCGATCTTGTGGCAAACGTCGCAAGAGACGCCATGGGTCACCGACGGGGAGGTGCTGCCGTATGGCTGCATCGCGACGTAGGGCGTCGACCACCAGGTCTCCGGTTGGTGGCAGGCTCCGCACTCGGAGGCTGGGTTGTTCTTGGCGAGCACGCTGTCGCGCGTATAGACGAAGCCGCCCATGCCGCCCGCCGTGGCGCCGCCGTTGTAGACGTCGTGCACCCAGGTGTTGTTGCCGGCGGCCGCCATCGGCGACGTCTTCCACTCGTCGAAGATGTTCGAGTGGCAGGTGCTGCAGGTGTCGGGGGGCGTCGGCTTGTGCTCGGCGTGATCGAGATCGGTGGGCAGCACGAGCTCGAGCGTGACGTTGCTGATCGGTGCGGTGACCTTGGCCGAGCCATAGAAGTAGCCAGGCTTGGCTGCGACGATCACGAGATCGGCGCCGCTCAACTTCGGCAGCGAGAAGGCGCCGGCCGCGTCGCTGGTCGTCTCGACGGTCGAGGCCTGGAGGCTGACGCGTGCGTCTGCGAGCGGCTGCCGGGTGACCGAGTCGACGACGGTGCCGGAGACCTGGGCTGCGACGGGAGATGCCAGCGCAATGGCCAAGGCGAGGCCGAGCGCGGAGGGAACAGATCGCATCACCTCACGCTAGCGATGTCGAGCAATTGAGAGATGACGACGGTCAAGAGGCAGCGG
>CAZPEY010000207.1:0-10054 GCA_964585665.1 uncultured Polyangiaceae bacterium | reverse complement strand
CCTAGGGCTTGGGCTCGTCGATGCGCGGCGTCCCGGTGCCGATGCTGTCGATGAAGTCGAGCGCGAAGCCGCGGACGCGCACGATCGGATGCACGACCTTGACCGAGGACTCGCGCATCTGGAACGGCGGCCACGGCGGCACGAACCGCGACGAGTCCTCCTGCAGTGAGTACTGCGTGTGGGTGGAACCCGCGATCAGCACGAGGCCTCGCACCGGGTCGGCGGCGAGCGGGGGCGGCGCTTGCGGAAGGATCGCCTCCACCGTCGCTGGAGAGGCGGGCACCATCACCTGCTTGGCGCCCATGCCGACGGCGAGCGCCTCGGTCGA
This sequence comes from uncultured Polyangiaceae bacterium, assembly GCA_964585665.1. GTDB lineage: Bacteria > Myxococcota_A > Polyangia > Palsa-1104 > Palsa-1104 > CAZPEY01. Next base: position 9,726 of record CAZPEY010000207.1, on the reverse strand, counting down.
GGTGTTCGGCACGACCTCGTCGTCCTTGGCCTCGAGGAGCAGCACGCTCTTGCTCGGGTCCATGATCGCCGAGACCGCGAGGCCGTCGCCCGGCTCCAAGATCATCGCCGCGAGGTTGAGCGAGAGCTGAGCGCGCGCCGGCGGCGTCGCCTGCTCGAGGTTGACGGTGTTGTCGAGGAACAGCGTCGCCAGCGGTCCGAACAGCGGAGAGAACGACGGCGAGTTCACCACCAGATCGAGCACGATCCCTCCGCCGCCGACGTCGAGCACCGCGGCCTTGAGCTCCGGATCCTCGGCGAGCACGATCGAGCCCAGCATCGCGCCGAACGACTCCCCCGTGTAGACGAGGTTGCTGCCGTCGAAGCTCAGGTCGGCGAGCGCCGGATCGGCGGCCCGCAGCGCCGCGAGGTCGCCGCTCTTCTCGAAGCGCAGCGCCTGCATGAGATCGACCGCGGCTTGACGAAAGTGATCGCGCATCAGGCGCGGATCGGCGGTCGGCAGCCCGTTGCCCGTGTCGCCGTTGACCGCGAAGAAGTTGATGACCGCGCTCTCGCCCGACAGGTCCGCGAACCCATCTTGCCCGTCCTGGCGGGTGGCGTTGATCCGATTGTCGACGGCCGTGTCGACGCGATCGCCGTGAAAGAGCGTGTCGATCGCGAACGTCGCGAAGCCGCGCTTGGCGTGCTCGTTGGCGATGACGAGCACATTCGAGCGATTGCTGCCGAGCCCGTGCTGGAAGTGGACGATCTTGGTCCCGGCGTAGCTCGCCCGCTTGGGCAAGACGAGCGCCCACGGGATCGACATCGTGCCGGTTTGCTCGAAGGTGCCGTCGATCGCGGCCTGCGCCGCGGCCGGATCATTGGGCCTCGGCAGGAAGCTCGGCCCGGTCATGTGACCGAGCAGCACGTAGGCCATCGCGTCGTGCTGCGTGCCGCCGCCGGGCTGCAGCCCCGGCTTGTCGTTGGGCAGATCGGTGCCGCACAACCAGTCGAGATCCTCCGGACGGTAGATCCGATCGACCGTCGCGGCGTGCGGCGTCGCCGCGAGCGCGCCAGCGACCTCGGAGAACCAACCGAGGCGGGTGTGGGTCGTGAACGCCGTCGCGGCCAGCACGAAGCGGCGCGACGACTGGAGATAGTCACGGAGCTTCTGATAGCTCGCGATCTTGCCGAACCGACCCCGCGCCGCGAGCGCGTCCTTCATCGCCGCCGACGGGTGGAGCAGCCCGGAGAGCGCCGCCACTCCGTCGCTGATCACCATCGCGTACATGTGCCCTGGCTTGAGCGCCGTGCCGCGGGGCGCCAGCGCGACGAGCTCGTTCGAGGCGTGGCGAAAGTACAGCGGCCACTCGGCCAGCGCGGTCTGCGTCTCGAGATCGACCAGCGTGCCCGTCGCGTCCTTGGCCAGCGCGACCGGCTCGGAGACCGGGAAGAAGATCGACGTCGTGGTGCCAAAGCCGTCCATGCTCTCGATCGCCGACTCCATCGAGAGCACCGCGTCCCCGCCCGAGAAGGCGAGCGGCGCGAGGCGCACCCTGCCGTCGACCCGATAGGCGTCCGACGGCCAGGGCATCTCCTGGAGGCGCCCCTCTTCGCTGTCGACGAAGCGCGCCTCGGGGCCGGCGATCTCCGTCGAGCAGCCGGCACCAGCCCCGACGAGTGACAGCGCCAGCAGCCCCGCGCCGAGCTGCCGCGAAGCGACCTTTTGGCATGACCAACGAACGTCCATTCGGGTACGTTCACCACAAATGGGGCCCCATCGGCAAGCAGGCTTGGTGGTCACTGGCACCGCCGCGGTTCAGCCACCGCCACTCGACAGCAGCGCGCAGGGCATCTCGCCGCCCCGCTGGGCGGGAGCGCCGGCGCGTCTGGCGCGCATGGATCGACTCTGCGCGCTGGCGCTCGTCGCCGTGGACGGGGCGCTCGTCGACGCGGGGCTCGATCCTCGCCAGCCCCCCTTCGTCGGTGCGGAGACCGCCGTCGTCTTCGGCACCGCCTACGGCTGTCACGCCACCAACGAGGAGTACTACAAGACCTTCCTCGCCGACGGCCTGCAGAGCGCGAGCCCGCGGCTGTTCGCCTACACGCTGCCGAGCTCGCCCGTCGGGGAGATCACCATCCACTACGGTGTGACCGGCCCCGCCTCGGCGCTGGCGCAGGGCTTGACCGCCGGGCTCGACGCGCTGCTCGATGGGATGCGCCAGATCGAGCGCGGTCGCTGCCAGCGATCCCTGGTCGTCGCCGCGGACGTCGCGACGCCGCTGCTCGGAAGGCTGCTCGAAGACGAGGGCTTGACCGGGCCGTTCTTCGACGGCAGCGCCGGCGTGGTGGTCGAGCCGTCGGCGAGCGCGGAGGCCCGCGGCCAAGCGCCGCGTGGTCGAGTGCTCGGCCTGGCGTCAAGCTTCTCGAGCGGGCAGCGGGCCACCGCCATCCGAGAGGCGACGCGCCTCGCCTGCCAGATGGCGGGCGCGAGCGCCGAGTCAGTCGAGGCGATCTACGGCCCCCCCGTCGACGCGGCAGCGATCGGCCTGAACCGCGAGCAGCATGACCTCGCGCCGTCAACCCTCGCGGCTGCGCCGCTGCACAACCTGTGTCACTTCCTGAACCATGGGCGGGGCCGCGCCCTGATCGCGATCGGCGATCCCGAGGGCACAGCGGCGGTCGCTCTCGTCGAGCGAGCTTGAGGAGACGCGCGATGCCACAGAGCCACGGAACGGGCGCCTTCTTCGCCGCCGATCTCAAGCGATGCCCCGACTCCGTGGTGTGGGAGCCGGGCGCGCTGGTCTTTCACCCCGAGCACGTCTCGCTCGGCGAGCGCGTCTACGTCGGCCACTACGCGATCTTGAAGGCGTACTACCAGAACCAGATGATCATCGGCGACGACTGCTGGATCGGCCAGGGCGCCTTCCTGCACTCGGCCGGCGGGCTCGTCCTCGGGCAGCGCGTCGGCGTGGGGCCCAACGTCACCATCCTGACCTCCAAGCACACCGATCCGGGGCGCGATCGCCCGATCATGGACGGCGCGCTCGAGCTCGCGGCCGTCGAGATCGGCGATGGCAGCGACATCGGTGCTGGGGCAGTGATCTTGCCCGGCGTGCGCCTCGGCAAGGGCGTACAGGTCGGCGCCGGCGCGGTGGTGACCAAGGATGTACCCGACTATTCGGTCGTGGCCGGCAACCCAGCGCGCGTGCTTCGCGCTCGTTGATTCTCGATCCCCGACGAGATAAAAGGGGCGCATGCGAATCGAAGCGGAGCGCAAGCTCTTCGTCGGCCTCAAGGTCGACAACAAGCTGCGCGATCAGCTCCAGAATGCAGCCCCCAAGGATCGACCTTTCTTCGACGGCACGGACGAGCGCTACTTGATCGTCATCCGCACCGACGGAGAGGACGAGGACACCTTCATCGGCAAGCTCGTCGACGCCGGCACGCCCGCGGCGAGCATGGACGACCTCAAGCGCAACCTGCAGAGCATCCTCAACCGCATCGCCCCGGGGCGCCACCGCGAGGATGGCATCAAGGTCTTCGCCGTCGCCGACAAGGATGGTCCATCGGGCGTCGCGGCGCTGCAGCGCAAGAACCGCGACGAGGAAGACGGCGGCTACGAGTCGGGCCGACGCTACTAGTCCTCGAACCGATCAACACCGCCTGTCGCTTTTCTCTTGCGCCGCGCGACCAGTTTGGGTACTTCCCTTGCCGCGTCGCAAGCGCCCGTAGCTCAGCTGGATAGAGCGCCGGACTTCGAATCCGTAGGTCGGGCGTTCGAATCGCCCCGGGCGCACCCGGGAATGAAAAATTAATATCGGGCCCATAGCTCAATTGGTAGAGCAGCGGACTCTTAATCCGTTTGTTGAAGGTTCAAGTCCTTCTGGGCTCACTACCGAAACCCCGTCGCTGGCGACGGGGTTTTCTGTTTTTGGCGCGAAACCGCAACGGTTTTCGCAGGGCTCGCCGTGCAGCGCGGGCGGCATTACGATCCGTCCATGGGGGACGCGCGACTGGTAGCTCTGGCGCGCTTCAATGAGCTCGGCGGCAAGCTGCGCGTCGCGCTCACCGAGCGCTGCAACCTCGACTGCTTCTTCTGCCACAACGAGGGCATGCCGAACCCGCGGCGCGGCGCAGCGCTCGACGCGGGGCGGCTCTCCGACGAGCAGCTCGTCGCGATCATGAACGCTTGGACGGCGCTCGGCGGCGCGCAGCTCAACCTGACCGGCGGCGAGCCGCTCCTCCACCCCCGGCTGTGGACGATCCTCGAGGCGATCGAGCGTCGCAAGACTCGCGTCATCCTCAACACCAACGGCCTGCTCGCGCACCGGCTGCTCGACCGCTCGACGCTCGCCCCGCTCGACGCCCTCTTCGTCAGCCTGCACACCGTCGACGAGAGCCTGTGGAAGCGCCACCTGGTGCACGGCTCAGCAGCGAGCGTGCTCGAGGCCATCGCGCGCCTGCGCCAGCGCGGCTATCGCGTCCAGCTCAACTTCTCCCTCGGGGACTACAACCTGCGCGGCTTCGACGAGGTGCTGCGCTTTGCCCTCGACCAGGGCATCGACCTCAAGATCATCGCGCTCATCCGCGCCGGGACCGATCGCGACTTCTACGGCGGTGCCTTCGCCGATCCGCTCGCAGTCGAGGATCGCCTCGCCGCCCACGGCGCGGCTCGGCTCGGCGAGCGGCGCGGGCTGGGCGGCTTCGTCACGCGCTTCTCGCTCGCCGGCTCGACGATCGAGGTCAAGAACGTCGCGCGCGGCCGCCTGCGCACCTCGTTCTGCGAGGGCTGCCCCGTCGAGCAGCAGTGCGGCGAGGGGATGTACGCGCTGCGCGTCGGGGTCGACGGCTGGTGGAAGCCTTGCCTGCTCCGCCGAGAACGCTTCACGCGCGTCGACGAGAGCTCATCGCTGCGGGAACAGCTCCTCGATCGGATCGCCACGATGATCGGCGCGCCGGAGAGCGCCCGCTTCGCGGATGGACCGCCCCTATAGCAGCTTGCCGAGCCGGCCGACGAGATCCATCGCCGAGACGATGCCAGCGACGCGCCCCGCGCCGTCGAGCACGACGATGCGATGCACCCGCTGGCCCGCCATCGCGTCACAAACCGCCGCGAGCGGTGAGTCGACGCTGCAGCTCGTCACGGAGTGCGACATCACGGCCTTGACCGGCAGCGCCAGGTAGTCCGCCATCTTGACCGAGACCCCCTCGATCGCGGCGAGCTCGTCGACCAGCCGCACCCCGACGCGCCGTCGCGCCTGGTGATCGCCAGCGTCGGCCGCGCCGCTCGCGAGGAACGCCACGAGGCCGCGCAGCACGTCCGAGTGCGACACCATACCAACCGCCTTGCCATCGCCATCGACGACCGGGAGCCCCGAGAAGCCCTTCTGCCGGATCAGGCCGACGTAGTCGCGAATCGGCGTCTCCGCCGAGACGGTCACCACGTCGCTGGTCATCAGGTCACGCGCAACGAGCTGGCTCATGGCATCCCTCCGCAGCGACGATACCCCGATTCGGGCCGGGCGTGGGTCGGCAACCTCGTCGAGCGTCCGTCCGCGCGCGCCCGCCGCACCACACCGAGCGCGAGGATCGCGAGCCACGCCAGCATCGAGTCGGGCGCGGTCCCGGTCGCGCTGCAGCCGTGCTTCTTCTTCGGCGGAGGCGGCGCGATCGCGGCGAGCGCCTTGGCCGGATCGACCTGGCCGAACCCATAGTAGTCGTCGTGTCCCGTGCCGTCGGGTGTCGCGAAGATCGACTGCTTCGCAGTGCTCTTGAGCACCATCTCGAGCTCGGCGGCGGTCTTGGTCGGCGCGGTCGCGACCATCAGCGCCATCACGCCCGCGACGATCGGACAGGCCGACGAGGTGCCCCCGAACAGCGACGTGTAGTCGGTCGGGTCCTGTCCGTCGGCGCCCGAGATGTCCGTGCTCAGCGTGCCGAGCGGCGCGACCACCGCGACCGAGGGGCCATAGTTCGAGAACTGCGCCACCTCGCCGAAGTTGTTGACCGCCCCGACGGTGATGACGCCCGGCACCGCGTTGAGCTCGTCGTCGAGGAGCAGGCGATCGTCGTTGCCGGCGGCGAACACGACGAGCGCGCCGAGCCCGCCACGCCCGTCGGTGTGCACAGCCGTGATCGCGGCCTTGAGCATCTCGGGCACCGGGATCGCCTCGGTGAAGCCCCAGCTGTTCGACACCACTGCGGCGTCCTGCTGGAGGGCAAAGTCGAACGCCTCCATGTCGGCCGAGATCGGCACGAGGCCGGCGGGCGTGTCGGGCAAGAGCCGCACGCAGCGCAGCCGACACTCGGGGCAGACGCCCGCGATACCGAGGTCGTTGTTGGTCTCGGCGGCGATGAGGCCGGCGCAGGCGGTGCCGTGGTTGTTGCCCTCGACGCCGGGCGCGAACGACGGATCGTCGTCGCCGTCGACGACGTCGCGCCCTGGGTCAAGCTTCTTGACCAGATCCGGGTGTTGCAGATCGCAGCCGTTGTCGATCACCACGACGGTGACGTCCTTGCTGCCGCGCGAGATCTGCCACGCCGCCTCGATGCCGATGCGCTCGAGGTACCACTGGCCGCTGTAGCGCGGATCGTTCGGCTTCGTGGATGGCGGCGTCGCGTGCAGCGTTCGCGAGAAGTAGAGATCGGGGAGGGCTTGCCGCACCAGGCGTCCGAACTCCGGCGCGCGCTGCAGGCGCTCGGCGAGGGCAAGGCCGTCCTCTCCGCGCGTGCTCTCGACGAGCCACAGCCCGCGCGCCGCCATCACCGGCCGGATCCGCCGCACCCCGAGGGCCTCGTCCTGGGCGTCGCCTGCCAGCTCGACGACGGCACGCCGGCCGAAGTACGCCGCCGCGCTCTTGCCGCTGGCGATGTCTGCGAAGCGCGCCCGCTGCAGCTCTCCGTCTCGGTGACGAATCGTCGGCCCGGCGATACGAACCACCTCGCGCTTCTTGCCAAGGTCTGCCAATACTCCCGCCGTAACGCCCGATGGGACCTGCGCTCCGGCCTGTCGAGCCGTCAACCCAAGGAGCACCACGAAGATTGGCACCATGCGTATCCACATCGTCTTCACGCTCGCTTCCCTTATCACTTTGTCGGCCTGCAACACCAATGACAACGGCAACGGCAACCAGGCCGACCTGCTCGCGCCAGCGTGCGTTCCGCACACGGTCAAGTGCACGGATCAGTCGATCCAGCAGCTCGGCCTGTTCAGCACCGTCAACACTGCGACCGTCGAGAACACCGACGCCGGCGGCGGCGTGTTCACGACCAAGATCGACGCGACCGCCGGGGGCCTGTCCCCGACCAAGTCCTACGTCTACGCCAAGTTCACCGCGACCGGCCTGCAGCGCCTCGACCTGTCCGACGAGGCTGCCTTCGACTCGACCGAGTGGGACGTCGCCTTCCGCCGCTTCGTCATCCGCACCAACGGGGGGATCTCCGGTCCGGGCTGCGTGACCGTCGCGCGCACCGCCGCGTCGACGACGTTCGACGGCCTCACCTCGGCACCGACGGGTCTCGACGAGCGCACCGAGGAGTACTTCAGCGATCCGGACGCGACCTGTGAGTACGTCCCCGACGGCTCGGGCCTCGGCAGCCCCGGCGTCGCGCTGCAGAGCTTCTGGAGCTACTCGAGCTGCGTCGCGATGACCGACAACGTCTTCGTCCTGACGGTGGGCGGCGGCAAGAAGGTCAAGTTTCTTGTCCAATCCTACTACTCGCCGACGGTGCAGGAGACCTGCGACACGACCGGTCAGCTCCCGAGCGGCTCTTCGGGTGCGGGCAACCTGGTGGTCAAGTGGGCCTTCCTGCCGTGAGGGCGCTCGTCGTCGCAGCGCTCGCGCTCGGCTGGCTGACGGCGGCGCGCGCCGATCGGCCCGACACGCCGAACAGCAACGAGCCGTTCCGGTTCGACGCCGGGGACGTCGTGGAGAGCTACGACTCGTCGGCGGGCAACTTCCGCATCTTCTACACGCGCTCCGGCTCGAACGCCGTCCCAACGACCGACGCCAACACCAACGATGTCCCGGATCGGGTCGAGGCCCTCGCGGCGCTCTACGAGCAGGTCGCGGCCTTCTACACCGACAAGGGCTTCCGGCCAGTGCTCTCCGACGTCAACAACGCTGGCGGCCACGGCGGCGATGGGCGCTTCGACGTCTACCTCGTCGACTTCGGCAAGAGCGCCGATGGCGCGTATCGCCGCGAGTCGTGCGACGGCGAGCAGCGCTGCTCGGGCTTCATCGTCCAGGAGAACGACTTCGCTGGCTACGGCTACCCGTCGGTGGAGTACGCCGACCGCGTGCTCGCGAGCCACGAGTACTTCCACGCCGTGCAGGCCGCGTACGACAACAGCGAGACGACGATCTTCGTCGAGGGCAGCGCGGTGTGGGCGACCGAGTACTTCGATCCGACGCTCAAGGACTTCGAGGGCTTCGTCGGTGGATTTCTGGACCGCTGCGATCGCTCGCTCTATCTGCCCCAGACCGGCCCGGTCGATCCCTTCAGCTATGGCGCCGCGATCTTCTTCGAGTTCCTCAGCGAGCGCTTCACGCCGCCGATCCTCGAGGAGCTGTGGACAGCCAGCGACGGCGCGACCGACTGGTTCGCCGCGCTCGGTCCGATCCTCACCCAACACGGTACGAGCTTCGGCGACGAGCTCGTCACGTTCGCGAGCTGGAATCTCTACACCGGCAAGCGCGCCAACCCGAGCGTCGCCTATCAGCGCGGCGCCAGCTATCCGCTGGTCAAGATCGAGGCGGTGACGGCGCCTCTCGACAAGCCGAGCCAGCGCGTCTTCCCGTCGGCGACCACCTACCTCGGGGTCGCACCTGGCGGGCGGGCGCGGCTCGCCGCCGAGCTGGTGTTCGACGCTGGCATCGACGGTGCGCCGCTCAAGCTGCTGGTCGCGCTGCGCACCGGCGACGCCATCGCGACGCCGGTCGCGTCGACCGACGGCAAGACGCTCGCCGTCGACGTCGGCTCCGCGGACGAGGCGATCTTCTACCTCGTCAACACGGCGACCTCCGGCGAGAGCCTCCGCCCCGCGCTGTGCCTGGGCGCTCCCGACGAGGTCGAGGCCTGCGCCAAGCAGTACCGCCCCGCGACCACGCCCATGATGCCGAGCGACCAGGGCGGCTGCCGCGTCGCGGGCGACGGAGAGCTCGACGCCTCGCTGCTCGTCGTCGCGGCCGTGCTCCTGGTCCTCGGCGCACGCATCGCCCGCCGCCGCCGGACGAGCTAGTCAATCCTCTTGACTCTCTGACAGCCCGTCCTTCTCCAGCCCATACTGCTGCACCTTGGCGATGAGGTTCGAGCGCGAGATCCCGAGCTCCTTGGCGAGCTGCGACTTGTTCCAGTGCGTGCGGATCAGCCCCTGGTGGATCATCTCGCGCTCGACGGTCTCGACCGCCGCCTTGAGCGTCCCCTGCGCGAGGCTCTTCGACAGGCTGGGCCGCGCCGCCCCGCTCGAGGCGCCGCCGCTCACCGCCTCGCGCAGGCGCGTCGACAGCAGCTCCTCGGGGAGCTCGTCGAGCTCCCCGCCGAGCACCAGCAGGCGCTCGATCTCGTTCTCGAGCTCGCGGATGTTGCCCGGCCACGCATAGCGATTGAACACCGCCATCGCGCCCTCGGAGAGCCGCGGCGGCCGCCGGCTCGCCACACCGGGTCGAGGCCGGTGGTGCTTGCGCAGGAAGTGCTCGACCAGCAGCGGCAGATCGTCGAGCCGCTCGCGCAGCGGCGGCACCTC
>CAZPEY010000206.1:0-10115 GCA_964585665.1 uncultured Polyangiaceae bacterium | reverse complement strand
GGGCCAGCTCTTCGCCCTCTACCTCGTCGTCTACGGCGTGTTCCGCTTCGCCTTGGAGCCGCTCCGGGAGACGCCCAAGCTCGTCTACGGCAGCTCGGTGTATCAAGTCGCCTGCGTTTTGATGGTAGGCTGCGGTCTTTGGTCGATGGCGCGGACCCGCAAGCTCGTGCGCGCCGAGGTGGCAAGGAGCTGACTTGAATCCCGACGATCCGAACCCGCAGGACGTGCCCAACCTGATGACCAGCCGCTCCGAGAAGCGCGGCGGCGGCTCGCTGGCCGGCGGCTGCCTCAAGATCTTCTTGTGGACGACCGGCATCCTCTTCGTCGGCGCGCTCGCGCTGTTCGGCCTCATCCTGTTCATGTGCAGCCGCCACTAGCGCGCCACCCGCGATGATCCCCGAGCTGCTCGTCACAACTGGAAAGCGCCTCTGGCACGACGCCCTGGTGCGCCATCCGGCGACGCACGCGTGGGTGCTCAACCTCTATCGGGCCGGCGAGCGCCACCCCGAGCACGTCCTCGACTACTTCCCGATCGAGGCGGCTCCCGACGAGGCGTTGCGGGCCGAGATGACGCGCCACCGCGCCGATGAGGCGCGTCACGCACAGCTCTACGAACGAGCCGTCAAGCTGCTTGACCAACCGCTCGAGGACTTCTACGGGCTCGACGTGTTCAACAACGCGATCCGCGCCTGCACACGCGAGTCGTTCGCGATCGCTCCAGTCCCCCTGATGAGCAGCGGGGAGCGAACCCGCCGCGTCGCGCACTTCCTCTGCCACGCGCACTTTCTCGAGAAGCGGATCACCCGCTCGCTCGAGTTCCACGCCGAGGCCTGCGCGCGCGCCGCGCCGGGCGGCGTGACGAGCGTCGTCGGCAGCGTACTCGCCGACGAGGAGCGCCACGGACGCTACACCGCCGAGGCGGCCCGCGATCTGCTGACGCTCGGGGAGCGCGCCGCGGTCTTCGCCCATCACGAAGCGGCCGAGCGGCGCGCCAACCTCTTGTTCTCGACGCGCCAGGTGCGGCGCTTCCTGCGCCGCTTTCCCGAGGTCGGCACGCACACCGAACGGCTGCGCTTCTACGCCGGCGCGCTGGTCATGGAAGGAGAGCTCGCCCTTGCCTGAGCCTACGACCGCTCCGCCGCGTCGCCTCGGCGCGCTCAAGATCGTCCAGCCGAGCTCCCCCCCGAGGTCGCGCCTGCAGCAGCTCTCGACCGAGCTGCAGCAACAGGAGGAGCCCGCGGTGCGCGCGATGTTCGCGCTGCGCAGCGACGAGATCCTGGTCAAGACCACGATCACCCTCTGCCCGACCTGCCTGCAGCACGCGCCGGCCGCCGTCGTCCGCCGCGACGGACGCGTCTACCTGCGCCGGGTCTGCGCCCAGCACGGCCCCCAAGAGTCGCTGGTCGAGAACGACGAGCGCTACTACTTCGTCTCGAACAAGGATCGCTCCGGACGCGTCTTCGATCAGAGCCGCGTCTTCGACATCCCGACCTTCGCGCTGCCCGGTCAGGACGACGGAGCGTGCTGCGGCCCCGGCGAGTCCTGCGACACGCCGTCGCCGCTGGCGGAGGCGCTGGGCGATGGCCCCGCGGATCAGACGGGCCAGATGGGCAACAAGACCTGCACGATCCTCGTCGAGGTCACCAACGCCTGTAACCTCGCCTGCACGGTCTGCTACTCGGACGCCAAGGGCGATCGCGTCGTCCCGGCCGACCAGCTCATCGCCCACCTCGACGCGCTGGCCAAGCAGAAGGGCGGACTGGACTCGGTGCAGCTCACCGGGGGCGAGGCGCTGCTCCATCCGCAGTTCTGGGAGATCCTGGCGGCGCTCGTCGATCATCCATTGGTCAAGAAGGTTTACCTTCCGACCAACGGCCTGCTCGTCGCCAAGCCAGAGATCGCGACGCGCCTGGCGACCTACAAGCACAAGCTCATGGTGCTGCTGCAGTTCGACGGCGTGCGCGACGCGACCGATCGCGCCATGCGCGACGCGACGCCGCAGCGCCAGCGCCGCCGCGCCATCGAGAACCTCGGCGAGCTCGGCGTCTTCATGCAGCTGACGATGACGCTGTCGGCCGGGATCAACGACGACGAGGTGGGCGACGTCATCGACCTGGCGCTGCGCTACGAGCACGTCAAGGTCGTCGCGCTCCAGCCGGCGACCTACTCGGGTCGCTACGATCTGCCGCCCGATCCGCTGCACCGGTTGACGATGTCCGACGTGATCAAGGCAGTGACGCGCCAGGCCGGGGCGCGCGTCGCCGAGCGCGACTTCGTGCCGATCCCGTGCAGCCATCCCAACTGCGGCTGGATCACGCTGTTCTTGCGCCGCTTCGGGATCGTCCACAACATCGTCCGCTACGTCGATCTGCCCAAGGTCGTCGATCAGGTCTCCTACCGCACGCTGCTCTCCACCGACGAGCTGCGCCGCGCGGTCGGCCAGCAGGACGGCTTCAGCTTGAAGCGCGCGATCGCGTCTCTCGGCAAGAAGCTCGTCCGCTCGCAGGACATGTTCACCGTCGCGGTCAAGCCGTTCATGGATCGCTTCACCTACGATCAAGATCGGATCGCCAACTGCTGCCATCACCTGATGGACACGCGCGGCGTGCCGACCTCGTTCTGCGAGTACAACGCGCGGCTTCGACAGGCCGACGGCTGGGAGCGCTTCCCGACGCTGTGAAGATTGTGTAGGTTGCGCGCGTGCCATACGAGACTCGACGGCTGCGCGGGGAGACCGTGTGGGCTCACATCGACGAGGCGGGCAAGCTCGTCGCCGACAAGACCGGCCGCGTCGAGATCTTCTATCGTCCGGGCGGCAAGGCCTACCGCGCTTCGTCGAGCAACCTCGAGCCGGCGCTGATCGTCGAGCGCAAGCCCAACGACGAGTTCGGCGGCGACGCGCCTGCCCCGGTCGCTTCGAGCAAGGCGGCGCCGAAGGGGCGCGCCAAGCACGACGCGGCCGAGGAGCACCACGCGCACCACGCCACTGATCACCACGCGCTGCACATCTACACCGACGGCGCGTGCACCGGAAACCCGGGTCCGATGGGCATCGGCGTCGTCATCCTCGGGCCGCCGCGTCAGGAGCTCGGCGAGTACCTCGGCACGGGCACCAACAACATCGCCGAGCTGACCGCGATCTTGCGCGCCATCGAGGTGGCGCCGCCCGATCGCCCGCTGCGCATCCACACTGACTCGTCCTACGCGATCGGTGTCTTGTCGAAGAACTGGAAGGCCAAGGCCAACCAGGAGCTCATCGCCCACATCAAGGCGGCGATGAAGGGGCGGCCGCGCATCACCCTCGTCAAGGTCGCAGGCCACGCCGGCGTCCCCGAGAACGAGCGGTGCGATGTGCTAGCGCGCAACGCCATCGCCGGGCGCTAGCGACGGCCCTTCGTCCATGCCGCCCGGCCTCGTCCTCTTCCTCGTCACGCTGATCTGGGGCTCGACCTTCGTCGTCAGCAAGCACGTCGTCCGGGTCATCCCGCCGGTACCGTACCTCCTGCTGCGCTACGTGGTCGCGGCCGTGCTGCTGCTGCTCGTCTTCGGGCGACACCTCGCTCGAGAGCGGGGTCGGCCGCATCTGGTGCGCGACGGCCTCGTGCTCGGCGCGCTCAACGCCCTCGGCCTGACCTTCCAGCTCGTCGGCCAGGTCTACACGACCGCGAGCAAGTCGGCGTTCATCACCTCGCTGTACATGCCGATGGTGCCGCTCCTCGGGCTCGTCCTCTATCGCCAGCCGAGCCAGCGGCTGCAGCTCTTCGCCGTCGGGATCGCCACCGTCGGTCTCGGCCTGCTGACCTTCCCCAGCGACGGCAGCGCGCTCAACCCTGGCGACCTCCTGACCATCGTGTCGGCCTTGATCTACGCGGTGACGATCCTCGAGACGTCGCGCCGCTCCTCCCGCCACGACTCCAAGACCCTCACCTTCGCGCAGGTGATCGCCACCACCGCCTGCTTCTCGGTCGTCCTGCTCGGCGCGCTCGCGCTACGACCGCTGGTCGGCCTCGATCTCACCTCGCTCCGTCAGCCGATGAATGTCGGTGCCGCGCTCGGCGTCTTGTACATGGCGGCGCTGGGGACCGTGGTGACCTTCCTGCTGCAGAACTGGGCGCTGCCGCGGATGCACGTAACGCACGCCACGATTATCTTTTCGCTTGAAGCACCCGTCGCGACGCTGATAGGCCTCATCTCCGACGGCGCAGAGGAGTGGCCTGGGATGCGGGGAGCTGGAGGGGGATTGCTGATGCTGTTTGCCGTCGCGCTGAGCCAGCGGGGCTCGCGCAACAGACCGACGAAACCGGTGTCGGAAAGTTCGACTTAGGGTTATGGAGCCTGCGCCATGCGACCAATGACCGCCTTGACTGCCCTGTTTGCTGTTCTGCTGTCCGCTTCGACGGCGCTCGCCAACGGCCCGGCGCCCAAGCGCGAGAAGCGCTCCCGCGAGCACAAGGTCGAGCGCGACGGTGTTCGCCTGGCGCTCTACGAGCGGTGGGCTCCGTCGGAGGAGAAGAACTGGAAGGGCAACGGCCGCGTCGTGTTGCTGATCCACGGCGGCACCTGGTCGAGCCGCTGCACCTTCGATCCGGTGCCGCAGGCCTCGCTGATGGACGCGCTTGCCGACGAGGGCTTCGACGTCTGGGCGGTCGATCTGCACAACTTCGGCGCCTCGGCGAAGAGCGATCGCGACTGGTCGGAGGCCTCGTCCACCGTCGGTGACGTGGACGCCGCCGTCGACTACATCCGTGCCTTCCGCTGGGTCGAGAAGGTGCACGTCTTTGGCTTCCAGTGGGGCGCGCAGGTCGCGGGACTCTTCGCCGCCCAGAAGCCGAACAAGGTCGGTCGCCTCGCGCTCTTCGGGATGCGCTATCAGCTGCACGACTCGGGCAAGCAGGCGCCGCAGTACCCGAGCCGCAAGAACAGCCTCTCGACCGCGAGCCTCAAGCCCGACGACGGCGATCTTGAGCCCGAGCTGGCGCGCCGTCGCGCCGACGTCTGCGCCCGCCTCGATCCCGACTCCCCCAATGGAGCGGTGCTCGATTCGCAGCGCGCTTCGCCCGTCGAGCCGCAGGATCTGACCGTGCCGACGCTGGTGCTGCAGGGTGAGCGTGACGGCGGCCCCGACACGATGCGCGATCGACTCGACTTCTTCAGCCGCCTGTCGCCGCCGCACCGCGCCTTCGTCGTGCTGCCGGAGCTCGGCAAGTGGGCCCTGCTCGAGCGCAACCGCTACCGGCTGACCCGCGCGCTCGTCGACTTCTTCGACATGCCCTAACCGGGTACGCTCGCGGCGTGTACGCCAACCCCGCCACCAACGTCCTCTGTCTTCCCTTCTTCACCGCAGAAGAGTGTGACGAGCTCCTCGCGACGCTCGACGCACAACCGTGGCGCGATGCACGCGTCGCTTCGCCCGTCGGACCCGGCGTCGATCACGAGCTGCGACGCTGCCTCCTACAGGAGGTCCGCGATGCAGCGCTCTTGCAGCGGCTCACAGACTGGCTGATCGAGACCAACAACACCTACTACCAGTTCGAGGCGTGGAGCTTCGTCGATCACGATCCCGTCGCGGCGATGCGCTACGAGGGTGGCGGGCACTTCGACTGGCACCTCGACAACGCGACGGCCGAGATGCAATCGCGCAAGCTCAGCTTCACGATCCAGCTCTGCGATCCGGCGAGCTACGACGGAGGCAACCTCGAGTTCGCCATGTACCACCAGGACTTCGGCGGCGCAGCCGGCTACGCGAGCTATCGGGAGCAGATCCGACAGCGTGGCGCGATCACCGTCTTCCCGGCGTTCCATCTCCACCGAGTCTCGCCAGTCACGCGCGGCGCTCGAACGGCCCTGGTCGGTTGGCTGCATGGTCCCCGCTTCCGCTAGGGGGGGCCGCGTGGTTAAGTAGTCCCCATGGGGGATGCAGAGGGGCCTTGGTCACGCGAGCTCGTTGCCTCAATCGCGGATGATCTGCCGGTGGGGATCTGGGCGGCCCGCGCCCCATCGGGCGAGTTCATCTACGCCAACCGCCGGTTCGCGGAGATCATGGGACAGGCTGGCCGCAGCGACGTCGTCGCGGGGCAGTACGCCGAGCCCTACGGGATCTACGACCGCCAGGGCGCGCTGTACCCCGAAGATCGAATGCCGTTCATGCGCGCGCTGCGCGAGCGTCGCACCGTCACGGTCGACGACATCGTCATCCACCGCGGCGACGGCCAGCGCGTCGACATCCGCGCGCAGGCGAGGCCGGTCTTCGATGAGGCGGACCAGATCACGCACATCGTGATCGCCTTCATCGACATCACGCGCGAGGTCACCGCCGAGCGTACGCGCGACAACTTCTTGTCGATCGCGTCCCACGAGCTCCGCACCCCCATCGCCACGCTGCAGCTCAAGCTGCAATCGATGCTGGATCGCTGTCGCACCGAGGGCGACGCGACGGCACAGCGAATGGGCGAGTGGCTCACCGTGTGCGAGCGTCAGGTGCGCCGCCTCGCCGGACTCTCGGAGCAGCTCCTCGACCTCACGCGAATCCAGGCGGGTCACTTCGAGCCGGAGCTCGAGGAGGTTGATCTCGTCGCGCTCGTCCACACTACGGCACAGCTCTTCACAGAGCTGGCGCACCGCGAGGGCAGCGCGATCACCATCGGCGGCGCGCCGTCGCTGATGGGGCGCTTCGACGTGCACCGGATCGAGCACATCCTGACCAACCTCCTGTCGAACGCGATCAAGTACGGTCGCGGGCGCCCTATCGACGTGTCGATCACCGAGGGCAGCGATCGGATCACCATCGCCGTTCGCGACCAGGGCATCGGCATCGCGGCGGCCGACCAGCGACGCGTCTTCGAGCCCTTCGAGCGCGCAGTCAGCCCCCGGACCTACAGCGGCCTGGGCCTCGGCCTGTGGATCGCCCAGCAGAGCGCGCAGCGCATCGGCGGCACCATCAAGATCGAGAGCCAGCCGAACGCGGGCTCCACCTTCCTGGTCGAGATCCCGTGGCATCGCTAGAGCCCACCACCGCGGAGAGCGTGCTGGTGATCGACGACGACGATGACTTTCGTGCGTCGTGCGTCGAGGTGCTCGCTGCGGCAGGCTATCGCGCGACCGGCGCGGAGAGCGGCGAGGCAGCGCTGGCGATCCTGCGCAGCGGGGCGCCCCTCCCAGCGCTCCTCATCCTCGACCTCATGATGGCCGGCATGGACGGGTACGCCTTCCGCGACGCGCAGCTCGCAGACCCAGGGTTGGCGACGATCCCTGTGCTGGTCATGACCGCGGGGGGCGATCCGGTGCGTAGTCGACTCCGAGGCGCGGCGTTCCTCTCGAAGCTGGCGCCGTTCGGCGAGCTCCTCGCGGCGACGCGACGACTGCTCGACGCCGGTCGACTTTCGCCGGAGATTTGAGGAAGATCGCGGCGTGGTCTCCCTGCTCGGCATCGACTTCGGCGAAGGCGTCGCCTACACGCGCGCGCTGCACCCCTCGGCGGGCGGTCCGGTCTGGGTGATCGGCACGCGCAAGGGCGTGTTCAACAAGCTCGACATCGGCGAACAGCGCACCAAGCTGCTCGCCGAGTTGCTACGCCGCTTTCCCAAGAGCGTGCTGCGCTGGAAGGGCGCGCCGCCCGAAGGCGGGGACCTCGGGGAGTTCATCAACCGCGCCCCGGTCACGTGGGGCATCCCGCACAAGGCGCCCGCCGATCGACTGCGCATGATCCTCACCCCCGGCGAGTGGGTCATCTACGCGACGCCGAGCGGCAACCACATCGTCGACGATCGCCTCGACATCTGGGACGATCGCCAGCGCTTCTGGGCGCTCTCGTCGGTGCCGGATTTCTTCCTCGGTTCGCGCGCCGGGGACGGAGAGTGGCGCTTCTGGATCCGCCCGGGCCTCGGCGGCTGACGCACGCGCCTGCTCCGAACCCGCCCCCCGCGGCCACGGCACCCGTTTCCCGTTTTTCGTTTCTGGCTATATTCCCCGCCATGAATAGCGAACGCGTCCGTCAAATCCTCTCCGGCTATCCATCCGATAACCCCGGCACGCTCTCGAACCTGGCGCGCCTGCTCAACCACGGCTCGCTCGGCGGCACCGGCAAGATGGTGATCCTGCCCGTCGACCAGGGCTTCGAGCATGGTCCGGCGCGCTCGTTCGGCCCGAACCCCGCCGGCTACGATCCGGACTATCACATCGGCCTCGCCATCGCGGCGGGCTGCAACGCCTACGCGGCGCCGCTCGGCTTCATCGAGGCGGTGGCGGGTTCGTTCCCCGGCGAGATCCCGCTCATCTTGAAGCTCAACAACTCCGACACGCTGTCGAAGAACGAGCCGTGCTCGGCGGTGACGGGCTCGGTCAAGGATGCGCTCCGCCTCGGTTGCGCTGCGATCGGCTTCACGATCTACCCCGGCTCGTCGGCGCGCAACACGATGTACGAGCAGATCCGCGAGCTCATCGAAGAGGGCAAGAGCTACGGCATCCCGACGGTGCTCTGGGCCTACGCGCGCGGCGCCGGCATCCCCAAGGAGCACGAACAGTCGATCGACGTCATCTCCTACTCGGCGCAGATCGCCTGTCAGCTCGGGGCGCACATCGTCAAGGTCAAGCCGCCCAAGAACAGCATCTTCCAGGACGAGATGAAGAAGGCCTTCGAGAAGGCCAAGATCCCGACGGAGACGCTGACCGACCGCATCCGCCACGTCGTGCAGTCGGCGTTCAACGGCAAGCGCATCGTCATCTTCTCGGGCGGCGAGGCCAAGGACACGCCATCGGTGCTGGCCGAGGTCAAGGAGATCGCCGCGGGCGGCGGGTTCGGCTCGATCATGGGTCGCAACGCCTTCCAGCGCAGCAAGGACGAGGGCATGCAGCTCCTCAAGGACGTCATGGAGACGTTCCGCAACGCCTGATCTCGGTTATCGTCTACCAACGATGTCTCGCCCCCCCGCCTGCTGTCCCCCAGCCGACGACGCACCCGATCTGCGCCCCATCGAGGGCGACGCCGCAGACGACGAGCTCGCGAATCTCACCAAGGCCCTCGGCCACCCCGCACGGATCAAGATCCTCCGACTGCTGGTCCGCAAAGACGCCTGCATCTGCGCCGATATCGTCGAAGAGCTGCCACTGGCACAGTCCACCGTGTCGCAGCACTTGAAGGTCCTCAAGGAGGCCGGCCTCATCCGAGGCGAGGTCGCGGGGCCGAGCGTCTGCTACTGCATCGAGCCGCGCGGCCTGCGCAGGCTCAAGGCCCTGATCGGCGGCATCTGAGGGCGGACTTCTTCTCTTTATCGTCATTTTACGATAATAGGCATGCCCATGAGCTCTCCTGGCATCGCCGGTAGGCTGTCCTTCCTCGATCGCTTCCTGACCCTGTGGATCTTCGCTGCGATGGCGCTCGGCATCGCGCTCGGCTTCCTCGCCCCGGGGTTCCCCAAGCTGCTCGGCCGCCTCAGCGTCGGCACGACGTCGATCCCGATCGCCGTCGGCCTCATCCTGATGATGTACCCGCCGCTCGCCAAGGTGCGCTACGAGGAGCTCGGCCGTGTGTTCCGCAACCCGCGCGTCCTCGTCCTGTCGCTGGTCCAGAACTGGATCGTCGGGCCGGTGTTGATGTTCGGTCTCGCGCTGCTCTTCCTGCGCGACAAGCCCGAGTACATGCTCGGGCTCGTCCTGATCGGGCTGGCGCGCTGCATCGCCATGGTGATCGTCTGGAACGATCTGGCCAAGGGAGACCGCGAGTACTGCGCCGGCCTCGTCGCCTTCAACTCGATCTTTCAGGTGCTGTTCTTCTCCGTCTACGCCTACTTCTTTGCGACGCTGCTGCCGCGCTGGCTGGGCCTGCACGGCGCGGTGGTCAACGTCTCGATCGTCGACATCGCGCAGAGCGTCGCGCTCTACCTTGGCGTGCCGTTCCTCCTGGGCTTCCTCACGCGCCGCATCCTCGTCGCCAGGCGCGGCCGCGACTGGTACGAGACGCACTTCGCGTCGCGCATCGGCCCGCTGACGCTCGTCGCCCTGCTCTTCACCATCGTCGTCATGTTCTCGCTCAAGGGCGAGACGATCGTGCAGCTGCCGCTCGACGTGGTGCGCATCGCGGTGCCTCTGCTGCTCTACTTCCTCATCATGTTCGCGGTGTC
>CAZPEY010000205.1:0-10161 GCA_964585665.1 uncultured Polyangiaceae bacterium | reverse complement strand
CCGGCGAACGGGCGAGCGTGCGCCGTAGGGGGTCGTGGCCCGCTTGCCGGGCCGCGAACCCCCGAGAGGCGCGCGCCCCTCGCCCCTTCGCCGCCGCAGCTCTCGAAGCGCACCCACGACCCCGCGAACCGCGACCAGGGGGTTTGCAATTTTTGATCGTCTGTTATCGTTAAATAGACGATCTACGAATGACCACCGCGCCCACCGACCTCGCCGCTCTCGCCCGTGCCGCGCGACCCGCTGGCCGGCGGCTGGCGCGGTTGACCCCCGAGGAGCGCAGCGCGGTTCTTCTCTCGATCGCGCGCAGCCTCGAGGCCGACGGCGCCGCGATCCTCGACGCCAACCGCCGTGACGTCGAGCGCGCCATCTCGGCGGGCCTCTCGCCGCCGCTGGTCGATCGGCTGCGCCTCGACGACAAGCGCCTCGCCGCGATCGTCGCCGCCGTCCGCGAGGTCGCGACGCTGCCCGATCCCGTCGGCGCGATCGTCAAGTCGACGACGCGCCCCAACGGCCTCGTCGTCCAGCGCCGCCGCATCCCGCTCGGCGTGATCTTGATCGTCTACGAGTCGCGCCCCAACGTCACCGTCGACGCGGCCGCGCTCTGCCTGCGCTCGGGCAACGCGGTCATCCTGCGCGGCGGCTCGGAGGCCTTCGAGTCGAACCAGGCGCTCGGCCGCGCGGTCGGCCGCGGCCTCGTCGCGGCGGGCCTGCCCGCCGAGGTCGTGCAGCTCGTCCCGACCACCGATCGCGAGGCGATGCGCGCGCTCCTCCAGATGGAGGACGACATCGATCTTTGCATCCCGCGCGGCGGCGAGGCGCTCATCCGCTTCGTCGCCGAGCACGCGCGCGTCCCGGTGATCAAGCACTACCGCGGCAACTGCCACATCTACGTCGACGGCGCGGCCAACTTCGACAAGGCGCTGGCGATCTGCGACAACGCCAAGACCCAGCGCCCGGGTGTGTGCAACGCCGTCGAGACGATCCTCGTCGATCAGGCAATCGCGGCGCGCTTCCTGCCGCTCCTCCAGGCGCGCCTCGCCAAGGTCGAGCTGCGCGGCGACGAGCGCGCCCGCGCCGTGCTGCCGTCGATCGCGGCGGCGACCGAGGACGATTTTCATCGCGAGTTCCTCGATCTCGTCTGCGCCCTCAGCGTCGTCGACGGGGTCGATGGAGCGATCGCCCACATCCAGCGCTTCTCCTCGAACCACACCGAGGCGATCGTCACCGAGGACGCAGCGCGCGCCGCGACGTTCCTCGGCGCGCTCGACTCTTCGACCGTGCTGCACAACGCGAGCACGCGCTTTGCCGACGGCGGCGAGCTGGGCCTCGGCGCCGAGATCGGCATCTCGACGACCAAGCTCCACGCCTACGGCCCGATGGGCGCCGAAGAGCTGACCACGACGCAGTTCATCGTGCTAGGAGACGGCCAGATCCGTGCTTAGCACGTAGTGCTGGGCCGTAAGAAGGAAGGAAAGGGGGACCCGACGATTGCAACACCAACCCGCTGACACGAAACTGGCCTTGGCTGCCGTCGACGCTGCGCTCGACAAGAAGGGGCTCGAGCCCGTCTTGCTCGATGTCTCCGGCGAAGCGAGCTACACCGACCACATCCTCATCCTCTCGGCCCGATCCGACCGGCACGCGCAAGCGATCGCCGACGGGATCCGCACCGAGCTGCGCAACCAGTTCGGTCGCTCGCCCAAGAGCGTCGAGGGCAAGCGCGACGGACAGTGGACGCTGCTCGACTACGGCGATCTCATCGTGCACGTCTTTTACCACCCGCTCCGCGAGTTCTACGATCTCGAGAGCCTGTGGTCCGAGGCGCGCACCGTCGAGCTCAAGGTGCCGGCCGAGAGCCGCTACCGCGCCCACGACGCGTACGCGATGTGAAGCTCGCGCTCGTCGCCGTCGGCAAGCTCAAGGAGAGCTGGGCCAAGGAGGGCTGCGCCGAATACGCCAAGCGGATCGGCGCACGCCTCCCCTTCACCGAGCTCGAGGTCAAGGACGACGCCGAGCTCGTGCGTCGCATCCCTGAGCGCATGCAGCTCTGGGTCCTCGACAGTCGCGGCAAGCAGCTCACCAGCGAGGAGCTGGCCGAGCGCCTGCGCACCCTCATGAATCAGAGCGTCAACGGCATCGCCTTCGTCATCGGCGGCGCCGACGGCGTGCCTGCGCAGCTGGTCAAGCAAGCTGACTATCTGTGGTCGCTCGGCAAGGGCACGCTGCCGCATCGCCTGGCCCGCCTCGTCGCCACCGAGCAGCTCTATCGTGCGCTGACGATCATCAAAGGCGAGCCGTACCACCACGCCTGATCGGCAGCGCCAAGCTACGGCGCGTCCGTCGGGGGATGCTGTACGACGACCCGGTTCTTCAGGTTGTCCGTGATGTGGACGCGGTTCTTGCCGTCGACGATCACCGCGCCCACGTCGGGGTAGTGCTTGAGCAGCTTGAGCCCCGCCTCTGGGCCCAAGATCAGCACCGCGTCGTCGAGCGCGTCGGCGAGCAGCGCCGTCTTGGCGTAGATCGTCACCGAGCGCGCCGCGGTCGCCGGATAGCCGGTGCGCGGATCGAGGATGTGGTGGTACCGCTTGCCGTCGACGAAGAAGAAGCGCTCGTAGTCGCCCGCGGTCGAGAAGGCGCGATCGACGAGCTGCAGCGTCGCGAACGGATCGGTCGGCGCGCCGCGCGGATCGCGGATCCCCGCGGTCCACGGACGCCCCCCCTTGCTACCCATACACAGCAGATCGCCGCCGGCTTGCACGAGCGCGTCGCCAAACCCGGCGCGCTTCAGAATCGCCGCGGCGCGATCGACGGCGTAGCCCTTGGCGATGCCTCCCAAGTTGATCGCCATGCCGGCCCGCCGCAAGAAGGCCGTGTGGTGCTTCTCGTCGAGGACGAGGTCGCGATAGTTGACGAGCGCAAGGCGCCGCTTGAGCTCCGCCGGATCGGGCAGCTTCTTTTCGAGATCTTCGTCGAACTTCCACAGCCCCTTCATCGCGTAGAACGTCACGTCGAAGACGCCACCCGAGACGCGCGACGCCTCGAGCGCCGCCTTGAGCACCTCCATCGTCTCGGCCGAGATCTTGACCGGCGCCTTGCCGGCGTTGGCGTTGATCTTCGACACCTCGCTGTCGGGCCGCCAGGTCGTCATCAGCGCCTCGATGCGCTGGATCTCCTCGAACGCCAGCACGAAGGCGCGACGGGCGCCGACCTCGTCATCGGTGAACGCGGTCAGCCGCACCTCGGTGCCCATCGCCTTGCCGCCGTCTGTGACCATGCGCTTGTCGTCGGCGCGCGCGACGCGCCACGGCATCAGCAGGCAGAGCGCGACGAAAAATAGGCAGTGGGTTCTGGCCATCGAGGCTGCTAGCCTACACCTTTGAGTGTACGGTTGGAGCAAGGGCGAAATTCAATGAGCCAGGACGACTACGAGGATTCGCTCGAGATGGCCCGCTCGCTGCTCGGCTCGGGGGAGTCGCCGTCGGAGCTGTGGGAGGCCAACGAGCGGGTGAACCGCGCGCTGCGCCTCCGCCCCGAGGAGCCCGAGGCCTGGGTGCTCAAGAGCCAGGTGCTCTCCTCGCTCGAGGACGAGGTCGCCGCGCTGGCTGCCGCCAACGAGGCGCTGCGGCTGGCCCCCAAGAGCGCCGAGGCGATGTACATGCGCGGCGCGCTCCTCTACGACATGGAGATCTACGAAGAGGCGATCCGCGTGCTCGACAAGGCGCTGCGCCTCGTCGAGACCGGCGACGAGTGGCTGCTCGAAGAGATCTATTATGAGAAGGGCGCGGCGCTCGACGCGCTCGATCGCAGCGACGAGGCGGTGGCCGTCTTCGAGGAGGGGCTCAAGCGCTGCCCGGAGTCGGAGCTGCTTCAGACCGGGCTGGCGCCGCTTCGTCGCGAGCGGGTTCGCCGCACATTCCGACTGATCCCGGGCGGGCGACCGTAGGTTCTACTTTCCGTCGAGACCGAGGCGCTTTCGCAGCACGCCGATGGTCGGCGTGCCGTGCGCGAGCATCCGATCGAGCAGCTGCGCGGTGCTCAGCGTCGGGTTCTCGCGACGTAGATCTTTGAGCACGAGCTCGAGCTCGACCCGACCGAGGGTCTCGATGCCCGACAGTGGATCGAGCGCGACGCGCTCCGCCTCGCGCCGCGACGAGTAGTCGTCGAAGCCGAGCTCGTCGGCGAAGAGGCGGACGATGTCGTCGAGCTTCTGCCCGAGCGCGTGGTAGCGGAGCGCCGCGATCAACCGCACCGCGCGCAGCGCACACTGCCGCGCCTCGACGTAGCGCAGCCGCGCCTCCGACGGTGGCGACAGCGCGACCAGCCGCTGGACGACGAACGGCGCCCAGCCCTCGACGAGGGTCGGCGCCTGGCGCAGCTTGAGCGGCGTCGACGGCGCGCGCCGGCTGCGCTCGTGGAGCACGCTGCGCGCCACTCCGTCCGCGATCGCCAGCCACAGCGCGGCGCGGTTCATCGCGCGCAGGTGCTCGTTCTTTCGCTTGTCCGGCCAGCGCTTGTCGACGAGATCGACGAGCAGCACCGGGGGGCGCGGGCGTGTCTCGAGCAGCCCCGACAGCCGCGGCTGCACGAGTCCCCACCGCTCCGGTGGCATCTCGACCAGCGTCGGCGCCTCTCCAGGCCCGACCGCCAGTAGCTCCTTGTCTCGAAGATCGGAGACGATCTGCGCCAAGGTCGCCTCCGCGGCCTGCTGGAGCTCATCGGCCTTGGGATGATCGTCCTCGATCAACCGCTGCACATCCGTCGTGGGACGCCCGACAACCAGCTGCTTGGTCGCCTCTTCGGCACGCCGCTTGGAGTCGCGCAGCTCACCATCGGCGAGGAAGAGCAGCTGCTCGGGCGGGCTCTCGATGCCGGTGTGCAGCATCAGCTTCTGCAGGTAGCGCTCGCGCCCGAGGCTGAGCTCGCCGCGCACGCGCGGCTGCAGCTCGCGAGACAGCCAGTTGGCGTAGTCGTCGAGGGCGCGGGCGGCCTCGGCCGACGCGGCGCGAAAGTCGTCGGCCTGCTTGCCCTCGGCGACGGGGCCGAGGATCTTCGGCAGGATGTCAGCGACGAAGCTCTGCGTCGCCTGCGCAATCTCGATAGCGCGGCGCGCCGACAGCTCGCTCGAGGTGTTGCGCAGGTTGCGGCGCGCGTCGTCGAAGAACGGGCGGATCTTCCACAGGCGCGCGGTCAGCGGGCGCAGCTCCTCGGCCACCGTGTCGCTGTCGTGCGCCAGCAGCTCGTCGAGGCTCGTCGCCACGAGCTCCGCGTAGAATAGCGGCGAGCGCTCGAGCGGGCGCAGCTCGACCAGCTCGAACAGCTCGATCGCGATCTGCTCGTCGAGGACGATGCGATCGTAGCGGTGCAGCGGATCGAGCTCGTCGATCGGGATCTGGCGCAGGCGCTCCTGCAGCGCGCGCAGGCGCGTCGCGCGCTGGGCCTGCGGATCGAGGCGCACATCGTCGAGGCGCTCGTCGCCGGAGTGGACGCCGAGCCACGTCCCGAGCACCGGCTGGGTCGCCAGATCGAACGCGAGCAGCTCTTCGGCCAGCGCATCGAGCCGCTGGTTGGGCGGAACCGCGGGTCCGGCAGCGACGGGGCCGCCGCGCGGCGGCAGGGCTGGAGCGGCGCCGCTGGCCCCCGGCTCGGGCGCGGTCGCTCCACCTGGAGCTGCGGAGCCGAGGGTGGCGCCAGGCCCGCGCGCCGACGGCCGGCAGGCCGCCGCGGCCACCGCACACCCGAGCGCCACGGGCAGCGACCAGCGCCCCACCTGACACACGTAGTTGCGTGAAGCCGCCACCATCATCTAAGCTGCCTCGCGGGTTACCATACCTAGAGGCTCTCCGCCTATGCTTCTTTATCAGTGGTTGGTCGCAGCAACAAAGGATCGAGGCAGCGCTCGCGCGCTCGTCTATCGTGACACCTATCTCTCATGGCGCGGGCTCCAGCACCGCGTCGAGCGTCGCGCCCTCGAGTTCCAGAGCCTCGGGATTCAAAAGGGACACTGGGTCGGGCTCATGCTCGGCAACGTCAACGACTTCGCCATCCTCGCGCTGGCGTTGTCGAAGATCGGGGCGACCGTCGTGCCCCTCGATCCGACGACGGGGCCGCGCGATCTGCAGTTCGTCCTCGAGCGCGCCCCGCTCCGCGCCTTGATCACGCGACCGCGCGGCGGCATCGATGCGGCGGCGGGTCCGGTCGCGCCGCGGCCCATCCTCGGCGAGAACATCGAGAGCCGTCGCAAGCTGCAGCGGACGCTGTTGACCTGCAACATCTACAAGGCGCCCAAGGAGTCCCCGGGCAAGGCCGAGGTGGTGCTGTTCACCAACGATCCTTACGGCGAGCCCAAGGGCGTGATGCGCACCGAGGACAACCTCGAGGCGACCGCCAAGCTCGCCGGTGAGGCGCTCGAGATCACGCCCGACGATCGCATCCTGACGACGGTGCCGCTCTATCACGCCTACGGCTTTCACCTCGGGCTCGTCCTGGCGCTCAAGCGCAAGGCGACGCTGCACCTCGAGGACGAGATCGCACCGGACCGGCTGATCAAGGTGTTGAAGGATCACGAGATCAACGTGCTGCCCGGGTCGCCGACGCTCTACGCCGGCCTCGCCAAGGTGCCGACCGCCAAGCCGCTCAAGCTCAAGAACCCGCGCTACCTCGCGGGGGGGTCGCCGCTCTCCGACGCCACCGTCGACGCCTTCAAGGAGCGCTGGGGCATCCGCGTGCTGCCGACCTACCACACGACGGAGGCGGGCCTCATCGCGATTGATCGCAAGCCCACGTCCTCCGAGAGCGTCGGCAAGCTCATCGAAGGGGTCGAGGTGCGCTTCGGCAGCGATCCCAAGAAGAAGGCGGCCGCGTCGACCGAGGCCGAGCCGATCTGGGTCAAGAGCAAGGCCGTGTCCGAGAGCTTCGTCGGCGCGCGGGTCAAGAAGACGGTCGAGACGCCGATCGGCTCGGTGGACGCGCAGGGCTGGCTCCGCACGGGCGATCGCGGGCGGCTCGACAAGAACGGCCGCCTCATCCTCGAGGGGCGTGAGGACGACACCGTCAAGGTTGACGGCAAGCGCGTCGCGCTGCGCGAGGTGCGCGAGTGCCTCGAGTCGTACAGCAAGATCGATCGCGCCGAGGTGCGGGTGGTCGACGATCCGATCGGCGGCCCGCTCGTCGTCGCCAGCGTCGTGGCCACTTCACGCGCGACGCCGCAGGAGATCCTCGATCACTGCGCCAAGAACCTCGCGCACTACAAGGTCCCGCGCCGCGTCGAGTTCGTCAAAGAATAGCGCTCGTTACCGCGACGCCACCACCGTCGGTGGCAACACCTTCACACCGTGGAAGTATGCTTGCAGCAGGCGCGCCGCGATCTGGTGCGCGCGCAGGTTGGCGCGCGGTCCGTTGGCCAGCAACACCGCCACCGCGACCTCGGGCTTCTCGACGGGAGCGTAGCCCACGAACCACGAGTAGCCGCGATACGGCTTGTGCTGCGCCAGGGTGCCGGTCTTGCCGGCGACGCGCACGCCAGGCAGTCGCGGCTTGCCGCGCTCGTCGCGAAACCCGAGCCGCGCGGTGCCCCACTCGGTGGTGCCCACCATCATCTCGCCGACCGTGCGCGCCGTCTGCTCGTCGATGACCCGACGGCTGGTCGGTGCAGCGAGCGGCACCTCTTCGCCGGTCGCGAGCTGTGTGCGCTCGACGACGTGCAGTGGCGGGGTCGTGCCGCCGCGCGCGATCGTCGCGGCGACCATCGCGCCGTGCAGGGGAGAGAGCGTCGTCGACCAGAAGCCGGCCGCGGTCCGCGCGAACGGCAGGCGCTCCGACGGCAGGCTCGCCCACGACGGCAGCGTCGCGGCCTCGAAGTCGAGCGGCTGGTTCCAGCCAAAGCGCTTGGCCACGTCCTCCAGCATCGACGGGACGAGGTGGCGATCGGCGAGCTTGGCGAGGATGGCGTTCTGCGACTTGCTGACGCCGAAGCCGAGCGTGTTGCAGCTCTTGTCGAGGCGCGGGTGCTCCATGAGGTTGTCCGCCTCGACCGAGTGGACGCCCGCGTGGTAGCAGACCTTCTGCTCGGGGGGCAGGCCGGACTCGACGAGCGCCGCGGCCGTGATCACCTTGAAGACCGACGCCGCCGGCGCCCACGGCAGGGTGGCGAGCCAGGGTGCGGCGGGCTGCGTCTCGGTGCGCCCCGCCATCGCCAGGACGCGTCCATCGTTGACATCGAGGAGGACGGCGCTCGACTGCTCGAGGCCCGGCCGATCGAGGAGCTCCTGCGCCTGCGTCTGCAGCCGCGGATCGAGGGTGAGCGAGCTCTGGCTACCATCGGGCATGCGGGCCACGAAGCCCGACTCGCTCGGCTCGACGAGCTGCAGGTTGACGAGGCCGCTGCGCTGCCGTGGACCGACCAGGCCAATCCGCTCGCGCACCACATCGAAGCCCGCGAGGTTGATCGTCGAGCCCGCTGCCATCCGCACCAACCCGATCCCAGGAACGACGAAGAGGAGCGGCCAGAACCAGACGAACAGGCGGCGGACGCGACGACGGGCCATGCGCGAGCTCTCTTTGCGCTTGCCCGCTCGTCGACGAGAAAGTTCGTCGGAGAGGGGCGGCACTGTCCCACCGTACGACATGTAGGTGGATGTAGCAAAATTTCGATCTCGGTTTTTTTCGGTGGAGCGATCTCCTTCGGTTACAGTCGGCTGTCCGTGTCATGAGCTCGAACGCGCGCAGCAAGACGGTCGTCACCGTCATCTCGAAGATCGCCGAAAAACCCGCCAGCCGCGACGCGTGCATGGTCGTCATCTATGGCCTCGAGCTGGGACGGAAGTACAACCTCGAGTCGCAGACGATCATCATCGGCCGCTCGTCGAAGTGCGACATCCAGATCGACCAGGAGTCGGTGTCGCGCAACCACGCCAAGATCATCAACACCGGCAAGTCGATCATCTTGCGCGATCTCGGCTCGACCAACGGCACCTACGTCAACGATCAGCTCATCGACGAGTACGTGCTGCGCGACGGTGACCTGGTCAAGATTGGCCGGACGATCTTCAAGTTCCTCTCGGGCGGCAACATCGAGAACGCCTACCACGAGGAGATCTACCGCCTCACCACCGTCGACGGCCTGACGCAGATCTTCAACCGCCGCTACTTCCTCGAGCAGCTCGAGCGCGAGCTGTCGCGGGCCAAGCGCTATCGGCGCGAGCTCAGCCTGATCCTGTTCGACATCGATCACTTCAAGCAGATCAACGACACCTACGGCCACCTCGCGGGCGACTACGTGCTCAAGCAGCTGGCGACGGTGGTCAAGGGCAAGATCCGGCGCGAGGACATCATGGCGCGCTACGGTGGCGAGGAGTTCGCGGTGATCCTGCCCGAGATCGACAACGCCAACTCGGTGGCGTTCGCCGAGAAGGTGCGCAAGCTCGTCGAGAAGACGCCGTTCAAGTTCGAGGACGCGCGCATCGCCGTGACCGTCTCGGTGGGCGTCGCGTCGAGCGAGGACGCCGACGACGCGGCCAACCTGATCAAGCGCACCGACGAGAAGCTCTACGAGGCCAAGGGCGCAGGGCGCAACTGCGTTCGCTCGTGACCGCCCCGTTCAACTCATAGTCAAGGAGATTGACTGATGCGTACGCCGCTGTTTCGTACGATTCGACGGCTATTCCGACAGGCGCAGCAGGAGCAACAGGGCGGCCCGCCGACCAGCTCGCGCGCCGCGACCGGGCCCTCGCGCCGCGAGATGCTCGGCGGCACGCTCGGCACGATCGCCGCGCTACCGCTCCTCCAGGCGTGCAAGGGCGACAGCGGCCAGACCGCCAAGATCGTCATCGTCGGTGGCGGCATGGCGGGCCTGCACTGCGCGTACCGCCTTGCGGAGGTCGGCCTGCAGTCGACGATCTACGATGCAGCGAGCCGCGTCGGGGGCCGCATGTACTCCGATCGCACGACCTTCGGCGATCAGGTCTGCGAGCTCGGCGGCGAGCTCATCGACTCCTCGCACGCGACGATGCACGCGCTGGCGACGCAGTTCTCGCTGCAGCTCGACGACTTCACCAACGACGCGCAGGGCGTGCAGGCCGCGGTCGGCTACTTCGACGGCAAGCGCGTCGACGTGCCGGCGCTGCTCGCGGCGTTCGCCGACGTCGTGCCCAAGGTCGAGGC
>CAZPEY010000204.1:0-10186 GCA_964585665.1 uncultured Polyangiaceae bacterium | reverse complement strand
CACCACATCTTGAAGTCTTCGGCGAAGTCCGCCCCTCCCCACCCGCGGGTGGGGAGGAGCAGCATCGTCAGCAAGAGGGCCTTGTAGAGCACGACGACACACAGCAGGAACGCCGGAAAGCGCCAGCTCTGAAACAGCCAATCGAGCGCGCGCGTCGCTGCGAAGTCGTCGTTGGAGGGCTTGCCCGCTTGCGGTTCCATCGTCGGGTCTCCTTTAGCGAACGTGCCAAACGTCGGCGAGGGCCTTCCAGTTGGCGAAGTAGTAGATCGCGAACGACGCGAGGAAGACGAGCGTCAGCACGACCGTACCCGGGGACTTGTGCTCGTCGTGGCCTTCGCCGTTGATCCCGGCCTTCACTTCGATCTTGGCCGGGGCCGGCGACCACGCGACCATCGCCTGGCCCGCGTTCGACTTGCCGAAGAACACCGCAGCGACCGTGAGCAGGATGAAGATCAGGAGGCCCGTGAACGCGATCACCGCGCCGATGCCGAGGAGGCCGAGCATCAGGTGCGCGCCCGAGTCGAAGCCCGCCGCGAACTGCGCGCCGGTGAACTCTGCGTCCCAGTGGCGGCGCGGCACGCCGTACGAACCGGCGAACGACATCCCGAGCGCCATCAGCGTGATGCCGGCGGCGAAGATGTACGGCTGCAGGCGCGCCAGACCGCGCGCGTAGTACTCGCGCTGAAACACGAGCGGCACCACGTAGTAGGCCAGGCCCATGAACGCCAGCGACGTGCCACCGACGACGGTCATGTGGAAGTGGCCGGGGATGCGCAGCGTGTTGTGCGCCAGGATGTTGATCTGCTGCGTGCCGAGCGTGACGCCAGTGATGCCGCCACCGAAGCCGAAGATCACCAGCGACAAGAAGAACGCCGAGAAGCCCGGGTTCTTCCACGGTGCGCCGGCGAGCCAGCCGAAGAGTCCCTTGCCAAAGCCGCGCGCCCGCTGCGCCACCTCGACGGAGGCCGGCACCGTGAAGCCGTGGATCATCGAAGCGAGGACCGCGAGGTACATCGCGTACGAGGTGTTCCAGATCTTCCAGCTCGCGCCGACGCCCGGATCGACGAGCAGGTGGT
This sequence comes from uncultured Polyangiaceae bacterium, assembly GCA_964585665.1. Classification (GTDB taxonomy): domain Bacteria; phylum Myxococcota_A; class Polyangia; order Palsa-1104; family Palsa-1104; genus CAZPEY01. The sequence continues at coordinate 9,110 of CAZPEY010000204.1, read as the reverse complement.
GCGCCGACGCGATGTTGATGAAGAAGATGTAGAGCACGAAGGCCGTGCGGCACACCGCCTGGTTGATCGGCTTGGCGCCGGTCGTGATCGTGCCGAGGAAGTACCAGACCGAGACCATCGCGCAGACGTTGACCTGCTGCGACTGGTGACCGAGGCCCCACCAGATGAGGCGGTACCAGCCCGGATCGGGGGCGCTGATCAGACCGAGCGACCAGAGGAAGGTCGGGATCATGACGATCGCGCCGTGCAGCAGCGTGACCACCGCGATGATCGCAGCGGCCGTCGCGCCGAAGACGACGAGCGGCACGGAGCCGGCGTAGGTGCGATCGCGCTTCGCGATGTAGAGCGTGCCGAAGAAGTTGGCGACGCCGGTGAGCGTGCCGACCGCGACGAGGATGATGCCGAGGTAGAACGCGGGCGTCGCGCGCAGCGGCACGTAGGACGTCATCATGACGTCCGCCTGGCCGGCGAGGATCGTCCAGTCGACCATCACCGCGCCGACCAGCATCATGGCGAAGGCGGCCCAGGCCATACCTTTCGAGAACAGCCGTGAGTTGAGCAGCGTCGTCGCGACGAAGTAGAGGATCGCGACCTCCATGAACAGGATCCAGAAGATCAACATGTTCAAGCCGTGGAACGTCGTGAGGCGGTAGTACCAGGTCGCGTCGAGCAGATGGACGCTCGGCCAGCGCGTCAGGCCGATGAGCAGCGCGGCGGTGCCACCGAGCAGGAGCGCGACGACGGCGATGACGGCGTTGAAGCGCACGAACGTCTGCGCGTTGAGGCAGACCGGCAGGCCCGTCGTGTCGCAGCTGCGCATCTGACCGGCGAGGTGGTTGCCCTTGACGGGACGCGCGTCGACGTCTGCCGCCGCCGCATCGGGAATCGGAATGGATGTCGCCATGGGGATTCTCCTACTCGACCAGGATCTTGCCGGTCATGAGGTGGTGGCCGATGCCGCAGAACTCGTTGCACACGATCGAGAACGAGCCCTTGGAGGTCGGCGTGATGGTCACGACGTGGTCGTAGCCAGGGAGCACCTGGAAGTTGATGTTCATGGGTAGCAGCGAGAAGCCGTGCTGCAGATCCGTCGACGAGATATGGAAGCGGTAGGTCTGCCCTTCCTTGAGCTTGATGATCGGGAACCAGCGCCACATCGACGCTTGCAGGTAGACGTCGCTGCCCGGCGCGGGCGCGACGATGGCCACGCCCTTCTCTTCGCCGACCTGGTTGGCCTTGACGAACTGATTGACGCGCTCGGAGAACGCGGCGGGCGTCGTCGAGTACGACTCTCCGGTGCTGTTCTGTTTTCCGCGGAAGTGCCAGTAGGGCATCATCAGCGACATCACCAGGCACCAGACGAGCGCCATGCCGACCCACATGCGCTCGGCGCCCGTCGGCGCCTTGAACCAATCCTTTTCAGGGACGTGAATGCTCATCGTCGCCTCCTTTCAAGGCAGCTTGGCTGGGGCCATGGTTGCGAGCTCCACCCAGCCCCAGGCCGTGTAGGAGACGAAGGGGATGAGGATCCCCAGGGCCAGCAGTAGCCATGGGTTGTCCATCAACTTCTGAAACGCTGGCTTTCGATCATCGTCCGACATGAATCACCTCGTTGGCCGCGGGTTGCGTCCGGCGCGCCCGCGCCGAAGCAGAGAGGAATCGACGTCCCATGACGCCGATGAGGAACAAGAAGAGCAGCCCGCCACCGACGGCGACGAGGCCGCCTGCGCCCATCACGCCGAGCCCGAGGTACTCGGCGGTGGTGCGGATGTGCTGCTCGTTCGCGTAGCTCTTGCGCTGCATGCCATGCGCGCCGGCGAGCGCGAAGCCAGCCGCGAAGATCGCCTGGCCGATGCCGAGGAGGGCTGGCTGCCAGGCGGCGATGCGGCGGAGCCTGCCGTCGAGCGCTGGCAGGCCGAGCGCCTCGAGGAGCGGATAGGCGACGGCCATGAGTGCGACCGTGACGCCCCCGATCGACGCGTGGTAGTGCGCGGGGACGACCGTGTTCGAGCCGTGGATCGTCGCCCCGAGGACGAACCCGAGCACCGTGAGGAGGGCGCTGGCGAGGAAGCCGAGCAGCCGGCCGCCTTGGTCGGTGGCGAGCTCGCCGCGTCGGCGGGCGTGGAGGAGCGCGCGCCCGCACAGGACGAGCGCCACGATCACCGTCGGAGCGATCCCGAACTGCATGTAGCGCGTAAAGCCAACGCGATAGTCGAGAGAGGTGGTGCCGTTCAGCACGAGGAGCGGCGCGAAGAAGAGCGGCGTCGTCAGAGTCGCTGCGAGCAGCGCGCCGGTGCGGCGCTGCCACGGAGCGGAACCGAGAACGGGAGCCAGCAACATGACCCAGGTCGCGAGCATCGCGGCGACCGAGGCGAACTGCAGGATGTGCCCGCCGCCCCACATCACGGCTTCGTAGTAGGCTTGCGGCGGCAGGCCCGTCGGCGTCAGCCGCAGGGACGCGCCGAAGGTGAGCAGCGCGAGCAGCACGGCGAGCCCGGCGGCACGCACCAGGGGCAGCGCCGCGGGAGGCACGATCGCGGCGTGGGTCGGAGGGGGCTCGCTGCTCGGCAGGAGCCGCGGCTCGAGGAAGTGGAAGGCGAGCGCGAGGCCGATGATCGCGAGGCCCGCCAGGTAGAGCGAATGATCGAGGACCGGGATGTAGTTGGCCAGCACCGGCTCGGCGCTGCGCACCGCGGTGGCCGCCATCATCAAGCAGACGCCCAGCGTCGCGACGAGCGGGGCATGCCGGCCCGCCGTGTGCGTGCCGGCGCGTGACGGCACGAGGGCGAAGAGGGCCGCGAGGAAGGCGTAGAACCAGACGACCAGCGCCAGATCGACGTGGACGACGAGGCAGCGGCGGAAGAAGCCAGGGTCGGTCAGGAGCAGCGACAGCGGCGGCATCCGCCCGACGACGAGCAGCAGCGCGAAGATCCCCGCGAGCAGCAGACTACCGACGGCGACCGCCAACCAGCGACGGGCGCGGCTGGCATCGAAGGGATCCGGTGGGCTCATCAGTGGACTCATGAGTCCATTAACTTCCAAAACGGGGAGATGTCAATCTCAATAGACAGTAAAATCTATTAAGCGGCGCTGTGTCGCGCCCCCGGCCCGGCACACGCGGGCACGGCGCGGGCACGGCGCGGGCACAGTGGCGGTCCGGCGCCTTTCTGACTCCTCAACAATCCTGAAGGGTTGGTAAAGCAGCGCGGGGCCTGAGCCCCCGCCTGCGGCTGGCATGGCGGGTGGATTGAGGACCCTCAAGGAGGCACCGCATGAGCACCCGCCCCGTCCTCGCTCCACAGCTCTTTGCCGATCGTCGCACCTACTTCATCGTGGACGTCCGTGAGCGCGCCGAGCTCGATGGCCCGCTCGGTCACATCGAGGGAGCCACCCACGCACCGCTCGCCGAGCTGGCGGCGATCGCTGCAACCTGGCGGCGAGATCGACCGATCGCGGTCGTCTGCCGCTCGGGCGGTCGTGCGGCTCGCGCGGCCGACCTGCTCTTCGACCTCGGCTTCGGAGACGTGCACCAGGTGATCGGCGGGATGATGGCGTGGAACTATTACGACCTGCCCACCGCGATCGTCAAAGCCAAGGCCGCTTGAACCATGATACCCTGTGGCGATGCGAATCGCGGGGACGACCACCCTGCAGCAAGTCGTTGCGAGCGTGCCCTCTGCTCTCCGCCTGCTCGTCCGGTTGCGCATCGACACCGTCGGAGAGCACACGCTCGCCGAGGCCTGCATGAGGGCTGGCGTGAGCCTCGAGGACGTGCTCGGGTTGCTCAACGCCCGCAGTGACGGCGAGCGCCGCCGTCAGAGCGCCCAGGTCCCGAGCTCGACGCCCGAGAGCGTTGCCGTCGGCGAGCAGGCGCGGCGTGTTCCCGCGTCTGCCCCGCCCCCCGTGCAGCACCTCGTGCATTCCCACGAGTCGGTCGGGCCCGTGCTCGCGGAGGCGATGCTGGCGTTCGAGCGGCTGCGGCAAGCGCCTCGCTCGTACACGGCCGCCGAGCACTGCAGCGCCGCGTTCGAGTTCGTCTTTGGCTACGCGCTTCCGCACATGGACACGGAAGATCACCACCACTTCCCGCTGCTCGCCGACGCGGGGGCACCGCTCGAAGCGCTGTACCTCCTCGGCGAAGATCACGCGATGCTGCGGCAGCTCGCCTCGAACTTGTCCCTCGCGGGGCTCGTGGAAGGAGCAGAGGCGCTCTCGGACAAGGCGGTCGAGTACCTGGGGCGGTTCATCGAGCTGTTTCGGTGGCACGCGGAGCGCGAGGAGAAGATCCTCGCCCAGCTCGCGGTCCAGCTCGCTCCGCCTCCGCGACGATAGGGCGCTGTCGCGCGGTTTCGTGATCGAGATCGCGCCTAGTCTCCCGTCGGGCCGATCAGCTTCTCGCGGATCCCGTACGCCTTGAGGAAGGCGTGCCACGGCGCGGCGGGAAACTCGCCGAGCCGGTTGGCCGACGCCTCGATCATGCAGTTGTGCCAGGCGAACGAGACGACGCGCCAACGAGCGCGGCGATCGGGTGCGCGCTCGACCTCGCCGAGCTGCTTGCCACAGGTCGCCTGCGGGTCGAGACCCTCGATCGGCAGCTTGAGCACATCGACGACCTGCGTCTTGGCGAACTGGGCCTTTCGCTCGGCGAGCGCGAGCGAGAACGCGACGGACCGGCGGAGCCAGGAGAGCGCGGGCTGGAGCTCGACGGGGACCACGAGCTGCAGCACGCGGTCGAGCTCCTTGCGACCCTCGGCGAGGTTGACCTCTCCATTGGAGAGAAAGTGCGGCGCTTCGATGTCGCGCGATCCGCAGTCGCGATAGCGCGGATCGCCAGCGACGCACATCTCGAGCTGGCGGGGGATGAGCCCGGAGGGCGCGGCGTGCGGGCTCAGCTCGACGGCCGCGCGCAAGGTCGCTTCGGAGATCTTGTCCGGATCGTACGTCAAGCGGAGCTCGCCGGTGCTCACGGCGCTGATCAGCGTCTTGGCTTTGCCGGCCGCGCTGGGCGACGCGCCGGCAGGTCGATCCGCTGGGTGGGGGGGCTGTCGCTTCTTGCTCGGGCCCTCGACGAGCTTGTCGCCGACCAGCGTGAAGGTTCGCTCGATGCGCTGCTTGGCCTCCTCGGGCGCGGGGCCGTCCTGCAGCGTCCACGTGATCTGCTCGATGAGCCTGACCGGCGTTCCGGGCTTGATCGTCGACTTCCAGCGCATCGCCCAGCGTGGTCCCTCCGTGCCGAGATCGTCCTCATAGCCTTCCACGTCGAAGCCGCCAGCGCTGACGAGCTCGCCCTTGTCGTTGGTCACCCAGACGGTGCGACCCGCCGAGTCGGAGCCGCCGCCCGTGCCGGTGTGGCCGGTCGGCTCGACGAAGCCGCGCGGCGCGAACAGGCTCGCGTCGAGCGTCCGCTTGGCGTCCACGCCGTTTTGCCAGGCGCCCACTGCGTCGACGACGAGGCGCTCGCCGTCGAGCCGTACCAGCGCCAGGAAGCCGTTCTCGGTGGTCGCCGGCGCGCCCTCTTGCTGGCCGCTCACCACCCAGACGGCGAGGCGGCCATCCGGCAGCGCCTGTCGAGCGCCGACGACGACGACGCCCGGCTTGCGCTTTCGCATGCCCCAGTCGGCCGCGGACGTGTGGCCGCGGCAGTCGGCGATCGTCGCGGTGCCGTCGGCGCTCTTGCGCAAGGGTGCGCGTCCCTTGTCGTCGCTGCCGACGATCGCGCGGAGCAGGGCAGGATCGATCACCTTGGCGGGCAGCTTGGCCAGCCCGTCGGGGGAGGGCGCCGGTAGTGGCGCCTCGCAGGCTGGCTCGGCGCTCGCCAGTCGCGGGACGAGCAACAGCAGCACTCCCAGGGCAGGCGCGATCTTCATCGCTGCATCATAGCCCGATGATCGGGCGGCTTGGTTGCGGTACGGTGAGGCGGTGCGCACTCTGCAGAGGTGGATCTCTACGATCGCGATCCTGAGCATGGTCGGGTGCTCGACCGACCAGTCGAAGGGCACACCCGCCGATCTGGCGGCGAGCGGCGATGGGATGGGCGGTGCCAAGGACGGTGCCATCGACGGTGCGGCACCTGACGATCTCGGCGTAGACCTGTCGATCGCGACGGATGCCGCGGACGCTGCGTTGGTTGGCGATCTGCTCGTTGTCAGCCAGAGCGATCTCGGGGACGATCTGCTCGCGAACAGCGCGAGCGATCTCCTACCGAGCGGCTACGGCGGGCCGCCGTTCGAGGCGTTCTTCTACGCGCTCGCCAAGCACCGCAACCGCGACACCGTCCCGACGATCGACGAAGAGGGCGACGGGATGTTCTGGCAACCGGGCAGCAACAACATGTCGACGGCCGACGCCTACTTCCCCGGGATCGCCGCGCTCGCCTCGGTGGCGGTCGGCGACTGCGGCACCGAGCCGGGCATCCCCGCGTACAGCGCGACGAACATGAGCGCGGGCAGCAAGGTCTACTACAAGGACGGCGCGACCACGCTCCTGGCCCTCAGCGGTGGTCCGCCCTCGACCCAGAACTACTACGGCGGGGCGACCAACAGCGGCGGCCAGCTCCTCGGCAAGCCGCTCGACTTCGTCACCGCCGGCGGGACGATCCCGGTGTTCACCGTCGCGGATCTGGGGACGATGCCAGGGCTCACCGTTCCGACCGATGTCAACTGCGCGGCCGGATCGAGCTGCACGTTCTCGACGACGCTCGAGGGCACGGTCGAGGACTACTACTTCACGACGATCGGCCTGCGCGTCTGTCGCGCCAACGCGAGCACCGGCCAGGTGACCTTGCCGAAGTCGCTGGTCGACGCGATCGGCGCCTCGGTGCCCTCGATCGTCACGCTCGTGGCGCTGCACAAGGTGCAGGTGATGGTCGGTACGTCGCCGATCCTGTTCTATCTGATGACGTCCAAGGTGGTGCTCATCACCGTGACCTGACGCGCTACCAGTAGGGCGTCGTGATCGTCAGCGGGCCATGGACGCGGGCTCGACACGCGAGCCGCGCGCTGTCCGTCAGGGAGTCCTCGATGGGGGTGCGCGGCGAGAGGTTGGGCGCCCCTTCCTTGACGGCGACGCGACACGCGAAGCAGACGCCCTGCCCGCGGCAGGAGCGGCCGATCGGGAGGCGAGCGCGGACGATCGCGGCGAGCAGGGAGGTCCCCTCTGGTACGTCCGCGACCTGGACGAGGCGCTGGCCGACGAAGACGACGCGGTGGCGGATCACGCGCGGTCGACGAAGTGGCGGATGAAGTTGCGGAGGACCTCTTCGGCCTCCGGGGTGTCGGACGAGGCGCCGATCAGCGCGTCGACGTCGATCGCGCGCGCGCAGTGGCCGCACTCCTCGATGAGGCGCTGTCGCCGGAACGCGAGGATGTGGCGGAGCGTCTCGCCGCTGATCTCGGGGTGGAACTGGACGCCGCGGGTGCCATCGCCGACCGCGATCGCCTGCGCCGAGGAGTGATCGTTCTCCGCCAGGCAGCGAATCGTCGGCGGCAGATCGACCACCTCGTCGCGGTGGGACATGTTGGCGCGAATCCGCGTCGGCAGGGATGAGAACAACGGATCGGACTCGCCTTCGCTGCGCACGCGCACCTCGCAGGTGCCGACCTCCCACCCCCGAGGATGTGCGTGGACGCGCCCGCCAAAGGCATACGCGAGGAGCTGATGGCCAAAGCAGACCCCGAGGATCGGCGTGCCCGCCTCGTGCGCCCGCTGACAGAGCACCGCGGCGTCATCCATCCACGGCTGCGGAGCGGCCAGCGAGGCCGGAGACCCCGTGATGATCATCCCATCGTAACCGCGCAGTGGATGGTGCGGCTGCTCGAAGGCCAGATGGATCTCGAGCTCCACATCCGATCCGAGGACTCGCGAGAACCAGTCCTCGTAGTCGCCTGTCTTGGTCGCGATCACGGGATCGGTGACTCCCGTCTTGTAGAGAAGCACCCGATGAGGGCGCGCCCGCAAGCTCACGCCTCGTTATATAGCGGCGGATCGCCTTGAGTCGCAACTCCCGGCCGTGATACCGTCTGCCAGAATGCGAATCTGCGCGCGCTCCTCCTACGCCCTAGCAGCAGCAGTTCTCCTCTCTTCGACCGTTGCGTTCGCTCAGACCGCGACAATCGATCGCTCCTTCAACCCGCGCATCTGGTATCCGGCGCCGGGCCCTGATCGGTTCATCTCCGTCGAAGCTGCGACTCCGCTGCCGCACCTGGGCTTCGCCGTCGGCCTCTACTTCAACTACGCGCGCAACACCTTCTCGATCTACCGATACGATCCGGCCAACGAGCGCATCGCCCAGAACCGCGCGGCCCTGCTGCGGACCGCCGTCGGCGCCGATGTCTACGCCGCGCTCGGCGTGATCAATCGCTTGCAGATCGGCCTCGCGCTGCCGATGACCGTCTACCAGAGCGGCACGACGTTCACCGACATCAACCCGCAGCCCGGCGGCACCGAGGTCAAGGCGCCGAACGGCTTCGCGCTCGGCGACCCGCGCCTCTACTTGAAGGTGCGGCTCTACGGCAAGGCGACCGGCGCCCAGTTCTCTCTGAGCCACTGGCTCTCGTTTCCGTTCGGCAACGACAAGCAGTTTGGCGGCGAGAAGCACTTCTCGGGGTTCGCTGGCGAGGCGCGCGCTCTCTTCGGCTGGGACGCCGAGCGGTGGCGCATCGGTCTGTTCCTCGGCTTCCTGTGGCGCGCGCACGCGTCGAAGTTCTTCTCGACGGAGATCTCGCACCAGGTGACGGCGGGCGGCGCGGTCGCGTTCGACGCGGTGAAGAAGTTTTCGATCATCCTCGAGATCTTCGGCCGCAACGAGCTCACGTCGAACATCAACAACACCGCGCTCGAGGTCAGCCTCGCCGGCCGCATCCGCCCGACGCGCGGCCTGATGCTCGATCTCGGCCTCGGCACCGGCATCATCAAGGGCCTCGGCTCGCCCGAGCCGCGGGTGTTCTTCGGTCTCGCGTACGTGCGCGACACCAAGGACCGCGACAAGGATGGGATTCCCGACGAGCTCGACAAGTGCCCCGACTATCCCGAGGACAAGGACGGGTTCGAGGATCAGGACGGCTGTCCCGAGGCCGACAACGACAAGGACGGCATCCCGGACACCGTCGACA
>CAZPEY010000203.1:0-10244 GCA_964585665.1 uncultured Polyangiaceae bacterium | reverse complement strand
CCCGCTGCGCCCGCCCCGGCCCCGGCCGCCGCCGCTCCCGCACCGACGGAGAGCGGCGCCTACTCGGTGCGCCTCCGTGATCTGGAGCGCCGGGTCAACGAGCTCAAGGAGCAGGTCTTCCGCAGCAAGGCGCGCCTCAATCTCCTCAAGGAGACGGTGCTCCACGGTGTGATCGCCGGCGCGCGCGCCGTCATCATCCACCGGCACGAGATGGGCTCGATGTACACGCCGGTCAAGTACACCTACGCACTCGACGGGGCGGAGATCTTCTCGAAGGCCGACGACAGCGGCAAGATGGCCGACCAGAAGGAGTTCGAGGTCTTCAACGGCTCGATCACGCCTGGCAACCACACGCTGTCGGTGCAGATGATCTACCAGGGCAATGGCTTCGGCGTCTTCTCGTACTTGAAGGGCTACAAGTTCATCGCCAAGTCGAGCCACACGTTCACCGCCACCGAGGGCAAGCAGCTGCAACTCAAGGTGATCGGCGTCGAGAAGGGGAACCCGATCACCACCGATCCGAAGGATCGTCCGTCGATCGACTTCCGCGAGAACGTCATCACCGACAAAGACTCGGTCAAGGGCGACGCCCAGCCGGCGAAGAAGTAGTCCGATGCGACGCACTCTACTGGCGCTCCTCCTCGCCGAGGCGCTCCTCGGCAGCGGCATCGCGCGCGCCGAGTCGAAGGACGCGCGCAGCAAGACGACGATCGCCGCGTCGGCGTCGATCGGCGAGGCCGGCTCGCGGCTCACCGATCTCGAGAAGCGCCTCGTCGAGCTCGACGCCCAGCTCAAGCCGCCGTCCGAGCCCGGCGCCGACATCGCCGAGCGCCGGCTGATCGACGCGCAGGTGCTGTACGAGCTCAAGAACTTCGAGGCGGCGTCGATCATCCTGTTCGACATCGTCGAGAAGTACGCGAGCTCGCCGACCTATCCCGAGGCGCTGTTCTATCTCGCGGACGCGCTCTACATGAAGCGCGACTACTTCTCGTCGCGTCGCTACTTCGAGAAGATCGTCGAGGTTGGCGCGCAGCAGAAGCGCTATCAGGACGCGCTGCAGCGGCTCATCGAGCTGGCGCTCCACACCGGCGACTACACTCCCGTCGAGGGCTACATCCAGAAGCTCGAGGCGATGGGCGGGCAGCAGCTCCCGACCGTGCCGTACGTCAAGGGCAAGTACTTCTTCTTCCGCCAGCAGTACGACAAGGCGATCGCGGCGATGCAGCAGTGCAAGCCCGATCATCCGTACTACCTGCACGCGCTGTACTTCATCGGAGCGTCGTCGGTGGGCAAGGGCGGGCCGGAGGCGACGAGCGACGCGATCGCAGCGTTCGCGACGATCCTCAAGGTGACTGGCAGCGATCCGGCGCCCGGACAGAAGGGCGACGCGAGCAAGGCAGAGTCAGAGAAATCCGACAAGTCTGCAAAGAACGATAAGAGCGATAAGAACGATAAAAAAGACAAGTCCGATAAAAAGGACAAGAGCAAGGCCGTCCCTGGCCAGGTCGAGATCGAGCCACCGCAGATCATCGCGGAGCTCGCGCGCCTCGGCCTCGCGCGCATCTACCTCGATCAAGAGCAGCTGACGGCGGCGCTCAGCGAGTACGGCAAGGTCAAGACGGGCGACCGCTTCAACGACGCGCTCTACGAGTCGGCGTGGGCGCACATCAAGGCCAAGGACTTCCGTCGCGCCGCGCAGCAGATGGATCTCCTGCTCCTCAACGCGCCCGACTCGCCGCTCGCGCCCGAGGTCAAGCTGCTCATCGGCAACCTCCTCATCCGGCAGCAGGACTTCGGGGCCGCAACCGATCAGTTCGGTAAGACCCGGGAGGACTACCAGCCGATCCACCGCACCCTGCAGAACGAGCTCGACAAGCTCGGCGACGCGTCCAAGTACTTCCGCGAGCAGATCCAGAAGAACCTCGACAAGTTCGATCTGTCGACGGTGTTGCCGCAGGTGGCGCTCAAGTGGGCCAAGCACGAGGCCGAGGTGATGAAGGCCTCGATGGTGCTCGGTGACATCTCGGAGCTCGGTCGCTCGATCGACGAGTGCGAAGAGATGATCAAGAAGATGCAGAAGATCCTCGGCGGCCCGGGCCGGGTCAGCGTCTTCCCGGAGCTGGCGTCGGCGCGGCACAAGGGGACCGAGGTCCTGTCGGAGCTGCTCGCGGTGCGGCGAGTGCTCAGCAACCGTGAGCGCGACCTCATGGGGACGGTCGCGGGGACGGACAAGACGCAGCTCGATCTTCTCGAGGAGCAGGTCAAGAAGGTCGAGACTCAGTACAACGCGCTGCCATCTCAGGCGGACTCGATCGCCGAGCGGCAGCAGAAGATGAAGGCGGCCTTCAACGAGCTCGACAAGCAGGCGGTCGAGATGACCACCGAGCTGTCAGGCACACGCGCCTCGCTGGTGGCGACGCGCAAGTTCTACTCCGAGGACGTCTCGCAGAAGCTCTCGCCCGAGCAGCGCGCCGCGGCCGACAAGGAGCTGGCCGACTGGTTCGCGCAGGTCGAGGGCTGGCAGGGCCAGATCGATCAGATCCGGCGCGAGATCGACGAGGCCAAGGGCTCGGTGGGCACCGACGACGCGGAGCTGCGTCAGGCGATGGAGCTGCGGGCGCAGTACGACACGCTCCTCAAGCAGCTTCACGATCTGTCGACGCAGATTCGCAGCCGCCTGTCGGCGGTCGATCGGCAGAAGGCGGACGAGATCGATCGTCAGTTCGATCGCGCCAACGCGCTGGCGCAGAAGCTCACCGCGTACGACGCGCGGATCGAGGACATCCTCAACACCAAGCTCAAGGTCATCGAGTCCGAGATCGTCGACGAGAAGGCGCGCCTGGTCGGCTTCCGCAACACCCTCAAGGGGTACGGAGGTGAGGGGGCGGAGATCGGCGGCGGCGTCTACGCCGAGGGCTACCGGAACATCACCAAGCGCTTCTACAACATCGTGGTCCGCTCGGACGTCGGCATCATCGACGTGGCGTGGGCGATCAAGGACAGCGCGACCAAGGAAATGTCGCGGCTGGTCGGCGAGCGTAAGCGCGAGATCAAGATGCTCGACGATGACTTCAAAGAAGCGCTGAAGGATCAGCAATAGCCATGCGCCGCATGATGACCCGCGTGAAAATGACGACGACGATCGCGGCGTTGACCCTCTGGGCGGGGTCGGCGTTGGCCGTACCGGCGAACATGCCGGGCGACGAGGCACAGGAGTTCGAGCAGCTCAAGCAGATGACCAAGCGCTTCGAGGAGGCGGGCAAGACCTATCGCTCGTCGATGGGCGAGCTGGTCAAGCGCGAGTACGACGAGAAGAAGAAGACGCTCGGCTCGCGCTATCAGAAGCAGCTCGACCAGCTCGAGAAGGACGAGAAGTCGCGCCGGCTCGCGGCGATCCAGCTCTTCGAGGACTTCCTCAAGCGCTATCCGAACGACGAGCGCTGGACGCCCGACGCGATGTTCCGCCTCGCCGAGCTCTACTTCGAGAAGTCGAATGAAGAGTACCTCGCGGCGACCCAGGCGGGCGGTGGCGCGCAGGCGACGCCCGACTATCAGCAGGTCATCGATCTCTACAAGGATCTGATCGTCCGCTTCCCAGCCTATCGACTCGTCGACGGTGCCTACTACCTGATGGGCTGGTGCCTCGGAGAAATGGGCAAGGAGCCTGAAGCGCTCCAGGTCATGCGCTCGCTGACGTGCAAGAACAAGTATCAGCCGTTCGACGCGCCGCCAGCGCCGCAGCCGTCCAAGGGCAAGAAGGAGAAGGTTCCGGATCCGTATCCCGATTGCCAGCCGATCAAGGCGGACTCGCGCTTCCTCCCCGAGGCGTGGACGCGCATCGGCGAGATCCACTTCGACAACAACGAGCTCGAGCTCGCGATCGCGGCGTACGCCCGCGTGCTCAAGTTCAAGGACTCGCCGTACTACGACAAGGCGCTCTACAAGCTCGCCTGGTCGTACTACCGCATCGACGACTACCCGCTGGCGGTCAAGAACTTCGACGAGCTCATCGTCTTCTCCGACAAGAAGAAGACCGAGTCCGGCGCCGAAGGATCGGATCTGCGCGCCGAGGCGATCCAGTACCTGGCGATCAGCTTCGCCGAGAAGGACTGGAACGGCGACGGCGTCGAGGATCCGGAGACGGGCGTCGATCGACTGGAGCGCTTCTATCGTGGGCGCGAGAGCGAGCCGCACGTTCGCGAGGTGTACGCGAAGCTCGGCGACATCTACTTCGACACGACCGAGTTCTTCCGCGCCATCGCGGTCTACAAGCGCGCCCTCGACAAGTACCCGTACCACCCGGAGAACCCGAAGCTGCAGGACAAGGTCGTCATGGCCTACGAGCGGCAGCGTGACTTCGACAATGCGTTGAAGGAGCGCGAGCGGCTGGCGCGCGACTACACCAAGGGTTCGGACTGGTACAAGAAGAACCGGGACAACAAGGAGGCGATCGACTCGGCCGCCGAGCTCGCCGAGCTCGCGCTCATCCAGGCCGCGGTCAATCACCACAAGGCGGCGCAGGACCTCAAGAAGCTCGCGGCGGCGAAGAAGTCGCCCGACCCGAAGGTGCTCGAGCAGATCGCCAAGGAGTACGCCGACGCGTCGCTGGCGTACGAGAAGTACCTCGAGCAGTACCCGAACTCGAAGAACACGTACGAATACTCGTACTCCTACGCCGAGACCCTCTATTACTCAGGCCGCTTCACCGACGCAGCGATCGCCTACGAGAAGGTGCGCGACTCGAACCTCGACAACAAGTACCTCGAAGATGCCGCGTTCAACGCGATCAAGGCGTACGAGAAGTCGATCGAGCAGCTCACCGCGCAGGGCAAGTATCGCGAGCCGCAGCTCCCGGCCGCCGACGGCAAGATCCAGGTGCCGGTGCAGCCGATCACGCTCCCCGACGTGACGACGCGCGTGCAGAAGGCGTACGACGCCTTCGTCGCCAAGGTGCCAGGCTCGGGGCGCGTGCCGACGATGCAGTACAAGGCGGCCGAGATCGACTACCGCTACCTGCAGTGGGACAAGGCGCGGCCGCGGCTGGAAGAGGTCCTGCAGAAGTACTGCAAGGACGACATGGGCGCCAACGCCGGCAACGCGATCCTCGTCTCGTACACGATCGAGAAGAACCTCGACAAGATCGAGGAGTGGGCCAACAAGCTCAAGACGATGAACTGCGGCTCGACGGAGGTGGCGAAGAAGAACGCCTCCGAGCTCGGCAAGCTGTCGCTCGGCGTCAAGTTCCAGAAGGCCGACAAGCTGTTTGCCGACAAGCAGTACGAGGCGGCGGCCAAGATGTACGTGCAGATCGTCGACGCCGATCCGAAGGGCGAGGACGCGGACAAGGCGCTCAACAACGCCGCGGTCGCGTACGAGAACGTCAAGCGCTTTGCGGCGGCGACCAAGCTCTACGAGCGCATCGTCACCGACTACCCGACCTCGAAGTTCCTCGACGACGCGCTGTTCCGCACCGCGACGAGCTACCAGAAGGGCTTCGACTTCGACAAGGCGGTCGTCAGCTTCCTGCGGCTCGCCGAGGATCCGCGCTTCGCCAACTCGCAGCACCGCACCAACTCGCTCTACAACGCGGCGGTGCTGCAGGAGGGCGACCAGAACTATCCGAAGGCGGCCGACCTCTTCAAGCGCTACTCGAACGACAAGGGCGTCAAGCGCGAGGAGGCGTCCGAGGCGTTCTTCCGCGCCGCGCTCATCTACGAGAAGATGAAGGACTGGAAGACCACCATCAAGACGCTTGGCGACTATGTGCGCCTGTACGGCCAGGACAAGAAGGGCTCGGAGCGCGTGCTCGAGGCGCAGTTCCACATGGCGCAGGCGTACGAGGCGCAAAAGGATCGCAAGAGCGCGTACGACCTCTATCGCAAGATCGCGACGGCCGGATCGTCCGCGGCGCCCGCCTCTGAGCAGGCCGAGTATCCGGCCCACGCCGCCTTCATCCTCGCCGAGGAGCGGCTGCCGAGCATCGAGAAGCAGCAGATCAAGGGCGGCGGCAAGCAGCTCGCGGCGTCGATCGCGGCCTTCAACGGCAAGGTCAAGGAGCTCGTCGACGAGTACAACAAGGTCATCGGCTACCGCCGCGCCAACTGGACGTTGGCCGCCTACTTCCGCATCGGCTACCTGTACGAGACCTTCTCGAAGGCGCTGCTCGCGGCGCCGTGCCCCCCAGAAATCAAGAAGTTAGGTCCGGAGGGTTGCGATATTTACCGCGAACAGATCGAACAGGCCGTGGCGAGCGTTGATGAAGAGGCAGTGAAGCGGTACGGGGTCACTCTTCAGAAGGCAGGCGAGCTCGGTGTGTCCAACGAGTGGACGCGCCTGGCCCGCATTCGGGCCAATCAGTACAAGCCCGATGTCTTCCCGATGACCAAGGACGAGATCATCGAGATGGAGCAGCCCTAATGCCGCGGCTCATGCAGACCTTGAGAGTCGGCGCCGCGGCGCTCAGCTTCGCCGCGACGATGAATTTTGCTGCAGCGCAGGAGAGCAAGGGTGATCCGGCGCCAGACACGCGCGTCGCCGAGGGGTACCTCAAGCGCGGTCGCTACGAAGACGCGATCCGGCAGTCGAAGCTGGCGCTCGGGCGCGACGAGCGCTACGTGCCGGCGATGATCGTCCTGGCCAAGGCGTACTACAACAACAAGAAGTACGAGCTGGCCGGCCAGATCATCGACATCGCCAAGCAGATCGATCCGAACAACCCGGAGCTGTACAACCTGCTCGGCTTCCTGGCGCTGACGCGCAACGATCGAATCGGCGCCACCTCGTCGTTCAAGAAGGCGACCGAGGTCGATGGCAACTTCGCGCCGGGCTGGATCAACCTCACGGCGCAGTACCTCTACGCCAAGAACTACGACGGTGCGGTGCAGGCGGGCGAGAAGGCGGTGCACCTCCAGCCGAACTCCAAGACGCACATGAACCTCGGCTCGGCGTACCGTGGCGCGAAGAAGTACACCGACGCTGACAAGGCGTTCAAGAAGGCGCTCGAGTTCGATCCGCAGAACGGCAGCGTCTACTTCAACCTCGGCATCCTCTACCTCGACGCCAAGGACTACCCAGGCGTCGATCTGATGCAGCGCAACAACCTCGCGATCAACTATCTGACGCGCTACCGGCAGCTCTCGGCGGCACGCATGGGCAAGGACGATCCGGTCGACGGGTACCTCGCCGAGGCGCGCAAGGCGATCGAGAACGAGCAGAAGCGGCTCGACCGCCTGAAGAAGCAGCAGGAGCGCAACCAGCCGAAGGCGGGAGGCAAGTAATGCAGCGGCTCGTCGCCATCGCAGTCGCTCTCGTCGCGGGCGGCGCCTACGCTCAGGAGGCCGCACCGGCCCCCAAGGTGAAGGTGGAGCGCTCCGCGTCAGGGCAGAAGATCTTTCGCATCACCGAGGGGATCGTGGTCGAGGGCAAGATCCAGAAGCCGAACGCGTTCTACGTGTTGCAGCGTTCGAGCATGGACTACGACTGGGAGTCGCTGAAGCAGGATTTCCTGCCGAAGATTCTCCAGGCAGCCGGTCAACACCCGTTTTAGTCGAGGCTGATGAAGATGGCGCCAATCGCCAAACCGCAAGACCTCCCGAAGATCCTCCGCATTGGTGTGCGGCAGGGGGACCGTATCGTCGAGGAGAAGCTGGTCCGCAAGCGTGAGAACGTCACGATCGGCCAGTCATCGAAGAACACCTTCGTGCTGCCGGCCTCGAACGCGCTGCCCCGCTCGTTCACGCTCTTCGAGCTCGGCCCCGACGGTGCGTACTCGCTCAACTTCACCGACGGCATGGACGGCCGCATCGCGATCGGCGAGCAGGTCGTCGCTCTGCCGGCGCTGCGCCAGGGCAAGGCGCAGAAGAAGGGCGAGCTCTGGCACCTGCAGCTGTCCGACAAGTCGCGCGGCAAGATCATCATCGGCGACGTCACGGTGCTGTTTCAGTTCGTCACGCCGCCGCCGATCCAGCCGCGTCCTCAGCTTCCGTCGTCGGTGCGCTCGTCCTTGCTGCAGAACCTCGACTGGTTGTTCGTCGGGGTCATCGGCGCGTCTCTCTTCATCCACCTGTCCTTCGTCCTCTACCTGCGCTCGGTCGACTGGCCTCGCAAGCCGGACATCGAGGAGCTCCCCGATCGCTTCGTCCACATGATGAAGAAAGAGGAGCCCAAGAAGAAGGAAGAGCCCAAGGGCGAGGAGAAGAAGGAAGAGGCCAAGAAGGAAGAGACCAAGAAGGGCGGCGAGAGCCAGAAGGCCAAGACCGCCAAGACGCCCAAGGACGCCGAGGCGGAGGCGCGCGCCGCTGCGGAGAAGCGGGCCCGGCTCGAGGCGCAGGTCCAGAACATGGGCGCGCTCAAGCTGCTCGGCTCGAAGGGTGGCAACGGCGCGATCGCCGACCTGCTCAAGGGCGGAGACGTGTCGGGCGACGCGGACAAGACCTTCGCGTCGATCGGTGGCGTCGGCGTGGCGGGCAGCGGCTCGGGGGGTGGCATCCGCGGTGGCGGCGGCACGGGTACGCTGCGCGGCGGTGGCTCCCTCAAGGCGAGCGGCCCCGGCGAGGTCGGTACGGGTGAGCGCGGCGGCGAGCGCACGGTCAAGGGCGTGGTCAAGGACTCCGCCCCGGTCGACGTCGACGGCACGCTCGATCCGTCCGTGCTGGTCAAGGAGATCCGCAGCCGCCTGGGCGCCATCAAGGCGTGCTACGAGGCGGGCCTCAAGCGCAACCCGAACATCGGCGGCAAGATCGTCCTCCGCTTCGAGGTGTCGGCCATCGGCAAGGTCACGTCGGCGGACATCGAGCAGGACACGATGAACGACTCCGAGGTCGCGGGCTGCATCAAGGATCGCGTCAAGACCTGGCGCCTGCCGGCTCCCCAGGGCGGCGGCTCGGCCCAGTTCTCCTATCCGTTCGTCTTCCAGGCCGCGAAGTAGCGCCCTCGTTTCGCTGCTCGCTCCACCCGCTAACTCCCCACAAACTCACTGTGTTCCAGGTCACGATCCGGCTGGATCGATCGTTGACACGGCGCGAAACGACCGGGATAATGCGTAGGCTAGGTTCACGCTAGACCGACAGCGAGGAAGACTCATATGCGGCTTCGTTATTCTCTTTTCGGTGCGCTTGGTGTGGTCGTGCTGACCGCCGTGGGCTTTGCCGCGTCGGACGCCAAGCCCCAGACCGACTCTGACGTGCAGATGGGCACTCGCGATCTTTCGTCGAAGATGACGACCAACGTCGCTCGCATCAAGCGGCTCATGGAAGAGGCGCAGAAGAAGAAGGACATGGTCCGTCTCAACTGCGTCATCGACAAGGCGACCCAGGTCGACACGCACCTCAAGCTCGCCGAGAAGGACAAGGCCGACCTCATCAAGGCGTTCAAGGCCAAGAACGCAGAGGACCGCGACCACTCCTACGAGCGCTTGAAGATCCTCTCGCAGAAGATCGACGTCCTCCGCACGGAGGCGGAGGTCTGCATCGGCGAGGACGTGCCGTACGTCGGGATCACGACGACCTCCGTCGAGATCGATCCGAGCATCCCGCCGGAGGATCCCACCCAGTACCCGATCCCGTCGATCGATGTAACGCGACCGGCGGAGGCCTCGCCGACGGGGGCGCTCTAGCCACCAGGCCGCTGGTCCTCTGACCTGTTCGCGGCGAATTCAGCAAAAAGACTTCACGAAGTTCCGAGGGTGGGATAAAACATCGATCCTCCGCGCGTGCTTTGTTCGCCGGGGTAGCTTGGGAAGACTGACCGAGAATGCAACTTAGGCGATACGCAGTGGCGGCGGTTCTTGTGGTGACCCTTGGGGCACCCTCCGCGCGTGCACAGGTTTCGCAGGTCGTCGCCGGCTCAGGCATCGCCCTCGGTGAGCGGCTCGTGCTGCACCTCGGCGCGGGCATCGAGTTCCGCTACGACGACAACATCTTCTACGTCGATCGCGACAAGACCGGCGCCTTCTCGTTCCGCTTCACTCCGTCGGTGGCCTTGGCCACTCGCCCGGTGGCGCGCGACGGCACGCGTCACAAGCTCGACTTCAAGTTCGACTTCGGGCTCGACTACAACGAGTTCATCACCACCGACTCCGCGATCGCCAGGCACCGCCAGATCGGCATCAACGCGGGCATGCTCCTCAGCGCCTTCTCGACGGGGGTGTTCGGCTTCGACCTGTACGACAACTTCATGCGCGTGTCGCAGCCGCCGTACAACCTGTCGACGCCGTACAACCTCAACCGCGACACCAACGAGCTCGG
>CAZPEY010000202.1:0-10342 GCA_964585665.1 uncultured Polyangiaceae bacterium | reverse complement strand
CGCGCGTCGAGGATGGGGTGCTCCTCGCTGACCGTCTTGCCGACGTACTGGGCGACGTTGCGCACCGCCGACGCGAGGGCGTGCTCGCTCGGGAAGCGCACGTCGGTCAGCTCGAGGCGCCCGCGGCGCTCGATGTAGACCTCGTCGGGGCCGTTGATCATGACCTCGGAGACGGTGTCGTCCTCGAGATACGGGCGCACCGGCGCGAGGAAGCCGAGCAGGGTCTGCTCGAAGACTGCGTTCGGGATCACGGCTTGGGCTCCGTCGTGGGCGAGGGCTCTGGCGTCGACAGCTCGGCGAGCTCGAAGCGGACTTGCGCCGCGTCGCTGCCGTTCGGGTCGAGCTCGAGGTACTTCTTGAGGTGGGGCAGGGCGCGCTGCGGATCGCGGAAGGCGTCGCGGTAGAGGCGCCCGATCGCGAGATGCGCCTGGCCGTCCTTGTCGTCATGCTTGAGCAGCACGAGCAGCTCGTTCTCGGCGAGGTCGTTGCGCTCGCGGCCCTGCAGGAGCGCCGCGAACAGGAAGCGCGTCGTGCGATCGCTCGGCTGGCGGGCGAGGCGCTCCTTGCAGCGGACGATCGCCTCCTCGTAGCGCTTGGCGCGCACGAGCACGCGCAGGATGCGGGGCAGGATCTCGTCCTCGGGCACGCGCAGCGCCTCGGCGCGGACGTAGTACTGCTCGGCGCGCAGGAGATCGCCCTGCAGCTCGGCCGTCTCGCCCAGCATGAGGTTGGTCTTGGCGTCGTTCGGATCGTCGGTGAAGCGCTTCTCGAGCGGGCTCTGTGGCCCGGAGGGGCCGAGCGGGCTCGCCGGGCCGACGCAGCCGACGCTGCCAAGGACGCCGAGGACGCAGGCGATCCGTATGTTGCGTGGCAACGTCCTCACTTGTCGTCGTCCTTGGGCAGGCCGCGCCGATAGGCGTCGATCTTGATCCGGTACGGGTGCTTGTCGTCAGGGATCAAGCGCTGCAGCAGCTCGGCCTCTTGCCGCGCGCGCTTGCGATCGCCCGACGCCATGGCGCGCGAGAGCTGGAACTTGGCGTCGTCGAACTCGATTTGGGCGCGGCGCTTGGCGTCGTTCGTGTAGCTCCCGAGGTCGGTCAGATCGTCGAGGGGCTTGTCGAGCTGCTTGACGAAGGACTGGCACTTCTCGAACTCGATCGCGGCGCGGTAGAGGTTGCCGGGATCGGACTTGGCCTGCGCGAAGTACGCCTTGCCCTTGCCGTACGCATCGCGCGCGCGGTTGGCGCACTCGACAGGATTCGGACAGCGTTGCTCGACGGCGGGCAAGAAGAGCTTGGTCTGCGCAGCGAGCTCCGGATCGGACAGGTCGTTGCCCTCGGAGAGGAAGATCCAGCCGAGCCACATGGCGGCGATCGCGGTCGCGGTGATGAGCACCAGGCGGAGCGGCGGGGTGCCCGGCTTCGCCTCGCGCTTGCCCGCGTTCGCCGGGCGCTTGCCGTCGAGGTTGCGCTGCAGGACGATCCGCACCTCGGTGATCGCGATGATGTCGCCGGGGACGATCGTCCCCTCGACCGCCGGGCGCTCGTTGACCAAGGTTGGGTTGGTCGACTCGAACGGCGTGATGCGGAAGCGTGACTCGCCCTGCGACCCGACGCCGCGCTCGAGCAGGAGCTGCGAGCGCGACATGCCGGCGTGCTCGATGCGCAGATCGCAGTCGCTGCCGCGGCCGATCAGCACCTTGTCTTGATCGAAGGTGTAGAGCTTGGGTCGGTGGCCCACCGTCGAGACGAGCAGGTTGAAGGCGCGGCTTTCCATCAGAAGAGCTGGCCTCGGTACTGCTTGACCACCAGGCTGCCGAACATGACGAGCACGGTGGACGCAAAGATGAACATGAGCGGCATCAGGATCACTACGCCCGCGCGACCGGCGATCTTCTCGGCCATCTGGAAGCGCTTGGTGCGGGCCACCTCGGCCTGAATCTGCAAGACTTCGACCAACGGCGTGCCGCGCTTCTCCGCCTGCACGGCGTTCGAGACGAACGCCTTGACCAGCTCGGTCGGGGCTCGATAGGCGAGATCTTCGAGCGCCTCCCGGCGCGTCTTGCCGAGGTTGAGCTCTTGCATAAACCGCGACAGCTCCTCGCAGAGCGGGTCGCGCTTGTCCGTCCACTTCTCCACGACGTGACGCACCGCTCCGACGAAGTCGAGGCCGGCCGACATCGACAGCACGATGAGATCGAGGGCCTGGGGCAGGCCGCGGTTGATCGAGGTGAGGCGCTTGTCTGCGGCCTCCGTGAGCCAGAGGTTGGGGAGAAAAATCCCCAGCACGATGCCGATCACGACCAGCCCGTAGCCGAGGTCGAGCAGGCTGGCGACCGCGAACGAACCGAAGGCGCCGGCCAGAAAACCCGCGATCGACAGCCCGAGGAACTCGTCGGCCGACAGGCCCCATGGCTCGCCGGCGTGACGGAGCTGCAGGCTCTTCTGCTCCTTCCACTCCTTGAGCGGCAGGAGCTGCGCGTAGTACGTGCACAGCTTGACGAACGGCCAGAAGAGCTTGACCAGCGGCGCCTCGAGGGCCTCCTTGCGCTTGGTCAGGCGGTAGCCGCGCAGCGCCGGATCGGCCAGCTCGTTCGGGACGAACAGGAAGATGATCGACGCGGCGCAGAGGCCACCTGCGACGATGCCGACGACGAGCAGGAAGGTCGAGGAGAGGTGCATCCGCTCACACCTCCATCTGGGTAACGCGACGAGTGAGCACGACGCCGACCAGCCACATCGACGCGGCGACGCCGAGCACCACCCAGCCGATCGGATCCTTGAAGAGCGGCCCCATCCACTCGGGGTCGACGATCTGGAGCGCGCCGCCGAACAGGAACGGCAGCATCGACATGACCCACATCTGGGCCTTGCCCTCGGAGGTCTTGGCCTCCATCACGCCCTCGACCCGCATCGTCTCGCGCATGACCGCGGCCGTCGTCTCGAGCACCTTGGGTAGCTCGCCGCCGGTCTGTCGTCCGACGGTGAGCGCGGTGATCAGCGCGTCGACGTTGCGGCTGCCGCAGCGCACCGCGAAGTCGTGCAGCGCCTGCTCCATCGGCGTGCCGAGTCGGACCTGCTTGACGAGGATGTCGGCCTCCTGGCTGATCGGCGGATCGAAGTGGTCGGCCACCGTCGAGAAGGCGTCGTCGAGGTTCTGCGTCACCAGGATCGTGTTGGCGAGCGACTGCAGCGTCGCATCGAGCTGCGCCTCGAGCGCCCGGCGGCGCTCGACCTTCTCGCGCTCGAGCCAGACCATCGGCAGGTAACCGAGGAAGGCAGCGACGACGATGCCGTAGATCCACGAGCCGAGGCCCAGGCCGCCCATGAAGAGGCCGAAGAGCACCAGGCCGGCCTGGCGCAGCGCGAACTGTCGGCCGCGGAACGGCTTGAACAGCGCCTTGAGCTCGTTGTCGAGGTGCTCCTCGTAGCGGGCGTAGTGCAGCTTGACGAAGCGCTCGATCGGCTCCCACAGGGTGAGCACCGTCGCGACGACGGTGATCGCGGCGAGCGCGAGGACGACGAGCAGGTAGCCGGTCGCGTTCACAGATACTCCCCGTCGTCGCACAGGCCCATCGTGATGAACTCCTGGATGAACGACGGCATGTAGCCAGTGGCGCGGAACTCGCCGACGACCGTGCCCTGGTGCGACGGCATGCGGTGAAACTGGAAGATCGGCTCGAGCGTGATCTGGCCGTTGTCCTCGATGCCGGTGACCTCGGAGATCTCGGTGACCTTGCGCGTTCCATCGACGAAGCGCGCCTGCTGGACGACCAGGTGGATCGAGTTGGCGATCTGCTCGCGGATGGCGCGTGGCGGCAGATCGAGGCCGCCCATCAGGACGAGCGTCTCGATGCGGGCGATCGCCTCAGGCGGTGAGTTGGCGTGCGTCGTCGTCAGCGAGCCGTCGTGGCCGGTGTTCATCGCCTGCAGCATGTCGAGCGCCTCGCCGCCGCGGCACTCGCCGACGACGATGCGATCGGGTCGCATGCGGAGCGCGTTGCGCACCAGGTCGCGGATCGAGTACTCGCCGCGCCCCTCCATGTTCGGCGGCCGGGTCTCGAGCGAGACGACGTGCGGCTGATCGAGGCGCAGCTCGGCGGCGTCCTCGATCGTGATGATGCGCTCGTCCTCGGGGATGGCCGACGACATGATGTTGAGCAGCGTCGTCTTGCCCGAGCCAGTACCGCCGGAGACGAGGATGTTGCGGCGTGCGATCACGGATCTCGTCAGGAAGCGCGCCATGCGCGCGTCGAGCGAGCCGTACTGGATCAGATCCTCCATGCCGAGGCGGCGCGCCGAGAACTTGCGGATGGTGAGGCAAGGTCCGCGCAGCGCCAGCGGTGGGATGATCGCGTTGACGCGCGAGCCGTCCTTGAGGCGCGCGTCGACCATCGGCGTCGACTCGTCGATGCGACGGCCGAGCGGCGTGACGATGCGCTCGATCGCCGAGCGCAGCGCGTCCTCCGACGAGAAGCGCGCGCCGGTGAGCTCCAGCTTGCCCGACTTCTCGACGTAGATCGTGACGCGATCGACGACCATGACCTCGGAGATGCCGACGTCCGAGAGCAGGTCTTCGAGCGGGCCGAGGCCGAGGATCTCGTCGGACAGCTCCTTGCGCAGGCGGCCGCGATCGAGGTTCTTCGGCAGCTCGCGAGCGTGCTCGTCGAGCAGCTCGTCCATGAGCTGCAGCACGCGCGGTCCGAGCGCCTTGTCTTGCAGCTCCTCGGGGCGCAGCGACGGGAGATCGAGCGCCTCGAGCAGGAGGCCGCGCAGCCAGCGCTTCAGGCGATCGCGCTCGCTGTCGGACAGATCTTGACCGCCGTCGACGCTGACCGTGCCGGCCGCGCTGGGCGGGCGTCCCGTCGCAGGACCGGCCTTCAGCTTGGCCATCAGCGACTGCGGATCGGGCTGCCGATCGGTCGACAGCGGCGCCGGCAGGGGCAGCGTCGTCGGCGCCGGCGCGGGCGTGGCGCGCGCCTCGATCTGCCCTGCCTGGGCCCGCGAGCCCGGGAGCGGCTCGCCGTGCGGCTTGAAGCGCAGCCGGAAGGGGCCGACCTGGAGCGGCCGCCCCCACGGCAACGTGGTGTCAGGCCCGATGCGCTTGCCGTCGACGTAGGTGCCGTTGGTCGACAGGTCGCGCACCCGAACGCCGTCCTCGAGGATCTCGACCGAGCAGTGCTTGCGCGACACGTCGTCGTGCTTGAGCACGATGTGCGACTGATCGGCGCGGCCGATGACGAGCAGGGTCCCCTCGACGGCCTCGAGGTTCGAGCGCTGCCCCTCGGCAGAGACGATGTCGACGTCGATCAGCTTCTTCTTGCTCGCCATTTCTGCGTGCGGCCTCGCTAGTAGACGACGTAGCTTCCGAACTTGTCGTACTTCTTGATCGCGTCGTCGATGCGCTTGGCGTTCTCCGGCGAGGTGTGCTCGATCACCATCGGCGTGATGAACAGGACGTTCTCCGTCTCCTCGCCGGCGCCAGACTCGCTGCGGAACAGGTAGCCGAGGATCGGGATGCGCATCAGGCCCGGGATGCCCTGCGCGTTGAGGCTCTCGGTCGACTGCTTGAAGCCCGA
Organism: uncultured Polyangiaceae bacterium; assembly: GCA_964585665.1. Taxonomy (GTDB): domain Bacteria; phylum Myxococcota_A; class Polyangia; order Palsa-1104; family Palsa-1104; genus CAZPEY01. The sequence continues at coordinate 4,764 of CAZPEY010000202.1, read as the reverse complement.
CAGCATGATCGACTGCGCGATCTTGAGATGCACGTTGGTCTTGGTCTGCGTGAGGATGCGGCCGGGCACGTCCTGCCCCGCGATCGGCGTGAGCTGCGACTGCTCGGCGTCGATGTTCACCGCGATGAGGCCCGTGCCAGGATCGAGGCGCGGCTGCACCGTGAGCTGGACGCCGAACGGGATGCGCTGCAGCGACGACTGGCCGAGCGAGGTGGCGATCCGGACGTTGACCTCACCGCCGTTGTGGTAGGTCGCGGTGCCGCCGTTGGTGGTGATCACGCTGACCGCGTTCTTGACCTTGGCCCAGCCGCGGATGCCGAGGAGATCGAGGCTGGGCATCAGGTTCTCCGCGACGATGAGCTGCCCTTGGGTCGCGGCGCGCTGGACGAAGTCGTAGGTGTAGAGGAAGGTCACCGACGGCTGGCCCGACTGGTTGAGGTGCGAGCCGAAGTTCTGCGGCCAGTTGAGGCCGAACTTGTAGCTGTTGCTCTTGCGGAACTGCACGAAGTGCAGGTCGAGCTTGATGTTCGTGCGCTGCTTGCTCGCGTCGACGGTGACCAGCGACGCGACCTGGCCCTGGTACATGTTGACGATGCGCTCGATGCGAGCGAGGTCGTCCTGGGCGGGCACCGCGCCGTCGAGGAAGATCCGGCCGCCGACCTCGCGCATCTCGACCGACGTATAGCCGGCCAGCAGCGTCCGCAGCTCGTTCTTGATCGTCGCCGGCGCCTTCGAGAAGACGTTGATCGGGATCGTCTCCTGCTTGTTGTTGGCGTAGATGAGGAGCAGCGTCGTCGAGCCCGGTCGGATCGCGGTGATGATCAGGCGCTTGCCGTCATCGGGGACCTTGATCTGCACGATGCCGGGCGTGCCTTCGGAGAAGCTCTGCACGCCCTGGGCGTTGAGGACCTTCTGACCGCCGACGACGAGCGTCACCTCGTCCGGGTTATCGGCGGCGTAGGTCGGTGCGGCGAAGAGGAGCGCGACGACGGCGAACAGGATGTGGATGCGGTTCATTGGGGCTTCAGCGCCTCGATCTTCTTGAGTTTGCGACGGGTGAACTCGACCCGCTTCTGCGTGTCGAAGATGTCGCCGAACGTCTTGGTGGGGATGTCCTCGATGATCTCGAGATCGTCAGGCGCGCGCAGCGCGACGGAGACGGGGCCGCGCTGCACCGCGAACGCGAGCAGCTCGGCCTCCTCGAGATCGACCGAGACGGTGACGCTGTTGAAGGTGCGCGGCCCGCTCGTCGAGGGCGACGGGCCCCCTTGCGTGGCCAGCGCGTCACCGGTGGCGATGACCAGCACCTTCTGGAGCAGCGTCACCGTGGCGAAGTCGTTCGAGCCGCGCGCGAACGTGCCGAGCAGGTCGACGACGTCTCCCGGCCTCAGCATGCCAGCGTGCGAGCTCTGCGTGTCGACGGCGAACGTGAAGGCGCGCTTGCCCTTGGGCACCTTGGACGACAGCGAGCCGCCGCCGCCGATGACCCGGCCGGTCTCGAAGTCGCTCCACAGGATCGGCTGGAGCTGCTGGATGCGGCTGCCGACGGGACGATCGATGAGGCTGTCGGCGTCGCCGGGGCGCACCGCCTGGGGGTGGATGTACTGCTTGGGGAGCATGCGCTTGCCGAGGTGGGCGCGGGTCAGGCGGGTGCCCGGCTCGAGCTCGGTCGCAGCGACGAGAACCGGCTCGAGCTCGCCGCCCGAGACCTCTTTTTCCAGCGTGCGCGAGTACAGATAGAGGGCGACGATCGTGATGACCGCCAGCGCTCCAGCTACGAGGATCTTCTTCTGCATCTAGCTATATAACCCCATTGAGGAAGTCGCCGTCTGGCATCGTACTCGATGGAGAGGAGATCGGGGAAGCGCACATTGACAGGTCGTTTGGGGACGGCGTATCGAGTCGCCCATGTCCGCGCCTGCCGCTGCGCCCAACTCTGCTCTGGCCACCCTGTCCGCCGCCCTCGTCGACGCCTGTGCGCAGGCGCTCGGTCCCACTCCACAGCCGATCGCCGTCGTGCGCTCGACCAAGCCCGAGCACGGTGATCTGCAGATCAACTCGGCGCTGCAGCTCGCCAAGCCGCTCGGTCAGAAGCCGCGCGATCTGGCGACCCGGATCGCCGAGGCCGTGCGGAGCGTGCCCGGCATCGCCAAGGTCGAGATCGCCGGGCCTGGCTTCGTCAACCTGCACCTCGACGACGCGTGGCTGGCCAGGGCGCTCGTCGACGGCAGCCTGGTGGCGCTGCGGGCGGTCGGCGGCGGGCAGGTCGTGGCGATCGACTATTCGTCGCCGAACGTCGCCAAGCCAATGCACATCGCCCACATCCGCTCGACCGTGATCGGCGATGCGCTCAAGCGCGTCATGAACGCCGTCGGCTATCGCGTGCTCGCGGTCAACCACCTCGGCGACTGGGGCACGCAGTTCGGCAAGCTCATCGTCGCGTACCGCCGCTGGCTCGACGCGGACGCCTACGCCGCCGATCCGGTGCAGGAGCTGCTGCGCCTGTACATCAAGTACACCGACGAGGAGGCCCGCCAGAAGGCGGAGCTGACCGGGCAAACAGCGGCGAGCAGCGACGATGCGGAGGCCGCTGATGCGGAGGCCGACGCGGACGACGGCAAGGGCGAGGCGCCCGCGATCCTGCAGGAGGCGCGCGCCGAGCTGGTCAAGCTCCAGGCGGGCGATCCCGAGAATCGCGCGCTGTGGCAGTCGTTCATCGCCGTCTCGCGGCGCGAGTTCGAGCGCGTCTACCAGCGGCTCGGCGTCGCGCCGTTCGAGCACACGCTCGGCGAGAGCTACTACAACCCGCGCCTCCAGCCGCTCGTCGAGGAGCTGGTCGCGCGCGGCATCGCCGAGGAGTCGCGCGGCGCGCTCTGCGTGTTCTTCACCAAGGAGCGCGATGGTGAGGAGCTGCCTCCGCTGCTCATCCGGAAGGCTGACGGCGGCTTCAACTATGGCACGACCGACATCGCGGCGATCCGGATGCGGGTCGAGGAGTGGCACGCGGCGCGGCTGCTCTACGTCGTCGACGGACGGCAACAGCTCCACTTCAAGCAGGTCTTTGCCGCCGCGCGGCGGCTCGGCGTCACGGTGCAGCCCGAGCACGTCTGGTTCGGCCTGATGCGCCTGCCCGAGGGCACGATCTCGACGCGGCAGGGGCGCCTGATCTCGCTCGAGCAGCTGCTCGATGAGGCCGAGCGGCGCGCCGCGGTCGTGGCGCGTGAGTGCAACGCCGAGCTCACCGACGAGGAGGTCCGTTCGGTCGGGCACATCGTCGGCATCGGCGTGGTCAAGTACAACGATCTGTCGCGCGATCGACAGAGCGACATCACCTTCACCTGGGACAAGGCGCTGGCGCTCAACGGCAACACCGCGCCGTACCTGCAGTACGCCTACGCGCGCACGCGCTCGATCTTGCGTCGCGCAGCGGCCGAGGGGGCGACGCCCGGGCCGGTGGTGCTCACGCTGCCGCAGGAGCGGGCCCTCGCCTGCAAGCTGATGTTCTTCTCCGACGCCGTCGAGCAAGTGGCCCGCGCGGCCCGGCCGCACCTGCTCTGCGATTACCTCTTCGATCTCGCGCAGACCTACTCGAGCTTCAACGCCGACGTGCCGGTGCTCAAGGCCGAGCCCCACGAGCGCGCCTCGCGGCTCCAGCTCTGCGAGACCTTCTCGCAGACGCTCAAGCACGGGCTCTCGCTGCTCGGCATTGACGTTCCGGAGAAGATGTAGCGGGCGCGCGCTACTTCCGCCCGCCGATGCAGCGCGCGCCGTCGGTGTTCGGATCGATGGCGCGCTTGGTGGTGCGCGACTTCTCGGTCGCCACGACGTGGTGCCCCTCGACGTAGCCGCAGGCGAGCGCGTTGCCGCGCTCGACGATCCGATACACGGTCGCGTTGGAGAACGGCGACTGCTCGGCGATCGCGGTCACGGTCTCATCGAGCTTGAGCGTGTCGAGGACGAGCGAGACGGGACTCCGACCCTGGCGCAGGGGGGCGTCGCCGACGACGACGCGGTAGACCGAGATGCAGCTCGACGGAGGACCGAGATCGGCCGCGGCCGAGAGATCCGGCGGGCCGAGATCGGCCGGCGCGATCGGGCTGCCGCCGTCGTCGAGGGCGACGACGGGCGCGAGATCGACGGTCGCGGTCCCGAGGTCGGCCGGAAAGCTCGGATCGGGCGGGCAGGCGGCGAGCGCCGCCTCGAGCTGGTTGTCGAAGTTGCAGTCGCAGGGCGTCGGGCGGCAGGCGATGAACAGCGCGGCACAGGCTGCGGCGCCGAAGAGGATGGCTGGTCTCATGTCGGGTCCGTCTCGTCACTGTCGCGGTCGCGCGGCGCCTGGCCGTCGCGGCCCTCGCGCTCGAGCGTTCGGTACAGGGTGCGGCGATCGATGCCGAGGATCTCGGCGGCGCGCTTCTTGTTGCCGCCCGTCTCCTTCAAGACGAGCTCGATGTAGCGGCGCTCGAGCTCGGCCAGCGTCGGGCGATCGTCGACGATTCCCACCGGCGCGGGCTTGCTCGCGTGCGGGTGCAGCTCCGGCGGCAGATCGCTCGGCAGGATGACGCCGTCCTTGGCGAGCGCCAGCGCGCGCTCGATGACGTTCTCGAGCTCGCGGACGTTGCCCGGCCAGTCGTGCTTCTGCAGGAGCGCCATCGCCTCGGGCGCGACGCCGGCGTCGTTGCGCTGCTCGCGCTCGGCGTACTTGAGCAGGAAGTGCTCGACCAGCAGCGGGATGTCCTCGGGCCGCTCGCGCAGCGGCGGCAGCTC
>CAZPEY010000201.1:0-10357 GCA_964585665.1 uncultured Polyangiaceae bacterium | reverse complement strand
CGGCATCCCCGACACCAAGGACAAGTGCCCGAGCCAGGCGGAGGATCGCGACGGCTTCGAGGACGACGACGGCTGCCCCGAGTTCGACAACGATCAAGACGGCGTCCCCGACACGCAGGACAAGTGCCCGCTCGAGAAGGAGGACCTCGACGGCTTCGACGACGGCGACGGCTGCCCCGAGCTCGACAACGATCAGGACGGCATCCCCGACGACAAGGACAAGTGCCCCAACGAGCCGGAGACCAAGAACGGCGTCGACGACGATGATGGCTGCCCCGACACGGCCGGCCAGGTGCAGATCGTCGGCGGCAAGTTCGAGCTGCCGGACAGCATCACGTTCGAGACGGGCGAGGCCAAGATCGCGGGTCGCTCCGAGGCGCTGCTCAACCGCGTCGCCGAGAAGATCCGCACCGCGAGCGGGGTCAAGAAGGTGCGGATCGAAGGTCACACCGACAACATCGGTGGCCAGAAGCGCAACCAGGAGCTGTCGCAGGCGCGCGCCGAAGCGGTGCGCGACTTCCTGAAGTCGCGCGGCGTCGAGTCGACGCGACTCGAAGCGGTCGGCTTTGGCGACACTCGGCCCATCGACAAGCGCAACACTGCGAGCGCGCGCGCCAAGAACCGGCGCGTCGAGTTCATCATCGTGGAGCAATAAGATGAACCGCCAACCCCTACGCGCGTCGCTGCTCCTCGCCGCCCTGCTGATCCCGAAGCTGGCGCTCGCCGAAGACGTCGCGCTGCCCGAGCTGCCGACGACGCCCCCCGACGGCAAGAAGGCCTCGGTCGCCGAGCCCGAGATCGCGCTCGACGTCGAGCGCGAGATCGACCTGGCCAACGTCGTGACCTCCGCGGCCAAGGGCGTCACCACGGTCCAAGAAGCGCCGTCGATCATCACGATCATCACCGCCGACGAGATCAGGGCGCGTGGCTATCGCTTCCTCAACCAGGCGCTGCAGAACATCCCTGGCTTCCAGGAGACCGCCGGCGAGGGCATCCAGGTCAACGCGCCGCTGGTGCGCGGCGTCGGACAGGCGGCGCTCCTCCTGCGCGACGGCGTCGCGATGTTCGATCCCTACGCCAACGTCGCGGCCTTCAACCGCAGCATCCCGATGGAGACGATCAAGCGCATCGAGATCGTCACCGGCCCCGGCGGCGTGCTCTGGGGCGCCAACTCGTTCCTCGGCATCGTCAACGTGATCAGCAAGGAGGCCGACGACGTCAACGGCCTCGAGGTACAGGCCGGCGGCGGGCATGGCGACGGCGACTACGGCAACTTCCGCGCGTACGCGATGTTCGGCAAGAGCTTCCTCCGACGGAAGCTCAAGATCTTTCAGCACATCTCGTACGAGACGTTCTACGGCCCTCGCTACGACGCGCCGACGCTGCTCGCCTCCTCTCCCGCGCCGAACCCGTCGGGACCCGCCTACTACTCGGCGCCGACCAACGCGCTGCCGCAGCGGAGCTGGCTGGTCACCATCGACGGCCGCTTCTCCTACGGGCCGGTCTCGCTCTACTACAACGTCCCCGTCGGTGAGTTCCACCCGGGGTACGGCTTCTCCAACGTCATCATCCCAGCGGGCAACCGCTTCGACATCTGGGATCGCTACGGCGTCCTCGAGTACAAGGACCGCTTCTCGAAGGACCGCATCGGCCTCCAGATCAAGGGCTACTACACGCAGTTCGTGCGGCAGTTCGGCCCGCAGATCTATCCCCCGAGCTCGATCCTGCCCAAGCTCACGTTCTCCGACGGATCGAGCTGGATCGGTGGCCTCAACTTCGACATCACGAACCACCTCATCCAGCGCGCCGGCGGCACCGTCGACATGGACTTCTCGCTGCCCTACAACATCCGCATCCTCGTCGGCGGCGAGATGTTCTGGGAGTCGATGACCGGCTCGACGGCGAAGTTCCGCTCGCCCGCGCCCGAGAACGTGCCGGTGCTGTGCCCCGTCGACATGAACGGCCTGCCGCTCGAGCGGTGCCCACGTCAGTTCGTCAACGACGTCAGCCGGATCGTCGGCGCCATCTACCTCAACGCGCAGTGGCGGCCGATCCAGAAGCTGTCGCTCGACGCGGGTGTCCGCCTCCAGGGCGCGTTCGGGCAGCGCGGCTACGGCCTCGTGCCGCTCGGCTCGGCCTCGATCGTCTGGAACTTCGCCGGCGACTTCCACTTGAAGGCGAACTACGCGTCGGGCTTCCGCGCGCCGGTGTTCCAGGCGACGGACGCCGTGTTCGGCGGCGTCTCGTTCGGTCCCAACCCGAAGCTGCGCAACGAGACCTCGCAGTCCTTCCAGGGCGAGATCAACGGTCGCATCCTCCGCAACACGAAGCAGATCCGCGAGCTCGAGCTGCGCGTCGACTACTCGTACACGGTCCTCGACAACCTCATCCAGATCCAGAACGGCGGCTACGGCAACACCGGCAAGCGCGCCATCCACGCCGCCGAGGCGTTCGCTCGGCTCTACTTGCAGGGGGATCACACCTTCTCGGCGTCGTACACCTTCCTCGCCGGACAAGCGACGGACACCGGTCACCTCCGCGGCTTCCCGAACCACTGGTTCTCGATCGGCGGCACGTTCTCGATCGTCAAGCGCGTCTTCGATCTCAACGCCAACCTGAACGTCTTTGGCGCCTACGAAGATCCAAACCGCTATCCGTCCGGGCCGGGGCCATTCCCCGACGCGGTGTCGCAGGCGCGCTCGACCGATCTGGTGTGGGATCGCCTGACCCCGGTGGCGCTGCTGCAGCTCGGCGCGCGCGTCCGCTTCCTCAAGGAGAAGATCGCGCTGTCGACCCAGTTCTACAACGTGCTCAACCAGAAGTACTGGTTCCCCGACTTCTTCTACGACATCACGCCGACGACGGAGATGACGCCCACCCAGGCGCCCGGCTTCAGCTTCTTCGCCTCGCTCACCTACAAGCCCTGATGGCGCCCGCGCCGCTTCCGTCTCTCGATCGGCACGGCGTACGTGGCGTATTTTCAGACATCGACGATACGCTCACCGACGACGGCCGGCTCGACGCTCCGACGTACGAGGCGCTGGTGCGACTGCGCCACGCGGGGCGACGCGTCGTGCTCATCACGGGTCGGCCCGCCGGCTGGGCCGCGACGCTCGCCTCGATCTTCCCGATCGACGCCGCCGTCGCCGAGAACGGCGCCGTCGCGTTCTTGCCCAAGCCGGGGCGTGGCCTCGATGCGATCTACCTCGACGCCGCCGACGAGCGGGCCACCTGGCCCGAGCGCCTGCAGCGCATCGCCGACGATGTGCTCAGCCTGCCCTTCGCAAAGCGCAGCAACGACACCTTCATGCGGATCTCCGACGTCGCTTTCGACATCGGCGAGACGCAACACCTCGACGCCGACGAGATCGCCCAGATCGCCGCGCGCATCCACGCCCACGGCGCGCGCTACACCGCATCGACGATCCACGCCCACGCCACCTACTCGAACGCCAACAAGCTCGTCGGCGCGGCGCTCGTCGCCCGGGCGCTGTGGGGCGAGAGCGACGAGAGCCTCCGCGAGCACTACGTGTTCGTCGGCGACTCGAACAACGACGCGGCGGCGTTCGCGGGCTTCGCCCGCTCCGTCGGAGTCGCCAACGTCGCGCGCCACCTGCCACGCCTCGACGCGCCGCCCAAGTTCATCACGACGCGGCCGAGCGGCGCAGGCTTCGTCGAGCTCGTCGACTACCTACTGTCCTGATCCGGCGCGGCCCCGCGTCGCGCGTACGCCTCGGCGATCGCCTGGCGCAGCGCCGCGGCGTCGACGGGCTTGCTCACCCAGGCCTCGACGACCTCGTACTGCGACAGCTTCTCGTTGACCACCGAGTCGGCGTAGCCGGTCAAGAGGATGCGCAGGGTCTGCGGCGAGCGGCGCGCGATGATCTCGAGCAGCTCGAGGCCGTTGCGCTGGGGCATCCGGCGATCGGTGATCACCAGATCGATGTGGCCTTGCTCGACGAGCCGGAGCGCCTCGTCGACCGAGCCGGCACGCAGGACCTCGAACTCGCGGCGAAAGACGCGCTCCAGATAGTCGAGCATGTCGCGCTCGTCGTCGACGGCCAAGAGCCGTCGACGTGCCGTCGGCGCCACACCCGTGTCGACACTACCCCCGTTCCCCATGGCCTGGTAAGGGTACGGGGAACCGACCTCGCAGGAAAGCCATATTCGCGTCTTGCAAGGCTCTGGGTGACACGACCGGAAGGCCTCTCCGCCGTCGCAGCAAATTGACAATCCGGCGCAATCCGATACGCTGGAACCTATTGATTTGAGTATGAGAAAGTGACCACCGGATCCTCGCAACGCGTGCTGGTGATCGCCGCGGAGCCCGACCATCTGTCGCGCCTCGCCGGTGTCGTGCAAGCCGCAGGCGCCTCCCCTGTCCTGGTGCCGGGCTTCGATCGACTGCAGACCGGCCCCGAGCAGCTCCCGTTCAAGTTCGTCGTCTGCGCGGCGGGTGATGTCCTCGACCGCTACCGCATCGTCGCCGACCGCCTGCGCGAGGGCAGCCAGCTCGTCGCGATCACGCCGGCGCTGTCGCTCGACAAGATGGTCAACATCCTTGACCATGACCTCTGCAACCACGTCCTCCGTGACGACGACAACGGCCTCGCGCAGCTCGAGGTCTGCGTCCGCAAGTTCGTCACCGGCGATCTGTTCGGCATCGAGAAGTACCTGCCCGAAGGCACCGAGGTCCGCCTGACGCGCCTGCGCGAGTACAAGGGTCGCACCGCCGCGATCGACGAGGTGCTCGCCTACGCCGAGACCGTGGGCGTGCGACGCCAGGTGCGCTCGGCGATCGGCCAGGTCTGCGAAGAGCTGCTGATGAACGCGCTCTACGACGCGCCGGTCGACGAGAGCGGCAATCCCATCTTCGCCGAGGTCGAGCTCAAGGCGCGCCTCGACAAGCTGTCGCCGCGGCCGGTCTCGATCCGCTACGCGTCGACGGAGCGCGGCTTCTCGGTCAGCGTCCGCGATCGCTTCGGCCGCCTCGACAAGGCCACGGTGCTCCGCTACATCGAGAAGTGCCTGCACAGCCCGCAGCAGATCGATCGCAAGGTCTACGGTGCAGGCCTGGGCATCTACCTCATCGCCAACGCCGCCTCGCGCTTCGTCCTCAACGTCGCGCCCGGCATCGCCACCGAGGTGGTGTGCTCGTTCGAGCGCTCGACGCGCTCGTCGCTGCAGTCGTTCTCCGTGTTCGTGCATCCCGGGCAGCAGCCGATGCAAGCAGAGGCGCCGACGGAGGCACGTCGCCCCGAGCAGATCGGCTAGCCAGCTCCCATGACGGCCTCGCGCACGCTCGGCCCCTACGAGCTGGTCGCACCGCTCGCCGAGGGCGGCATGGCGGAGATCTTCGTCGCACGCCGCGCCGGCATCGGTGGCTTCGAGAAGCAGGTCGCGCTCAAGGTCATCCACCCGAACTTCTCGTCGGATCCGGCCTTCGTCCGCATGCTCGTCGAAGAAGCGAAGATCTCCGTGCTCCTGCAGCACGCCAACATCGTGCAGACGTACGACCTCGGCTGCGTCGACGAGGAGTACTACATCGCGATGGAGCTGATCGACGGCGTCGATCTGTTCCGGCTGCTGCGCAAGGCCTCGGATCGCAACCTCGAGTTCCCGTTCGAGATCGCCGCGTTCATCGCCCATGAAGTTTCGCTCGGCCTAGACTACGCGCACCGCCGTTCCGACGACCGCGGCCGCCCGCTCGGCATCATCCATCGCGACGTCTCACCGCAGAACGTCCTCTTGTCGCGCGACGGCGAGATCAAGATCGTCGACTTCGGCATCGCCAAGGCGGCGCTGCGCGAGCACCAGACCGAGGCCGGCGTCATCAAGGGCAAGTACTACTACATGAGCCCGGAGCAGGCGCTCGGCGAGCCTCTCGATCCGCGCACCGACGTGTTCTCGACGGGCATCCTGCTCTACGAGATGCTCGTCGGGCAGATGCTCTACCTCGACGACGACATCGAGCGCCTGCTCGACAAGGTGCGCAAGGCGCGCATCCCGCCGCCTTCGGGCCGGCGGCCGAAGATCCCGATCTCACTCGAGCGGATCGTCATGAAGGCGCTGCGCCGCCGCCGCGAGGAGCGCTTCGCGTCGTCGGGCGAGCTCGCCGCGGCGCTGCACCAGTACATGAAGACGGCGGCGCCGACGTTCGGCCGCGAGCAGCTCGCGCACTTCGTCGCCAACGTGCTCGGCGAGAACAAGACCAACCCAGCCGTCGCCAAGCCGAGCAGCCGCGACGAGCTCCCCCCCGACGAGCACAGCCTGCTGCACAGCCTGCCGGTCAAGGAGCCCGCCGATTTCGACGAGCTGCCCACGCCCGCCCCGGTTGGCGCGCCCCCCAGCAAGGCGGCCAAGGCGAGCGGCAGCACGCAGGAGACGACCTCGCCGGAGAAGAAGTCCAAGCTGCGCGCCGAAGCGCAGTTCGGCGTCACGCGCGATCCGAACCCGTCCCTGCGCAGCAGCGCCCCGCGTGTGGCGCCGCGGACCGCCAACGAGGAGACGCGCCCGTCCGGTCACGAGGCGCCCCCTGCCCGCCCAGCGCCGGCGGCGCGCAGCGGTCGCACCGCCAACGAAGAGACCCGACCTGCCGCGCTGCCCGTCGCTGCACCACCGTCGAGCAGCGCGCCCCCGCTCGACTTCGACGACGAGCACACGATTGTCGACTCGGGGGGCGAGACGCTGATCGGCGAGCGCCCCGTCGGAGAGGACGATGCGCCGAGCCCGGTGCACGACCGCCAGAACGCAGCGCCCTCGGTCGAGCTGCGCCTGCCGACGGCCGGGGCGACGCCGCTCTCGCGACCGACCGGCGAGGACGAGCGCGACACGCCCCGCAGCCAAGGCACCGTCGGTGACGAGGGCGGGGGCGAGGGCGAGGGCGAGGACTCGACCTCCGTCGACCGGCTGGCGCGGCCCAAGCAAGGCCGCGCGCGCAGCGCCCGCGAGGACACCAACCCGGTCGACCTCGCCTACCGCTCCACGGCCTCCGCGCCAATCCTGACGCGCCCGTCGACGCCGCTCACCCAGTCGCCCGACGAGGTGACGAACGAGAGCCGCCCGCCCGTCGAATACGAGCCTCCGTCGGCCTACAGCGATCCCGAGGAGACGCGGCCCATGGCGGACGGCGCGGCGTTCTATGCTGCACCGCAAAAGAACTACCCACCGCCGCCCAGCTCGCCGATGCCGCTGCCGGCCCTCGGCTCGGCCTACGGCCCCGCTGCGGAGCCGCTGCCGACGGGATCGGGATCGATCGATCTCACGGGACGCAAGGGCTCGTTTGCCTGGCTGCTCGGCGGCATCGCGCTGCTCTCGGCGCTCGTCGTCGCGATGATCCTGGTGATGCACAACCAGGCGCCCTCCACCGGCTCCGTGCAGATTGTCTCGGCCCCGCCGGGTGCCGAGGTCCGACTCGACGGCGTCAGCGCCGCCGATCGCACGCCCCTGCAGCTCCACCAGGTCGACACCAGCCGGCCGCACCAGCTCACCGTCGTGATGGCAGGCTACGAGCCCTGGGAGCAGACGGTGCAGTTCGTCAACGGGGCGCGCGAGGTGCGGCTGCAGGCGGTGCTCGCGCCGCTCGTCGGGCGGCTCGAGGTCAGCTCGCTGCCCGCCGGCGCCGAGGTCATCGTCAACGGGCAGGTGCGGGGCTCCACGCCCGCGACAATCGATCAGCTGCCGCGCAACGAGGACCTCATCGTCGAGCTGCGGCTGCGCGGCTATCGCGCCGTCCGACGCACCGTCCAGTGGGGCGGTCAACGCGCCGTCGCGCTGACCGTGCCGCTCGAAAAATCCAACTGATCGGAGACGCCACCGCTGGTGTAGGATGCGCGGCATGGCTCGTCTGCCCGTCCCTTCTGAGAAGACCACCCCACCCGCAGGCCCCCAGGCCGGCGCTGAGATCCATACCCTGCTCGGTCAGGGCTCGACCTTCGAGGGCAAGCTGGCCTTCGATGGCACCGCCCGGGTCGACGGCAAGCTGATCGGCGAGGTGCACTGCGCCGACACGCTGGTCGTTGGCGAGACCGCCGAGCTTCAGGCCGAGGTCGTCGTCGGCACGATCATCGTCGAGGGCTCGGTCGTCGGCAACATCAAGGCCACCAAGCTCGTCGAGCTGCACGCACCGGCGCGGGTCCGCGGCAACATCGAGACGCCCGTCCTGTTCATCGATCGCGGCGTCACCTTCGACGGCTCGTGCAAGATGGCGACCGGCGACGCCAAGTACGCTCCGCCGCAGGCTCAGACGAAGCAGGGATGAGCGACGCAGCGAGGACGGTCACGGCGCCGCGCTACCTGCAGCGCTTCTCGTGCCTGGCCGGCGCCTGCCCCGACACCTGCTGCCAGAGCTGGCGCATCGACGTCGACGAGGAGCACTTTCGCCGCCTCGAGGCGACCCTGCTGGCGGATCCGGGGGAGGCCGAGCGCTTCCAGCGAACGTTCCAGCCCGACCCGCAGGGCAAGGCGTTTCGCCTACTCGTCGTCGAGCAGGGCGGCTTCTGCGCCTACCTGCAGGCTGACAAGACGTGTGAGATCCACGCCAAGCACGGTGAGCCCCTCCTCGGCAACACCTGCTCGACCTACCCGCGAGCGCTCGTCGAGGTCGGGGGCGAGCGGGAGGCCCACGCGCGGTTGTCGTGCCCCGAGGCGGCGCGGCTCTGCCTGCTCGCCGAGGACGCGCTCGTGCGCGAGGAGCACCCGCCGTCGATCGCTGGACGCGGCATCGTGGCCGGGAAGCTGAGCTCGATCGGCGACGACCCCATCGCGCTCCTGCCCGTCGTCCGCGAGGCGATGCGCACCCTCCTCGACCGCCAGGCGCCGCTGCCGACCCGCCTGTTCTATCTCGGCTACCTCGCGACGCGCCTCGACGCCCTGCACGCCAGCTTCACCGCCAGCCGCGAGACCGTGGCGCGCGAGCGCGCCAGCCTGGACCAGCCGGCGGCGCAGACGCAGCTCGATCGATCGCTCGCAGCGGCGCTGCCCCAGACGGCGGCGATCGCCCCGCACCTCGTCGTCGTCGTGCTCTCGGCCCGCCTGCGAGCGACCGGCTCACCCGGCTGGCGCCAGCTCGCCGAGACCGTCCTGGCCGCCGATCTGCGGAGCTCGGGCCTCGAGCTCGCCGACCTCAAGGGTGCGCCGATGCAGCTCGGTGCGGCCAGGCTCGGCGCGCTCCACGACGCGCGTGTCGCGGCGCTGTCCGAGAGCGATCGCCAGCAGCTCGACGCCGCGCTCCTCAACCTGGTGCGCTTCGTCGTCGAGTACGACTATTTCCGCGCCAGCACGCTGCTCGCGTGGTGGCTCGATCTGCTGGTCCGCCTCTGCCTCGTCCGCTACTTCGCCATCGCCCGGATCGCCACCGGCGCCGCCGTCGGCGACGCGATCGTCGAGGCGACCTACAAGATCGACCGCGCCTTCGATCACGATCGCGCCTTCGTCTCCGAGATCGGCAAAGCCCTGGCGCAGAGCAAGATGTCGACACTGGCCCACGGCGTCTCCCTGCTCAAATTTTAGGCAGCACCCGCGCCTGCCAACTCGCCGCCCCCCCGGTCAATTCGCCGCCCCTGGCGGCGCCCGCCGCCGACGCTATTCAACCCTTGGAGTTCGCTTCCGTGCCCGGCTCCGAACGTTGCCTTGACACCCCAGGGGGCGGGTGATATGAGCCACGCGCCGCGACGGGAAAAGGCCCTCCTCACCGTCGCACACGGAGATCCGATGCTCGCTGCCACTCTGATTCTTGCCGCCGAGGAAGCCCCGCCCCTTATCGATCTCGACGGCACTGTCTTCGTTCAATTTGGTCTGTTTCTGGTGCTGTTCATCATTCTGTCGCAGGTCCTGTGGAAGCCATACCTGGCGCTCCGCGACGATCGCCACAAGGGCATGGGCGGCGCCCGCGATCAGGCCGAGGAGATGACGGCCAAGACGCGCGAGATGACCGCCACCTACGACAAGCGGCTTGCCGAGACCAAGACCAAGGCGTCCGACGAGCGCAACCAGATCCGCATCACCGCCGCGAACCGAGAGCGCGAGATCCTCGAGGAGGCTCGGCAGAAGGCGCAGGCGGCGCAAGGCAAGGCGCGGGAGCAGATCGCCGCGCAGAGCGCCGCCGCACGGCAGAAGCTCGAGGCCGAATCGGCGTCGCTGGCCCGCACGGTGGTCAAGCGGATCCTCGGTCGGGAGGTCGCGTGATGCGCCGCGCCTGGCCAGTCATTCTCGTCGCTGCGACCCTGTTCGTCGGTCGTGCCCTGGCGCAGGAAGGCGCCGCGGCTCCGGCCGCCGAGGCCAAGCCCGCCGAGGCCGCCCCCGCCGCAGCTCCGGCCGCCGAGGCCAAGCCCGCCGAGGCTGCCCCCGCCGCGGCTCC
>CAZPEY010000200.1:8585-10376 GCA_964585665.1 uncultured Polyangiaceae bacterium | reverse complement strand
CAGCGCACGGTGATGCCGTACTCGGAGACGCCGCCGAAGCCGAGCAGCACGCGCTCGTCGAGCTCGGTGACGTACTCGGAGAAGTCGCGGATCGGCGTCCCGTTGAGCAGCGAGTTGGGCAGCGGCTCGACCTTGAGGCCGTCGATGCCGACGACGCCAAAGCCTTCTTGGAGCAGGTGGTGCGACAGCGTGTAGCCCGCCGGGCCCATGCCGACGACGAGTACGTTCTTGCCGCGATACGGCAGCGGGTAGGGCCGGCGTGCGTTGAGCGGATTCCAGCGCTGCAGGAAGCCGTAGATCTCGAACCCCCAGGGCAGCTTGAGCGTGTCGGTCAGCACCGACGTCTCGATCTGCGGGATGTTGACCGGCTCCTGCTTCTGATAGACGCACGCCTTCATGCAGTCGTTGCAGATGCGGTGGCCGGTGCCCGGCAGCATCGGGTTGTCGATGCAGACGAGCGCCAGCGCGCCGAGCACGTCGCCGCTCCGCCGCAGCAGGTGCATCTCGGAGATCTTCTCGTCGAGCGGGCAGCCTTCGAGCGGCACGCCGAGGGCGTTCGGCTTGATCGCACCGGTCTTGTTGTCGCGCAGGCCCTTGCTGCACGAGTCCTTGTCGCGGTCGTGGCAGTAGAGGCAGTAGTCGACCTGATCGAGCACCTCGGCGAGGCCGGCGCGCCGATCGGTCAGCTGGAAGCCGTGACGCTGGCGACGGTGATGCTCGGGTCCGACGATCAGCTCCTTGCGATCGGCGTTCGGGCGCCGCAGCTCGACGAGGGCGAACGGATCGGGCAGCGTGTGCGGAAAGCGGAACGACAGCCACTGCTTGGCGAGGCGCTCGCGCTCGGCGGCGGCCCAGCCTTCGATCGCGGCAAGCTCACTGCGGACCGAGAGCAGCTGCGGATCGTCGACCGCGCCCTTCTTGAGCTCGGCCTCGCGATCGAGGAGGCGGCACACGGCGATGGCGACCCGGCGCTCCGCGTCGCTGCCGTCGAGATCGGTGACCCCGTGCCGCTGCAGCGCGGCCCGGCCCTGCTGGATGGCTTGGTCGCGGTCGTCGACCTTCTTCTTGGCCGTGCGGCGCTTGACGAACTCGTCCTTGAAGCGCAGCACGATCATCTCGTGCGCCGTCGCGTCACGCAGCGCCTGCGCCGCCTCCCCAACGCCGAACAGCCGCTCGACGAACGACGACACCGTCGGGGCGAGCGCCACCAGCAGCGCCGATAGCTCCTCGGGCGCGAGCTCCTTGCCGCGCGTCTCGAGGTAGCGATCGTAGCGCGCCGCGAGCGCGGCGTCGTGGCTGGCGAGCGCGTCGCGCCACACGAAGTGGAGCTCGCGGAGCCGATCGGGATTGTGCAGGTCCGCATAGGCGAACCCCGGCAGACCGAGTTGGAGCGACGAAGAGGAGCTGTTTCCCATGGAAATTTCGCGCAGATTACACAGAGCAGCGCCGAGGGAAAGGGTAATTTTGGCCGGACCAATGTCCAGTCGGCGTCGACGAAATCGCGCCGGGCTCAGAACGAAGGCGTGAGGATGAGCGGGTTGCCCTTCTTGGGCTTGGGCTCGCGCTTTGGTTTCGGCTCGGGCTTGGCCACTGGCTTGGGCTCGGGCTTCGCCTCCGGCTTGGCCGCTGGCTTGGGCTCGGGCTTCGCCTCCGGCTTGGCCTCGGGCTTGGGCTCGGGCTTCGCCTCCGGCTTGGCCGCTGGCTTGGGCTCGGGCTTCGCCTCCGGCTTGGCCTCGGGCTTGGGCTCGGGCTTCGCCTCCGGCTTGGCCGCTGGCTTGGGCTCGGGCTTCG
>CAZPEY010000200.1:0-8485 GCA_964585665.1 uncultured Polyangiaceae bacterium | reverse complement strand
CTTCGCCTCCGGCTTGGCCGCTGGCTTGGGCTCGGGCTTCGCCTCCGGCTTGGCCGCTGGCTTGGGCTCGGGCTTCGCCTCCGGCTTGGCCTCGGGCTTCGCCTCCGGCTTGGGCTCGGGCTTCGCCTCCGGCTTGGCCTGCGGCGTGGGCTTCTGCTCAGGCTCCTCCGCCTTCTCAGGCGCCGGCGCCGTCCGCAGCGCGATCTTGATCTCCTGCTCCTTGTCGAACGAGACCTGTCGCTGCGCGTTGAGGAAGCCCGCCTTCTTGACCGTCACCGTCAGCTGCGTCCCGCGCTTGCGCGCCAGCTCGAGCGGCGTCTGCCCGAGCACCGTCGCGCCATCGCTGACCTCGGCGCCAGCCGGATCGCTGATGACCATCGCCTTGACCTTGCCCCCGAAGACGAAGAAGGCGGTCGCGCCGCCGCCACCCACGACCAGTACGCCGACGAGCCCAAGGATCAGCCCCAGCTTGCTTCCACCCGCTTTGGGCGCCGGCCGCCCTGCGGCTACGGGCTTGGCCCCGGGCGCCCCGCCCGGCGGCTTGGGCACCATCGTCGGCGCGTCGAACACCGGCGGCCCCGACGTCCCGAGCAGCGTCACCGCCTGCGGCGCCTCGCCCATGACGGTGCGCGCCTGCGAGTCGAGCCGCGTCGGCTGGGAAGCCGGCTGCGACGGCAAGATGATCGTTGGTGGCTGCAGCGGCTGCGGCATGTTCGGCGCCGGCGTTCCGCTCGACGGCGTCAGGCGCGCGATCTCCGCCGAGTCGAGCGAGCGCACGAAGCGCTCCGGATCGCGCAACGCGGTCCGAAACTCGTCCATGTCCTTGAAGCGAAACTCCGGCTTCTTGGCCAGCGCGTGCAGGATGATCTTCTCGACCGGCGGCGGCACCTGCGCGTTGAGCCGCGACGGCAGGGTCGGAGGCTCGCGGATGTGCTTGATGAGCACGTCACCGAATCCGACCCCGGGAAACGGCACACGCCCCGTCACCATCTCGAAGAGGATGCAGCCGAGCGCGTAGACATCGACACGGTGGTCGAGTTGCTTGGACGACTCGGCCTGCTCGGGCGCCATGTAGTGGGCGGTGCCGAGGAGCGAGCCTGTCTGCGTCTTGGCCTGCAGCATCCCGGCGCTCGGCCCGGTGAGCTTTGCGAGACCAAAGTCAAGGATCTTGACGAAATCCGGATCGCCGTCGCGCTGCGCGCGGACGACGTCGCCGGGCTTGAGGTCGCGGTGGACGATCCCTCGCGCGTGCGCGGCCGCCAGCCCGTCGGCGAGCTGCGTCGCGATGTGCAGCGCCCGCGACACCGGCAGCACGCGCTCCTGCTTGAGCCGATCGGAGAGCCGCAGCCCCTCGAGCAGCTCCATGACGATGAAGTTGTCGCCCTCGGGCGTCTGCCCGAAGTCGCGCACCTCGACGATGTTCTGGTGCCCGAGCTGGCTGACGAAGCGCGCCTCGTTGAAGAAGCGCGTCACCATCTCTTCGTTCGTCGCTAGCTGCGGGTGGATGACCTTGAGCGCGACCTTCTTGCCAATGCCCGGATGGACGGCCATGAAGACCGAGCCCATGGCCCCCTCGCCGATCTTCTCCATCACCTGGTAGTTGCCGACGCGGGCACCGACAGCGATCACGCTCTTAGCCTACCAGATCTCGCCGGGCGGGTCTTGCTTCGTCTGCGAACGGCACGCCGCCGCGTCGCCGTCATGCGCTCACGAGCGTCGTCGCGGCGTTGGCGAGGTGGGCGGCCAGCTTGCGCCGGCTGCGCTCGATCAGGGTGGTGGGCCAGCGCCGATCCCGGGCCAGCTGATGGAGCTCGGTCGCGGTCGCACCGTCGGCGATCTTCTCGCCCACCGCGGCGGCGATCGGATCGATCTCCACGAGCTGGAACTCGGCGGCGCGGTAGAAGGACAGGAAGGCGCGCTCCCCCGCCGAGATGCTCCACGTCTCCTCGTGGTTCCACCGCTCGCGGAGCACGTCGAGCTCGCGGCGTCCGGTGCGCCCCATGTCGTCTTCATCGGTCGTCACCGGCGGCGGTCCCCACGGGCTGCGGAAGATGCGCACCGGGCCGTGCGTGACGCCCTGCTCGACGAGCTGCTGGCCGATCTCGAACAGGCGCATCAGCACCGGCTGACGCCGCATGCTGTCCCGCACGAAGTCGCAGTACTCGGTCTCCTCGAACGGCGTCGGGTGGAGACAGCGCGAGCACATCCACTCCGCCGGGCAGGTCGCGCAGCCGCGCCGCGCCTCGAGGGCCACCCGCGCCTGTCGATACCGCTCGTCGAGGGTCGCGAAGTCGTCGTCGAAGCTGCCGATCGGCTCCCCGAAGGCGCAGGGTCGCACGCGGCCCGCGCCATCGACGATCGCCCCTGCCGCCCCGCCGCGCGGCGCCACGCAGGGCTGCTTGCCGAGCCGACACGCGTCGTGGAGCTGCTGAGGCAGCGCCCCTTCGAGCAGCAGCTCGCGCTCCCCGAGCCGTGCTACGAGCTCGCGCAGTCGCTCGACGTCGCGTCGGTCGACGAGCACGCCGCGCCCGCTCGGTGCCTCGGGACCGGCGAGCAGCCGGTGCAGCGGCACGAAGTCACGGACCAGCGGCGCCTCCGGCCAGGCGATCGCCGAGGGGCGAGAGGCCTGGCCGTCGGGGAGTCGGTGCAGCTCGACCAGGAACCGATGCTCGGACGGGATCCGCGGCAGCGATGCGGCGTCGGCGTCGGCGTCAGGGCTTCGCGCCGTCCAGAACCAGGTGCGCTTGAGCGCGCTCTCGATGGGCCGCACCGCGACCGCGACGTCGGCGGGCAGTCGTTGGTCAAGAACCTTGACGATTGGCAGCACACCCGGCGCTTCCCACTCCATCACCGTCGCCAGCAGCAGCTTACCGTCGGGGTTGAGGTAGGCCGAACCGTCACGCAGGACCTGAACGCGGAGCTGGTTGTAGACGCGGCCATAGTGCGGCGCGGTCAGGATCGCGTCAAAGCGCTCGCCCGCCACGGGCGCGTAGAGATCGCCCTCGCGAAAGTCGACACCCTCGATGCCGTTGAGCTGCGCGTTGATGCGCGACAGCCGCACCGCCTGTGGATCGAGATCGGTGGCGACGACCTGATGGCCGAGCGCCGCCGCCTCGAGCGCGACGATGCCGCAGCCACAGCCGAGATCGAGCAGCCGCCCGCGCGGCAGGCGCAAAAGCTCGTCGAGCAACGCGTCGGTCTCCGGCCACAGATCCTGGAAGTACTCGACGTCGCCGAGCTCCATCAGGTAGAGGTGGTCGCCCTGCCGTCGGATGCGGTGGTTGCCCACCAGCCGCTCGTCCCCCGAGACGAGGCCGCAGATGCGCAGCAGGCGCGTGTGCTCCGGCTCGTCGAGCACAGGCAGGCGCGGCGTCAGCGGATCGAAGAGGTGGGCGAAGGCCTCGGGCGAGGCCTCGGCGTAGCGCAGCAGCGCCTTGCCAAGCTCGCGCAGCACATACCCCGGCATCGTCGTACGCAGCATCGCGCGCCTACCTTAGCGCAGCGCACGGGGGCGGGGAAACGTTTGTTTGTCGACGGGGATGCGGCTGGCGGCGAGGAGCGGCTAGCGAGCGAGCGAGCAGAAGGCCTCGTAGTCGATGAGCTCGATCGGCTTGCTCGGATCCGAGCACACGACGCACTGCGGGTCGCGCGGCAGCTTGAACTCGCGCACCTTGGCCGAGAGCGCGTCGTACTGGAGCAGGCGGCCGACGAGCGACTTGCCGACGCCGAGGATGAGCTTGCACGCCTCGGTCGCCTGCAGCACGCCGATCACGCCGGGCAGCACGCCGAGCACACCCGCTTCGTTGCACGACGGCGCCATGCCAGGCGGCGGCGGCTCGGGGTAGAGGCAGCGATAGCAGGGCCCCTGCCAGGGTTGAAACACGGTGAGCTGCCCCTCGAACTGAAAGATCGACGCCGAGATCACCGGCTTCTTCAAGATCAGCGACGCGTCGTTGAGGAGGTACCGGGTCTGAAAGTTGTCGGTCCCGTCGACGATGAGGTCGTAGCCGCCGATCACGTCGAGGACGTTCTCCGAGGTCAGCCGCAGCTGGTGGCGGTTGACCTTGATGTCGGGGTTGAGCTCCTCGATCGTCTGCTTGGCGGAGTCGACCTTCGGCATGCCGACGCGGGTCGTGTTGTGGAGCACCTGGCGCTGCAGGTTGCTCTCGTCGACCACGTCGTCGTCGACGAGACCGAGCGTGCCGACGCCGGCGGCGGCCAGATACAGACCAGCGGGCGACCCCAGGCCTCCTGCGCCGAGGAGGAGCACCTTGGCCTCGAGCAGCTTCTGCTGCCCCTTCTCGCCGACCTCGGGGAGCATCAAGTGGCGCGCGTAGCGAGCGCGCTGATCGGCGGTGAAGACGAACGGCTTGTCAAACGCGAAGCCCGCCCGCTTCCAGGCCGTAAAGCCCCCCGCCATCGACGAGACGTTGCTGTAGCCGAGCTCGGCGAGCGAGCGCGCCGCGAAGGCCGAGCGGTTGCCGCCAGCGCAGTAGAGGACGATCTCCCGATCACGGGCGGGCACCGCGTCCTCGATGCGCAGCTCCAGGCGGCCGCGCGGGATCCACATCGCGCCTGGCACGTAGCCCTCGTTGTACTCGTCGCTCTCGCGGACATCGATCAGCACCGCGGGGGGCCGCTCGCGCACATCTCCGACGGAGACTTCGCGGATCTGCGACTTGATGTCCTTGAGGACCTGCTGCGCCGTGATGGTCATTGGCTTCTGGATGTACAGCAATTGCGCAGCAAGTCAAAGGGCCTATTGAAAAACCTCACGCGCACGTTATAGTTGGGCACATGGACACCACCAATTTGCAAACGGACCCGACCAAAATTCCGCAGAACGACGCCCCCGCAGCGACGGAGGGCGAGTCCGAAGAGCCGATGATCTCGCTGACCGCCAAGGCCGCTGAGAAGGTGCGCGAGATCCAGGCCGCCGAGAACATCGAGCCGAGCTACGGACTGCGCCTCAAGGTGATCGGCGGCGGCTGCTCCGGCTTCACCTACGACCTCTTCTTCGATCAGCAGGCGGAGGGCGATCGCACGTTCGCCTCGAACGGCGTGCAGCTCCTCTGTGATATCATGAGCCTGCAGTACCTGGCCGGCTGCTCGGTCGACTACGTGGAGGGGCTCCAGGGCGCCGGCTTCAAGTTCAACAACCCCAACGTCAAGGGCTCGTGCGGCTGCGGCTCGAGCTTCTCCGCGTAGCGCGATTCCCCCGCAACTCACCATCTCCGTCGACAAGCTCGCCGCTCGCCTGGCTCAACGGCCACGCGATCGGCTGAGCCTGCCGCTCTTCCGTCACGCCGCTGTGCTCGCCCTCATCGCGCAGAGCAGCGACGGTCGACAGGCCCTCCACTTCACCGTCCGACGGCCCGATCTGCCCACCCACGCCGGGCAGATCTCCTTCCCGGGTGGCAAGATCGATCCGCACGACAGCGACGAGATCGCCGCCGCGCTGCGCGAGACCGAGGAGGAGCTCGGCGTCACCGTCGAGCGCGGCCAGGTGCTCGGCCTCCTCGACGACATCCCGACGCCGAGCCGCTTCATCATCAGCCCGGTCGTCGCCTGGGTGGACGCGCCGATCGAGCCGCGGCCGAACCCTGGAGAGGTCGCCGAGGTGTTCGCCGTGCCGCTCGACGAGCTCGTCGATCCTGCGATCTACCGGTCGCAAGGGCAGCGCCGCTTCCTCGGCATCGACTTCACGATGCACGAGTACCACTGGCAACAGCACCGAATCTGGGGGGCGACCGCCAAGATGGTCGCATCCCTCGTCGAGCTGTTGCGCGCCGGCTAGCTTTCCACGAGCACAAAAAACAAAACCCCCGAGGACCGGAGCCCTCGAGGGTTTCGAAACTGCAAAAACAGTGAAGAAGCTCTGCTTCGCTCGAGAGCGAAAGCGAGAGTTACTTCTTGGCCGCGTCGCCCTCGGCCTTCTTCTCCTCGCCCTTCTCCTTCTTCGCCTTCTTGCCCTTCTTCTCTTCCTTCTTCTCGGCGGCCGGGGCGGCCTCCTCGGCGAAGGCCGGGGCAACGAACGAGACGAGAGCGGCGACGGCGACGAAACCAAGCAGGAACTTCTTCATTGTTCAATCTCCTTTGAGGGGTTTCAACATCAGCTCAGTAACAACCGAGCTGCCAGACCCTTTCTGCAGTAGGTATGCCGAACCCGATCTTTCGTAAGTGCTCGACAAAACCCCTGTGGACAAATGTGAATTGCTCGGAAGTGGGGCGATCTTGCATCGAGCGCGGTGATCGACCTGCCAGCGCGCCACACAGCTTGTGGAGCCGTGGCGGACGTGTACACTGCGCGCGATGAAAAAGCTGGGCAGTTACGTCATGGGTTCCTGGGTCTCGGGCACCTCCGAGGTGGCGCTGGTCAACCCCTCCACCGAGGAGACGCTGGCGCTCCTCGCCGGCGGTGGGTTCGATGCGGCACGCACGGTCGACGAGGCACGCACGGCGGGCGGGCGGGCCTTGCGCGAGCTCGGCTTCGCCGGTCGTGCCAAGTTGCTGATGGCGTGGAGCAAAGCGCTGCACGCCCACCGCGATGAGCTGCTCGAGCTGGCGATCGCCAACGGCGGCAACACCCGCTCCGACGGCAAGTTCGACGTCGACGGTGCCATCGGCACCCTGGCCTACTACGCCGGCCTCGGAGAGAAGCTCGGCCCAGGCAACCTGCTCGTCGACGGTGAGCAGGAGCAGCTCACTCGCTCGGTGCGGCTCGTCGGGGCGCACGTCCGCGTGCCCCGCCGCGGGGTGGCGCTTCATATCAATGCGTTCAACTTCCCGGCGTGGAACCTCGCCGAAAAGGCCGCCGTCGCGCTCCTCGCTGGCCTCCCGGTGCTGACCAAGCCCGCGACCTCGACTGCGCTCCTCGCCCACCGGGTGGTCGAGATCGCCATCGAACAGTCGATCTTTCCGGCGCAGTCGCTGCACCTCGTGCTCGGCTCCGTCGACGGAATCCTCGAGCGGCTCGGCGGACAGGACACCATCGCTTTTACCGGCTCGAGCCACACCGGCGCGATCCTGCGCAGGCACGCCTGCGTCACCGAGCGCGGCACCCGGCTCAACGTCGAGGCCGACAGCCTCAACGGCGCCATCCTCGGCAGTGACGTCGAGGAGGAGAGCGAGACCGCGTCACTCCTCGTCGCCGACGTCTACCGCGACATGATCCAGAAGACGGGACAGAAGTGCACCGCGATCCGGCGCGTCTTCGTGCCGGCGCCGCGCCTCGAGAGCATCGCCGCGGCGCTCGTCGATCGCCTGTCGCAGGTCGTGGTCGGCAACCCGGCGCTCGACGAGGTCTCGATGGGTCCGGTCACGTCGGCGGCGCAACTCCGCGAGGTCGGCAACGGCATCCACCGCCTCGCCGCCGAGAGCCAGGTCCTCTTCGGCGCCCCCGGCGAGCGGCCCAGCGGGCGCGGCGCCCCCGACGGCAAAGGTTACTTCGTCGCGCCGACCCTGCTGCTCGCCAAGTCGGGAGCGCGCGCGGTCCACGAGCACGAGGTGTTCGGGCCGGTCGCGACGTTGATCGGCTACGACAGCGTCGGGGAGCTCGTCGGTCAGGTCGCCAGCGGCGGTGGCAGTCTGGTCTCGTCGGTCTACTCGGACGATCGGACGCTGCTCGCTGAGCTGGTCGGGGAGCTGGCGCCCTATCACGGGCGTCTGATGATTGGGTCGGAGAAGCTGGTCGGCCACTCCGTCGGTCCTGGGACCGTCCTGCCGCAGCTCGTGCACGGCGGCCCCGGCCGAGCCGGCGGTGGCGAGGAGCTAGGCGGGCGGCGCGGGCTCGATCTCTACCTGCAGCGCACCGCGCTCGAAGGCGACCGACCGATCCTCGAGTCGCTCACCGCATCGAATCACGCAAAATAGAACGCCAAGGCGCTTGACCACCCGGTCAAGCACCTTGACATGCGGACCTGCGCTCGAAGGGACTTAGTCCTTCGACGACATATCGACGGGCGAAACCGTCAGATCCTGCTGAACGGCCGGGCACATCGGATCAGAGACGCAGGCGCCGTAGCCCGGCAGCGTGGTCAGGAAGCGATATCCCGACTCGCACCCGCCAGCCTGTACGACACACACCTTGTTGCAGCACTCCGGTGGCGTGCCCTTGCCCGAGTCGGCGTTGTACACGTCGCCCGCGATCTTGAGGCAGTCGTCGTCGGTGGTGCAGCTCTTCTGACCAACGACTTCATCACCACAGCCAACCATGACGACGGCGGCGCAACCAAGGAGCAGGGACCGAAGCAACGTAGGGAATGATCGCATGACACAACATAAAAGAGGCACGTCGAGTTCTTGTCAAGAATCTCCCGACATCCCGAGCGGCCGCGGCAAGCTCCGCGCCGATTCCTGTGCCCATCCTGCTGAGTCGAGGTAGAGTGCGGAGCGCCTCGCGAGGATGGCGGAACTGGCAGACGCACCAGACTTAGGATCTGGCGCCGAAAGGCATGCGGGTTCGACCCCCGCTCCTCGCACGACG
>CAZPEY010000199.1:0-10382 GCA_964585665.1 uncultured Polyangiaceae bacterium | reverse complement strand
GTTTCGCCAAGGACTGGAACGAGATCCGCATGGCGTCCGAAGGCGCTTATCCCCCGTTCAACACCACCACGGCCGACGGCAGCATGGCGGGCTTCGACATCGACATCGGCAACGCCCTGTGCGAAGAGATGAAGGCGAAGTGTGGGGAGTACAACCTGGAATTGCAGGAAGTGTTGATCGGCACGCCGTCGCAGGGCGAGGGCGATCGCAACATCGAAGAGATCTTGAAGCAGCTGCGGGCGCGCCAGGTGCCGCTGTCCATGCACGGCGTCGGGCCCGGCCTCGCCTCGGCGGCTCCGGTCGAGGCGAGGCGCCTCGAGGCGCTGGCGCGGCTCGTCGGCGAGGTCGAGCCCGAGGGCTGGTCCGAGCACCTGGCGTTCGTGCGCGCCGGCGGAGCCGAGATCGGCCACCTGGCGGCGCCGCCGCGCACTCCGTCGACGATCGAGGGCGCGCTCGCCAACCTGCGGCGGGCCCGCGCTGTCGTCGGCAGCGCCCCGCTGGTCGAGAACGTCGCGACGCTCGTCGACCCGCCTGGCTCCTCGCTCGACGAGCCGACCTGGCTCGGCCGGATCGCAGCCGCGGGCGAGGCGCCGCTGCTCCTCGACCTCCACAACCTGCACGCCAACGCGCAGAACTTCGGCTTCGACGCCGAGGCGGCGCTGGCCGCGATCGATCTCGGCCGCGTCGAGGCGATCCACCTCGCGGGCGGTCGTCTCATCGACTCGCCTGACGGCCGGCTGCGCCTGCTCGACGATCACCTGCACGACGTCCCGCACGCCGTCTTTGCGCTGCTCGCGGTGGTCGCGGCGCGCGCCCCGCAGCCGCTGACCGTGATCCTCGAGCGCGATGGTCGCTACCCGCCGATGGCGCAGCTGCTCGCCGAGCTCGACCTGGCGCGGGAGGCGCTCGCTGCGGGGCGGGCCCGGCTCGGCGATCCGCAGGGAGCGCGCCTGTGAAGGCGCTCAGCCCCGCCGAGCTCGAGGCCCTGCTGGCACGCGCCTACACGGATCCCGAAGGCGCCGAGGCGCTGCTGCGCGAGGCTGGGATCGAGGGGCTCGATCACGCCGGCCTGGCGCTCGCGTGCGGCAGCTTCGCTCGCAAGCGCGCGTACCGCGCCCAACAGCGACGAGAATCGTGGTGGCGGCGCCTGCGCGACTGGTTCCGATCGCGCTGGAGCTTGGTCCGGGGCCGGCCGAGCGAGCCGGGCTAGCCCCGCGAGACGAGCCTGCGCAGCCACGCCGTGACGCGGGCGCCGAGCGACGGGGCAGCGCGCGGTCCGTCGTCTGCGGGCGCGGGCGCGGGAGGTGGTGCCGCCGGCTCGGTCTCCGTCTCCTCGAGGATCGTCAGGACCTGCGCGATCACCGGATCGAGCTCGGCGCGCCGCACTCGCCTTGACACGACGACGCGAAGGTTCACCGAGCCTCCGGTCCGCTTGATCGTGCTGCGCAGGTGGACGGGACAGGGCAGGCCGCGCGAGTGCTTGCGGAAGTGCGCCGCCTTCTCGTCCGGCTCCTCGATGACGATGCCGTCGATCTCCGAGGCCTTGGCGTCGGCCCCCACGAGCGGCAGGCCCTCGGCGACGAGCTGGGCGAAGAGCGCGTCGAGGCGCGGCTGGGCTCGGGCGAGCCAGCGGCGATAGGGCTCGTTCTCCCGCGCGAAGTAGTCGGCGACGCCGTCGCCGTGGGCTCCGGGCTGCACGGCCACCGAGACGATCCGCCCGCTCCCGACGAACAGGGAGAAGAGGTCGCGCCGGATCACCCAGCCAGCCTCGCCGCTCATGTCGCCCAAGGTAGCGCTCGCGGGGCACCTGGTGAAGGTGGACCAGGGAGATCTGGCGCTCGTCCTCGGACTTCGCTGGGTCAGCGAACCAAGAAGCGCCCGCGCGCCCATTGATGCAGCTTGGCCACCGTCGCTGCGTCCGCGACGCTCGGCAGGATGATCACCGCGCCGAGGCTCCCGGCGAAGCGGTTGTCGACGGCCAGCGGTCCCTGGCCCATTCCACCGCCGATGCGGCTCCACCCACGCTCCGCATCGTAGTAGGCCATCCCCGGGGTACCAGCAGCGACCCCGTCGACGAACAGCTGCACCTTCCCATCGCTGCCGTGGGTGACTCCGGCGAGCCGCACCTCGCCAGCGCCGATCTGCAGCTTGGCGTCAGCGCGGGTGATGCTCCAGACCAGCCCGCCGATCGCGTCGAGGTCCTTTTCGCGGTTGACGTAGACGAGCTGGCCGTCGGTCAAGCCGAGCGAGGCCGATGGATAGACCCCTCCCTCGCCGATCTCGCCACCCACGACGGTGCCGACCGGGTTGAAGGTGTCGTCCCATGCCGGCGGTGACCGCACGAACGGCGCCCGCGCGACGAAGAACACGGACCGCCCGTCGGGCTGGAGATCGGCCTTGGCCGCGCCGAGCTCGAGGGCCGTCGTCGAGCCATCGAACTGGAGCCCCGCGATCCCGGGCCCGAGCGCGTTCGGATCGCGCACCGGCCGATCTTCGGCCGCCGCCGCGCGCACCTCGACGGCAGAGGAGCCACGCGCCGTCCACGCCTCGACCGACTCGCCTCGAAACGGGCGGAGCCGCCAGGTCGACTTGTCGAGCTCGGTCGAGAAGTTCCCCCCGAACGTGTAGTTGCCCCCCGCGAAGTAGATCCCGTCCTCGCGCACCGCGACCCCTTGCGCGTGCGACGCCGGCTGTTGACAGCGATCGAGGGCCATCGCCGTCCAGGTCTCGCCATCCTCGGAGTACCAGGTCTCCGACGTGTTTCCCCCGGGCCAGCCGTTGCCGCCATAGGAGTAGCCAGCGATCACCCAGAGCTTGTCATCCCAGGCGACGACGCTGTGCCAGTTGCGCCCGTTCCACGGTGGATCCTGGTGACGGGTCCAGGAGGCGCCATCGGTCGTCGACCAGACCTCCGGAAACACGAGCGTGCCGAGCGCCTCCTGGTAGCGCCCGCAGCCGACGAGCCACATGCGTCCGTGGAACTCGACCAACTCGGAGACCATGCTGCACCCTTGCCAGCGCGTGCTGCTCGGCGGCGCATCGGCGACGACCTGCTGCCAGGTGACTCCGTCGCTCGAGCTCCAGACGTCGTTGTGCATCTGGTACTGCGCCTCGTCGCCCACCAGGTCCTGACCTCCGGCCATCCAGAGCTTGCCGTCGAACACTCCGGCGGTCTGGAGCGCGCGGGGCGACCAGGGTGGAGGCGTCTGGCCCGGCCGCGTGCCGAGCTCGACCTTCCAGTGTACGCCGTCGCTGCTCGAGACCACGTCGTGGTTGTACCAGCCCTGGTGGTGGTCGCCGCCGAGCAGCCAGAGCCGATCCCGAAACAACACCGCGCTGTGCGCGTGGCGACGCTCGAACTGCGTGTCCATGTCAGGCACCTCGAGAGTCCAGGCGACGCCGTCTGGGCTCGACCAGACCTCCGTCGTGGTGTTCCAGATCAGCGGCTCGCCGAGCTCAGGGCCATCGGGGTCGAAGCCGAGTGGCTGCTGCAACCCGTTCCAGCCGGCGACCATCCAGAAGCGGTTCGTCGACGGGAGCCAGGTCAGCGTGTTGCCATCCCGGACGCGCCAGCCGTCGCCGATGTTCTCGGTGAGCCGCTGCCACTCGTACGTGGTCGCGGTCTGCGTTGCCTTGACGCCCGCGTTGGCGTCGAAGAGCCGTGCGCCCGGCAGCTCGGCGGGGCTCCACGACTCGGCCGCGCCGGCCAGCGTCGCCGAGCTGCCAGGGAGCGTGACGACGACGTCGAGCGCCTCGCCGACGGGAGTGGGCGCCGTGACGACCGAGAGCTCCGTGTCGGACGCGGCCACCAGCGCGGCCACTGCGACTCCTCCGATGCTCACGCCGGTGGTCGCTGCGAGGCCGCGTCCGACGATGCGCAGTCGAGAGCCACCGATCGGATCGAGGATCGGAGGATCGATCGCGGTCAAGGTGGGCTGAATGCTCGCGTCGGAGGGGCAGCCGGTCGTCGCCAAGCAAAGAACCAGAGCGAGTGCGGAGAAGCGCCACATCGAGCGGACCCTACAGAATACAGAAATGCGATTCTAGAGGATTATACTAGAGGAGTATTCTTGTTAAGGCCGCTTCCCAGAGTTCTGATCTCTACGACTGCCAGAGGGCCGAACCTGTAACGGCGCTTGCGAGAACCGTCCTGCTTGCTCTTGGTCGGGCCACGCTCGTAAAAGTCCCGGCATGACGAGTTCGAGCGAGCCGAGCCAGGAGTTGCAGGTGGATGATTTGAAGGAGGCGGACGAGCGCGACCTCAACACCTCGCCGACGCCGAAGATTCCGGCGTCGAGCCCGCCATCGTCGGGAGGCGGGCTGGTGGTGTGGACCGCGGCGGCGGGCGGCCTAGCGCTCTTGCTCCTCGTGGTCCATGCGCTCCTGCCGTACGCACGGCCGGTGCGCGTCGTCGATCGGGCCATCGCGGCGCTGCAGGCGGGCGACACGGCGCTGCTGGCCAGCGAGGAGCGCCTCGGCTGGAAGGCGCTCGCCGAGAGCGAGAGTCGGCGGCGCGGCGAGGTCGAGTATGCGCGCGTCATCGGCCTGTTCGACAAGGCCGCGGCGCTCGGGGATCGGCAGTACCGCGGCCTGCGCCGCAAGCTCTTCGACCTTGGCGATCGCGAGGTGCGGCGCCTACCGCGCGACGATCAGAAGACGCTGCGCGAGCTCGGGCGGCGGCAGTTCGTCGCCGACAAGGGGTGGGCGTCGCTCGGCGAGGAGGATCAGAAGACGATCGGCTCGCCCGACGTGCTCGGCGACAAGCAGAAGATCCGCGCCCGCGCCATCGCCCTCGGCCTGCCGCTCTTGCCCCAGGACGTGCAGCTGTCGGTGACCGGCCTCGACCTCACGGCGCCGGCGCTCGCCAAGGACAAGAAGCTCGGCAAGATCGTCGCGCAAGCCGAGAAGGCCGGCCTCGCCGAGCTCGCTCCGTCGGTGCAAGCGGCCGAGCAGGCGGCGGCGGCCGAGCTCGCCAAGCTGGCGCGCCCCAAGCGCGAGCGCATCGAGCTTGGGCCGTACCTCAAGTTCGTCTTCACCGAGGGCCTCAAGGCGACCGACGAGAAGACCCGGCAGAAGGCGACGCTCGAGCAGCTGGTCGACGACGACGCGCCGACGGCGTGGGCGCTGCGCCGCAGCTTCGGCATCAAGGATCTCGACGCCGAGTCGCGCAAGCAGATCGAGGGGCTCGACTACGACGCCTTCGTCGCGGGGCGCCGCGCCTTCGTCGAGAAGGAGGGGCGTCGCCTGTGGAGCGTCAAGCTCAAGGAGACCTTCAACCCCGACTGCTGCTCGACGGGCAAGGTGCACTACCTGGGTGAGTCGGCGCGCTCGCTGCTGCGCAATGACGCCGCCACCGTGGCGCTCGCTTTCGGCCCGCTGCCGCCCAAGCCCAAGAAGGATGCGGACAAGAAGGACGGCGACAAGAAGGATGGCGACGACGGCAAGGCCGCCAAGGCGACCGTCGAGGACGAGCCCGAGGACGGCGTGCATCCCGCCAAGCGGCTCCTCGGCAGCGAGCTCAAGCTGTCGTATGCGTGGGGGAGCTGGACGCTCACCGGCTTTGCGCGCGGATCATCGGACGAGGCGCGATCGCGCGCGCCGCTCGAGGCGATGAAGGGGGCGCTGGCGCTGGCGGGGATCGCGTCGCACAGCACGGTGTCAGGCTTCTTCCTCTTGGTGGCGCTCGGCGTCGCTGTGTTCTGGCTGATCGTCGGTCGGCGGCCGCGCAGCGAAACGAGCGGCGCGCTGTTGCCCGTCGAGCTCGGCGCGGCTGCGGCGGTCCTCGTGTTGGCGTCGCTGCAGATCGCTTTCGAGGGTCAGGTGTCGCTCGACGACTGCTGGTTCACGCCGCTGTACCTGGCGCTGCCGATCTGGGTCGGCCTGCGCGGCGACGGGGAGTCAGGTGTCGTCGCTGGCCTGCTGATGGGGCTGGCGCTCGTCGTGGCCTCCGCCGTCGCTGGGGTGCCGAGCTGGCTGCAGGTCGGGGACGCGCTGCCTCTCGGAGAGCACCTCTTGGCGACGCTGGTCTTCGTCGGCACGGCGGTCGTCGCGAGCCGGCTGCGCGGCGCCGCCGAGCCGCGCGTGGTCGCGCTGGCGCTGCCGCTTTCGTGGCTGCTGTTCTACGCGGCGATCGATCGCGGGCAGCTCGCCGCGCTGACGGCGTACGCCCATGTGTTGCTCGGGGCTGCCGTCGCTGGAGCGGGGCTGCTCGTGGCCAAGGCGGGGCTGTTCGGCCGGCTCAAGGAGGCGAGGCGCGCGCCTGCTCCCCTGGAACCCCTGGAACCGTGATTCCTTGCAAGAGGCCGCGAGCAATCGTTCGTCCTGGCGAGGCGCGACGATCGTGGAGACGACAATGCACCGCCGAACGGCCAAGCGCTCGGGGCGCTAGCGTAGTAACTTTGCGCGCATGCCCACGTCCGAATCTCTTCCAGAAGTCGCCGCGAACCGCGGTTGGAATGGTATCGCCACGGCGCTCGAACGATCGCCACTTTGGCAACGCGCACCAGCGCCCTTTGGCATCCTCGACCCGGATACGGACGACCCACTCATTCTCTTGGCCGCCATGCGTCGGTATGGACTCCATCCCAAGCTCGTCGCCAAGTTTCGTGACTGGATCGGGAACCGGCCCGTCGAGTTCGCCGCGTTCGCCTGGGACGTTCTTCACGGTTCCCTGGGGCTTCCTGGTGACGTGCGGGATGATCTTCGCGCGATGGCGCGGCACCTCGATCCAGTGCTCCCTGCACCCGGGGCGACGTTCGCTGACTTCCGCTCCCTTTCGCTAGACGCACTCGTTCAGCCGAACGCCGAGGCGCTCTTTCCAAGCATGAGCGACGTCGTCCTCAAGTCGGTCGTCCTGCGACGATCACTGGCCGGACTATGGCGCAACTGGAAGGCGGGCCACGCCGCCGATCTTGCGAATACGACCGTGCTTGCGTCCACGGTCGATTTTGCTCGTCGCCTGCACCTCGCGCGTCTGTCGACGCTGGCGACGGTCTACTGCGAAGCGCTCTGGCGATGGTACGGCGATCGAACAGCCCTGCGCTGGCTGGTCGAGATTCTCCTCGATGTCGGCGCGCATCAGACGTTGGCGTTGCTCGGTCAAGAGCTCACGGCGGACGATTCGCACGCATCCCTGGTGGCGTACTTGACGGCGCGCCTCTCCTTGTCGAGGTTCGAGTCTGTTCGCCTGTACCGCGAGTTCGCCGAGACCGATGGGCTCCTCGACTATTCGAAGGTCACCCCGGCGCAGCTTGCGACAAAGTCACCCGAGTCGGCAATCGTGGTGGGGGATCTTCAGCTCGAGTTGAGGCGACCCATCATCCCTATTCAGCATCTCGTAGCTGCGATGCAGACCGATCCCGAGTGGCGCTACGCATTTCGTGTCGTCACGACCTATACCTGCGCGATGTCGCCGGCGACCGACGAGATGCCAGTGAAGTTGACGACGAAGTTTCTCGATCTGTTCGGCAACGACTTCGCACTTTGGTATCGGCTCACTCGATACTGCAATCGGAAGGCACCCTACTACGAAGGCCTCGGGCAACTCGTCGCTCGTGAGGCGTGGAGCCTGCCCCATGACTACTTCGCGTGGACTGGTCTGGCTGCCTGGCTGTCGCCAGACTCACCGGATGAATTGATTGGAGAGATTCGGAGCAGTCGAGTCGAACAGGCTGCCTACTAGTCTTCATCCGTAGGGACGTTCCTCGACCGATGGGAAACTACTGACTAGTTCTTCTTGCCAGCCTTCTTCTCGAGTTCTTCGAGCTTCTTGCACTCCTCCCTGTAGCCGACCACCTCCATCCCCGTCGCCACGACGTTGCAGGCGGTGCCGATGCCGTCGAGGACGCCACGCAGCCCATCCGTACCCGCCCAGACACCGTTCTTGATCTCCTCCCATGTGAAGCCCTCTTTGAGAGCGGCCATCGCGCTCATGCCGAGGCCAAAGAAGTCGAGGTGGTCGTCGACGAACCCGGCAGCCTTGGCGACCTTGCTATTCGACTCTGGCTCGTCCCTCTTGGCGGCGGACGGCGGCGCCGTTTGAGTATCGTTGCCAGTGACGAACTTCTTGCCGATGGCGATCGCTTTTTCGAACGGTGCAGCGATCGCGCTGCAGATATCGCTGAGCAGCTTCTTGGAGCCCTCGTACCACAGCTTGACGACGCCAAAGTCCTTCATTATCTCGTCGAGTGCTTCGGGCTTCTTCTCCGCCTCGGCGAACTTCGCATCGATCTGCGCGTGGACTCGCTCGAGCACGCCGTCGACTGCCGTGCTGAGGATCTTCTTGACGATGAACCCGCCGATCGCGCCAGCCGGTCCTCCACCCATGAATCCGCCGTAGGTCACGATCGTGCCGAGGACGGTCTTGAGCGCTGTCGCCTGCGCCATCGCTGCTTGCTTGGCGACGACGACCTTCTGCTTCTGCAGTTCGAGCTCGGCGTTGGGATCGTTTGCGGCTTCTGGGCTGGGAGGGGTTGGAGGCGCGGGGGCGTTTGGCTCCGCTGGACGTGCTTGAGGAGGCGGCGTTGGCCCCATCGTCGTCCCGCCCCCGCCCCCACCACGATTCGCGTCATAGTTGAGCGCACCGTTCGGATCATTGAGCTCTTCTTCCTTGAGCTCATTGCTACGCTTGTCCCACGCTGCTTGCGCCTTGACCTTGGCTTCCTTGATCGCCGGGAAGGTCTTGATTTCCGGTGCCGTGAAGTAGGGACTGAACTTGGGGTCGGCCTTGAGAGCGTCGAGCTCCTGCATCCACTTGGCTTGCCGATCGTCCCCACGTTTGACTGCGCCGACCTTGCTCTCGACTTCAGCGACACCCGTCGTGATGCTGCGATTGATGCCGTCGACGTCGCTCTTGAGGAGGAATAGCGCGTCTTTGATCTGCTCGTTCTTTGCCTCGAATGGTTTGATCTGCGGCAGACTGACTTCGTAACGAGCCGAGAACTCTAGGAGCGTTGGGACCTCAGGCCACTTTGCGGCCTGCCCTTTCTCGACGAGGGTCTTGGCGGAATTCAGCGCTTCGACCTCAGCCGGGTTCGGTGCTGCACCCCCCGCGTTGCGGAAGACCTTGAGGCCGATGCCCTTCAGCTTGGCGCTGATCGGGATCGACTTCGCGGAGACTTCGGCTGGCTTCTCCTCGGGCGCACTTTCACCACCAGCGGGCGCTGGCTGGTCGCCGCCCTCGCCTTGCGCGGTCACCTTTTCGGCGACCTCGTCGGCTTCCTTCTCGGCCGGTTCCTCAGGGTCGCTGACTTCAAGTTGCTCGCCGTCCTTCTCGCCGGTCGGCTCAGGGTTCTCGTCCTCCTTGCCCTCTTGGCTGCGGGAGATGCCACTGCGCTTCGCCTGCACGACGTGCGTCAGCTCGTGCGCGAGCAGCTTCTTCCCCTCCTTGGTGTTCGGGGCGAACTCCCCCGCTCCAAAGTGCACGTCGGTGCCCGTCGTGAACGCGCGCGCGTTCAGCTCCTTTGCCGCGCCTGCCGAGTCGCCGCCCGTGTGAATGTTCACGTCGGAGAGATCGGCGCCGAGGTCTTGCTCCATCGACTGCTTCACGCTGCCAGGCAACCTTGCGCCCCCGCCCGTGGGGATCTTCACGCCGCCCCCGTGGACACCGCCTGCACCCTTGTCGCGCCATGCCTTGAGCGAGCGGCTGATCTGTCGCGCGGCAGAGGCGCGCTGCTCGCTGATCGGCGCGGCGGGCTGCCCTACGGGCGCCGTCGTAGCCTTGCGCTGGATCTTGGGTTCGGTCTTCGTTTCTCGGTTCTGATGCTCGGCCATCTCGAGTCCTAGTATCGGATCCTCGACGTGTAGGTGTCTTGGAAAAAGTTTGCTCCGCTCGAGCGTCCTACGAGGGTGCATATTGTCGAGGTTGCGGCTTCGAAAGTTGCGCTTCGCTACCTGCGCGTGGGCTTGGGCGCGGCCGGAAGCGCGGCGCTGATCGTCTGTCCTGGCGGCTGGAGGTAGAGCTGCTTCTTGGCCGTGCGCCCGTCGGGAAACGTGACGCGGACCGTGTACGTCTCGAAGCCAGGCAGCTTGAGATCCGCGGGCGTCGTGCCGCGCGGCGCGTTGTTCACGGTCAGCGTCGCGTTCGACGGGGTGGTGCGGATCGACAGCGTGGCGACGGGACGCTTGAGCGCGACGTCGAGCTGTCCGGGCGCGGCGACCGCGACCTCGTGGGGGACGTAGCGCTCGCGGCGCAGTCGAATCGTGTGCTGACCCGGGGTCACGTTGACGATCGTCGGGGTCGTGCCGGCGGGATTTCCGTCGACGAAGATCGCGGCGCCCGGGGGCGTCGTGCGGATGGCGAGCGCTCCGGGGCCGGCGCCTGGCGCGGCGGCAGACGCCGAGGGCGGGGCGGGTGCGGCGGCGGGCGCCGGCGCCTGGGCTGG
>CAZPEY010000198.1:0-10441 GCA_964585665.1 uncultured Polyangiaceae bacterium | reverse complement strand
CGGTGCGCGTGTCCATGAAGTAGACGCCGTACTCGGCGACGTCGAGCGTGACGCGGCAGTCGACGTTCGAGAACAGCCGCAGCAGCGCGTCGGTTTGCACGTAGCGGGCGCGGGTCGCGAATACGGCGCGGGTGCCGTCAGGCGTCACCGCCAGCTCGTAGCCGAAGATCGAGTTGGCGTAGAAGCTCTCGGAGAAGCCGACCTTGCCGTCCGGCGTGGTCGCGCCGAGCGGCACTTCGTAGGTCGGTGCGGCGAACGAGATCGAGGTGCGCCGGCGTGAACCCGCGAGCTCGAGGCGCTCGAGCATGAAGTAGTCGGCCTCCGGATCGGTGGGCTCGCGCGCCGAGGTCACGACGAACAGCTCCTCCCCGACGATGCGCATCACCGCCGGGCAGGTCGAGGTCAGGATCGCGTTGGTGACGAGACCGTCGGCGGGTGACGTGGGATCGATCGCGACGACCGAGTTGTCCCTCGACAGCGAGACGATGACCTCGGGGTGGCGCCCCGTTCCGTCGACCGCGAGGTCGGCGGCGAAGCTCGGCAGCATCCAGCGCTTCTCCTCGCTGCCGTCGCGCAGCAGCACGACGATCTGCGACGCGCCGACCTGGCGTCCTGGGTTGCACGGGTCGAGCTCGTTGGGGCTGCCGACGAGCACGTAGAGGCGCTCGCCGTCCGCCGAGAAGGCGGCGTTGCGTGGCGCGCCATTCGGAAAGTCGACGACGATGGGCTCCTGGGACTCGGGAGACGAGCGCACCGCGTCGAGGTCGGGGAAGATGGCCACCGCGCCGCGCGTGTCCGTGTCGACGCGCAGCGCGGCCATGGCGACGTCCCGCGGGGCGACGACCAGGTGGCTCGGGGTGAACGTGATCGGGATCTCCCCGTCGATGCTGCCGGTGCTGGTGTTGTATAGCGCGATGGCCTTGCTCCGCCCGGCGAGGACGATGCGCGCGTCCCACGTCGAGGCGGTGCTCGAGGTGCGCGGCGGAAGGTTGTCGACGCCCTTGCGCCCCGACGCGGGGTGAGCGAGGTCGTTGAAGGACTCGGTCGGGTCGAGGATCTGCGCCGCCTCGGGGTCGAGCATGCCACCCTCGACGGGCAGCGTCGCGCCGACGAAGACGAGGGGCTTGCGCACCGCGGCCTCGTAGGTTCCAGAGCGTCCAGGCTGGAGGCGGACGTCGCGGAAGCGGCCCATGCCGCGCACCTCGGCGCCCGACAGGATCTGGAGCTGCAGATCGCGCGGATTGGCGAACGTCTGCAGGCGCCCGAGCTCGAGCCGCGCTCCCTCTGCGTTGGAGGAGGCGAGGAGCGCCCCGTCGGTGGTGCGCAGCGCGTACTCGGTGACGGCGCCCGCCAGGGGGTTGAACTCGACGACGGCGGGCTGGTCGACCTCGAACTTCACCAGGGGCGGCTTGGCGCACCCCGGCCCTGCCGCCCAGGCGATCACCGCCAGACCGGTCAGACCTGAGAGGCCCGAGCACAGCGCCTTCCCCCGTGACATCAAGCGGGCCTTTTAGCAGAGGCGGCGGCGGGCCAACAGCCTTTTTGTCGCGCCCGAATCCCTTTGAACGTTGCAGGTCTAAGACGTAGACTCAATTTTCTGATGGCACCCTCCGCGGCTGACTCGGCGAGTCAGGCAGACGCAATCTCTGCGTCCGCTGCCGCGGTGCGCCCAGAAGAGTCCTTTCCGAGGGTGTTCGGCCGTTACCTGCTGCTCAAGCGGCTGTCGCGCGGCGGCATGGGCGAGATCTTCCTGGCCAAGCTCGGAGAGATCGAGGGCTTCGAGAAGCTGGTGATCATCAAGAAGATCCTGCCCAACCTGGCGGCAGATCAAGAGTTCATCAAGCGCTTCATCGACGAGGCCCAGGTCGCGATCAAGCTCAACCACGCCAACATCGCGCCGGTCACCGAGGTCGGTCGCGTCGACGGCGAGTACTTCCTGGCCATCGAGTACGTCGAGGGGCGCGACCTGCGCCGGCTCATCGCCCGCCAGCGCGAGGAGCAGCGGCGGATGCCACCCGAGACCTGCCTGTTCGTCGGACGCGAGCTCGCCGCTGGCCTGGCGTATGCGCATCGACGCACCGACGCCGAGGGCCAGTCGCTGGCCGTCGTGCACTGCGACATCTCGCCGCCCAACGTGATGGTGTCCTTCGAGGGCGAGATCAAGATCATCGACTTCGGCATCGCTAAGAGCGCAATCCGCATCGCCGGCACCAACCCCAACATGGGGTTCGGCAAGTTCGGCTACATGGCGCCCGAGCAGGTCGTGCGCGGTGGCGTCGTCGACAAGCGCACGGACATCTACGCGGCTGGCGTGGTCGTCTACGAGCTGCTGACCGGGCAGCGCCTGCACCAGTTCCCCGAGGGCGCGGACTACCGGCAGATCGCTCGCATCGTCACTGCGGGCAAGGTGGTACCGCCCTCGGTGCGGGACGCGTCGCTCGATCCCTCGATCGATCCGATCATCATGAAGGCGCTGGCGACGCGGGCCGCCGATCGCTACCAGAGCGCCGAAGAGTTCCGGGACGCGCTGCAGGTCAAGCTGATGCAGCTGTACCCGACGTTCTCGACGGACACGATGGCGGCGTACGTGCGCGAGCTGTTCCGCGAAGACATCCTCGAGGAGAAGCAGCTCGTCGCCAGCTTGAAGGCCGTCGACATGGCGCCGTTCCAGGAGGAGCTGACCGCGGCGACGACGCAGCACACCGTGACGTTCGCCCGAGCGGGCCTCAAGCTGCAGGCGGTCGGAACCCCGGATCCGGCGCAGATCACGCACCACACGCCGACCTTCACGCCGCCGCCGCGCGGCTCGTTCGCGCTCAAGGTGCTCGGGGCGAGCGTGCTCGGGGCGGTGATGATGCTCGGCATCTCGCTTCTGCGGCGCCCGGCGCCGGAGCCGCAGGTCGTCGTGCCCACCGCGACCGTGACGGTCACTCCGACACCCCAGAACGACCCGACCGTGCCTGCCGAGACCACTCCGACGGTGCCGGTCACCGTCTCGCCGCTGCCGACCCCTCCCAAGCCGACGCCCAAGCCGCCGCCCGTCGCCAAGCGCGACCCGGAGCCGGCGACGAAGAGGCCGGCCAAGAAGTCGTCGCCCGAGGCGGTGGAGGAGAAGTTCCGCTCGGTGCGGAAGGAGTACACCGCCTTCCGCAACCACAACGGCCCCGTCCTCGAGGAGCGCTGGCAGGCGATCGTCAACGAGGTCACCTTCGGCAAGGCCGACAAGTACGAGCGCATCGACACGATGCTCGACGCCCTCCGCAAGGAGATGCGCAGCCAGTAGCGGCGCCGCGCGCCCTCGCCTCGTCAGTCGCTGGCCAGCAGAACCGGGCTGTGGGCTGCCCCCGCCTCGTGATAAGGTGGGCGCGCCATGACGACCGATGTTGCGACGCCCCCCGCTGCTCCCGACGGAGTCGTCGCGGGGCGGTTCTGGGAGTGCCTGATCGCGGATCTGGCGGACAGCCGGGTCACCATCGCCGTCGCCGCGGTCGTGCTGCTCTTCATCCTCGCCGGGCGGGCGCTCCTGCCGCGCGACAGCCGGCCGCGGCTGCGCATGAGCATCGGCCTCTTGTTCGTCTGGGGCCTGCTCTTCGGCGCGCGCGCCGAGCTGCTGTCGAGCGCATCGCTGGCGGCCTACTCGACGGTCCGGCTGACCGCCGGACTGGTGCTCGCCTGGTCGAGCGTCGCGATCGGCATGACGCTGGTCATCGACGTGCTGATGCAGCGTCGGAAGATCCCCAAGCTCATCCGTGACCTGACGACGGCGCTGGTGTTCATCGTCGTGCTCTTCGTCGTCCTCACCCGCTCGGGTGTCAACCTGCTGTCTCTGATCACGACCTCGGCGGTGCTCACCGCGGTCATCGGCCTGGCGCTGCAGGACACGCTCGGCAACCTGATGTCTGGCATCGCGCTGCAGCTCGAGTCGTCGCTGGCCCTCGGCGAGTGGGTGCAGGTCGGCGACTCGATCGGGCGGGTCAAGGAGATCCGCTGGCGCTCGACGGTGATTCAGACCAAGAGCGGCGATCTGGTGATCCTGCCCAACGCCCAGATCACCAAGGAGCGCATCGTCAACATCCAGCGCGACGGCCTGCGTCGTCGGCAGCAGATCACGTTCGACGTCGGCTATCGCCACCCGCCGAGCCAGGTGCAGGAGGTGATCCTCGCCGCGATGCACGGCATCGACAACTTGGCGGCGTCGCCCCGCCCCGAGGTCCACGTCCACTCGCTGGCCGACAGCGGCGTCCGCTACCTGTTGTGGTACTGGCTCGAGGACTACGCCCTCGACGTGCAGACCGACAGCGAGGTGCAGAAGCGCGTGTGGTACGCGCTGAGCCGCGCCAGCCTCGAGATCCCCTACCCGACCCGCTCGGTCTTCGTCACCGAGCTGACCGCAGATCGCCAGCGCGATGAGAACGAGCGCGAGCAGGCCGAGCGGCGCCGCGTGCTCGGGACGATCCCCTTCTTCGCGCCGCTGTCGGAGCAAGATCGCGCCGAGCTGGCGCGGCGCTTGTCATGCAAGGTGTTCGCGGCCGGGGAGACGATCATCCGGATGGGGGAGCCGGGCGACTCGCTCTACGTGCTCCACAACGGGCGCGTCGCGGTGCGCATCCCGAGCGGCGGCGTCGACAAGGAGGTCGCGGTGCTCGAGGCCGGTCAGTTCTTCGGTGAGATGAGCCTGATGACCGGGGAGCCGCGCCGCGCCACCGTCGTCGCCAAGGGCGACGCCGAGTGCTACGTGATCGACAAGACGCTCTTCAACGAGATCATC
Organism: uncultured Polyangiaceae bacterium; assembly: GCA_964585665.1. Taxonomy (GTDB): domain Bacteria; phylum Myxococcota_A; class Polyangia; order Palsa-1104; family Palsa-1104; genus CAZPEY01. The sequence goes on along the minus strand of CAZPEY010000198.1, from coordinate 5,673 downwards.
CACAACCAGAGCGCGCTCATCGAAGAGGTCGCACGGCTGCTGGCGGAGCGTCAGCTCGCTCTGCAGGGGCAGCGCGACGACGGCAAGCGCGTCGAGACGACCGGGGCGCAGCAGGCGCTCCTCGGGCGCATCAAGAACTTCTTCGGGCTAGGATAGGGGATGCCGTACTCGCACAAGTGCCCGCAGTGTGGAAAGCCGGTGGATCCGTTGCGGGCGCGGGCGGTGGCGCTGATCGACGGACAGTTCCTCTACTTCTGCTCGATGAGCTGCCGCGAGCGGCAGCGCGCGGGTCGTGAGCAGACCCTCGAGGTGACTTCGATGCAGATCGTCGAGGACGAGCCGCCGGCGTCGCCCGAGCCAGAGGCGGGGTCGACCTCGACGGGACTACACCGCTGGGCCCTGGCGGCGATCGTCGTCCTGGCGACGGCGGTGGGGATTGTCATGTTCTTGTTTCAGCGTATGTAAGAGGGACGGCCGGACGCCGGACGATGGACAGCCTGCTCCACACCACCCTCGACCAGCGGTACGAGATCCTGCGCCAGATTGGCGAGGGCGGGATGGGCGAGGTCTACGAGGCCGAGCACAAGGGCATCGGCAAGCGCGTCGCGGTCAAGGTGCTGCGCACCGGTGGCCGGGCGGATGCCGCGAGCCGCCTCCTCCGCGAGGCGCGGCTGGCGTCGGAGATCCGCCACGAGCACATCATCGACGTGACCGACGTCGGCACCACGGCCGACGGGCGCGCCTATTTCGTGATGGAGCTGCTATCAGGCGAGAGCCTCGCCGAGCGGCTGCGGCGCAAGGGGCCGATGTCCGAGCAAGTGGCCGTCGCGATCGCGCGGCAGGTCGCGTCGGCGCTCGAGGCGGCGCACGAGCGCGGCATCATTCATCGGGACATCAAGCCCGAGAACATCTTTCTCCTCGATCGACGGGATGGCGAGTTCGTCAAGGTCCTTGACTTTGGCCTCTCCAAGCGGGTCGTCGCCGAGGAGGGCGACGCGCAGAGCCGGCCGCAGCTGGCCGTCGGAACCCCGCACTACATGGCACCGGAGCAGGCGCGGGGCGACGGCGATATCGACGCGCGCGTCGACGTGTACGCGCTCGGGGTGCTGCTGTTCGAGTGCCTGACCGGCGTGCCCCCGTACCGGGGCGACAAGGCGCTCGACATCCTGCGCGCCGCGATGGAGGGCAAGGCCCCCTCGCTGCGCGAGCGCAACCCCGAGGTCGAAGCGTCCGAGGAGGTCGAGCGCATCGCCCGGCGGGCCATGGCGTCGGATCGCGATGATCGCTATCCGACGATGCGCACGCTGTCCGAGGACCTGCGGCGCCTGGCGGCTGGCGAGAAGCTGCAGTTCGAGGATGAACAGCGACGGCGTCCGCTGTGGTGGGCGCTCGCCGCGGCGCTGCCCATCGTCGCGGCCGGGTGGCTGCTGCGCCTCGCCTGGCCCGAGCCGCCGCCGCTGCCGGTCGTCCCGACCCCGATCTCGGTGCCCGTGCCGGTCGAGGTACCGCAGCCGCTGCCACCGACGGTGACCGTGCACGTCGAGACGACGCCGTCTGGTGCGGAGGTGCGCGATGGCGCGCGGGTCTTCGGGCGGTCGCCGGTCGACCTGTCGCTGCCGCGCTCGACGGCGCCGCTCAAGCTGTCCTTCTACCTCGATGGCTACGAGGTCGGGCAGGCGCAGCTCACCCCGTCGACCGACGATACGCTGATGGCGCGGCTGGTGCCGAAGAAGCGCCCGGGGCGCAAGCCACCTCCCACCGTCGCTGCCGACGCGGCCAAGCCCCCTCCGGGCGAGACCTTGCCGAACCCGTATTGATCCGTGCGCGGCGCCCGCGCGATCAGGGGCAGCAGACGTCGTCGGTGTAGGGACAGCGCGTCTCGAGCGCTGCGCCGCCGTCGGTGGGAACCGAGATCGTCTGCGGTGGCGTGCCGGCGCTGGTCGAGCAGGAGCTCGAGAAGGCGACGCAGCGCGTGGTGCACAGGACGCCGCGCGCCACGCAGACGTTGACCTCGGTCGTGCAGGCGACGCCCGCGCCGAGCGTGTTGCAGTCGCAGACGGTGGTGGTCGCCGTCGACGGATCGCAGACCAGGCAGCCCTCGAACGTGGCGCGTCGGCAGTCGCAGTCCGTGCGGTAGCACGCCGACGGGGCGCGGCACTGCAGGTTGACGAGGTTGAGATCGGGGATCTCCTCGACCGTCGTGCCGCAAGCCGTGAGGGCGGCGGCGAAGGCGAGGCCGAGAAAGATCGCGAGGCGGCTCATGAGAGGGCGGACTCTAGTGGTTGGTTAGAAGGCGCGCAAGATGGTGCGTGCCGCGCCGCCGTCGGGGCCGGCCGACTGCCCGATGCGGAACCAGGTGTTGCCGTCGTGCGAGAAGCGGAACGCGAAGGAGGCGTCGGACCAGGTCGACATCATGAGCTCGTAGGGGAGCTGCCAGCGATACCGGAAGTTGTTGCCGACGCGTCCCTGGAACTGCAGCGGGACGGCGGCCTGCGCGGCCCCGTCGATCGCCCACTCGACCTCGGCCCACAGGCGCTCGGGGTGCGCGACGGTCCCGTCGGTGAGGCCGGGCACGTAGACGTCTGCGTCGATGAGCTTGCAGGCGCGCTCGCGCACGTACTCGTCGATCGAGATCGGCTCCGCCAGGCCGGCCTGGTGCTCGCAGGCGCGCGAGAAGCTGCCGCCCCAGTCGCCGGCCCAGCCGATCGGCGCGCCCAGCGCCTCGACGGGGAACTGGTAGTTCGCGCCGTAGGCCGAGTCGAAGGTCTCGCAGGTGTTGGCGGCCGAGTAGTTGCGGAACCAGACGTCGACGCGCTGGGTGCCGAGCGGGATCTCGACGGTGGTCGGGACCGAGACGCGCCCGCCGCCGCCGCTGCCGCTGCCGGCGATCTGCGTGACGGTGCGCGTGACCAGGATGCCCTGCGGCTGGAACTTCACGTTGGCCTCGATGTCCCAGAGCTGGTAGCCGGCGCGCGACCAGCGGCAGGCCGGGAGCCGATCGAGGGCGTAGTCGAGGGTGACCGTGCCGCCGGGGACGAGCGGCCCGCGCTGCACCGTCGAGAAGTCGGCGCGGAACGACAGCTCGGCGCGCGGCGGCTGCACCGGGCAGATCCCGTCGGCGCGGGCGACCGCGAAGTCGTTCGAGACCGACAGCTCGTAGTTGGCGAAGTCGCTGGAGACGCGGTTGTGATCGAAGAGGCGAGTCCCGTCGCTGAGCTTGACGTAGACGGCGACCGCGGCGCGCTGATACTCCCAGGAGCGGAGATCCATCGCGGGGGTCGGGGTGGTGTGGCGGTCGACGCGGACGGTGTAGCGATCGAAGCGGCCTTCCGTCGACGCGACGCTGCCGGTGAACGCGTACCAAGGGCCGCCGTTGTCGCTGTAGAGCACGCCCACCTCGACGACGTCGGCCAGTGACCGCGCCACGTCGACCGTGGCCGTCGAGACGAAGTACCCGTCGGCGACCTCATCGGTGCGGAGCAGCTCGCGCAGCATCACGCCGCAGCCTCGATCCGCACGGTCGAGCGAGTCGGCCTTGCCGAGGCGCGGCGCGGTGGCCGCGACGTCGTCGGAGGGAGAACCACAAGCGGCGAGCGAGAGCGAGGCGAGCAGGGCGAGGGAGGCGGGACCGAGGCAACGCATGAGCGGCGCAATCGCGCGGATTCGACCTCTCGTCAAGCAACAACGAAGCGGATACGCTTGTGGGAGATGCGAACCCCGGTCCTGCGCGAGGAAAACGACAAGGATTCTTCACAAGATGCGGGGGCGATGGAGGATCCCGAAACGACTACCGCGCCGCTCCAGCAGCTCGCGATGCGGAAAGCTCGCTCGGCGACGACCCTCTTCCGCACGCCGGCCGAGGGGGCCACGGCCCCTGCCGCGGCCCCGGCTGCCGAGGAACCGAACCGCTACGAAGCGGGTTGGGCGAGCGTCTGTGCGACGATCGCGGGCGGCGGAACACCCAGTGCCGATGCGTTGCCTCCGCATCCCAAGAACGAGGTCGCGATTCGGCGGCTGCAGCAGCTCCAGGAAGATCAGGAGCTCAACACCGACCCCGATCTGGGTGCGCTTCGCGTCGATTTCCTCGGCCAGCTCGCCGCGCGGCTGACCGGAAGTCTGGATCAGCTGAAGAAGCCTCCAGGAGCTGAGAACCGGGGGCTTTTTGGCGTCATGCAGTCGGTGTACTGGGACAACCCGAAGTTCCAGCGAGCTAGCAAGCGGGCGCCGAACGCGGCCAGGATCCAAGAGACGCTCGGGACGGTCCTGCGCGCCGAGTCGTACCAGGCGCTCATGGCGAATCGAAAGGTCAAGAAGGAGTGGTACGGCGACGAAGGGACGGGCTGGTGGGCCCAGGCTCGTGCTGCCCACCCGACCCTCCCGGCCCAGCCGTGGGAACCTGGCCGAGGCGACTTTGACGCGTTTCAACCTGCGGTCGCCACGGCTCCCCCGATTACGCTTGGCGACCTCAAAGAAGACGCGTTTCTCGGACGCCCTGGCTCCTCGATGTGGGTCACGGGAACGGCGGAGCTCGCGTCAGGCCCGGGCGCCGCTCCCGTCGGACAACAGTTGGCCCTCGAAGGGGACGTGGCCGAGCGAGCCGTGATCTTCGAGCTGCCGCCAAGCGTGTGTGCGAGCGCCCCCGATCCAAGCAATCCAGAACGTGCGGCCGAGGGCTCGTCGGCACGTCGACCGACGGCTCTCGACTTCATGTGCTCTGACACCGGCGGTGCCTTCAACGAAGATCCGGCCACGGCTGACTTCGGCAGAACCTCCGGAGGCAAGCTCGAGATCCTCGTCCCCGGAGTTCTCAAGACGCAGGCGACGGGAAGCCGCGAGTGGGCGGGCTGATGTTCACCTACAACGGTCAATGCTACGACGCCGATACAGACTTTTCGGAGTTGCTGCGGACCTGCCTGCGAACGGGGGGACCGCCGGTGCTGCCCGTCGAGCTGCTGCTGGATGTGGGGCTAGCGAGCTTGAGCGGTGCCGCGGCCGGCACACCGGAGAGCCATGCGCTGGCCTCGGCGGCACTCGATCTCGTCGAGCAAAGTGGACCGGAGGTCGCCGAGCAACTCCTCGGCGTGACCATGGTCCTTGCGCCTCGGGCCGTAGACCGCATGCTGGCCCTGCCGAAGGACAAGTGGAGCGCCCTCGGTGGATGGCGGACGCTCCTTGACCAGCTTGGGCGGGCGGCGCCGGACCACCCGCGGTTCCTGCCTCTTCTGCGCCGGCGTGCGTGCGAGGCAGACGAGCTCGCCTTTTGCTTTCCGCTGCTGGTACGGCACGATCCGGAGTGGTTGATCGCCCACCTTTCGGAGCTGCCCAGGCTGCCGCAGATCACCGAGCCACTGCTCGCGCTCTACCACCTCGAGCCGAAGTTCGTCGCGCCGTACGCGGCGGCCTTACGGGCTGCCTATCCAGCCGAGCTGCCCCGCATCAAGGATACCGTCGTCAAGTGGAGCAATACGCAGCCCGAGCGGCGGGCGATGCTGCTCGAGGGCGGGCTGCTCGATTGAGTACCTTCCAGGCGACAATCACGAGGACGGCGACCTTCGCCACGGCCTCGATCGCGCGGCAGCGATGACCTGGCGCCTCCTCCACTCGCGTCGCTAACCAACCCGCGCGCCCCGCACCGGCCGCGAGGAAAGTGCCGAGCACGGACGGACGGACACC
>CAZPEY010000197.1:2582-10484 GCA_964585665.1 uncultured Polyangiaceae bacterium | reverse complement strand
AGGCGGCGTCCCTGGGTCTCCTGGAGGTGGCGCTCGAGCTCGCCCAGATCGCCGTTGGCGTAGCGACGCCGCTCCGCCTTGCAGAGGCGAATGCCGTCGATGATCGAGGCGTGGTTGAGCGCGTCCGAGATCACCGCGTCCTCCTCCCCGAGGATGGTCTCGAAGAGGCCGCCGTTGGCGTCGAAACACGAGCTGTAGAGGATCGCATCTTCGGTGCCGAAGAAGCGCGCGATCCGGGCTTCGAGCTGCTTGTGCAGATCCTGCGTGCCGCAGATGAAGCGCACCGAGCTCATGCCGAAGCCATGCGAGACGAGCGTGCGCTGCGCCGCCTCGAGCACCGCCGGGTGCGAGGAGAGGCCGAGGTAGTTGTTGGCGCAGAAGTTGAGCACCCGTCGCGCCTCGCTCTCGCCCGGCGGGATGACGTCGATCGCCGCCGCCTGCGGCGTGACGATCTGGCGCTCCCGCTTCCACAACCCAGCGGCCTCGATCTCGGACAGAGTCTGTGCGAAGTGCTGCTTGGCGCGCGTGTACATGCCCAGCACCGTAAAACCCCGCTGGCAAATCGTCCACGCGGATCGCGAGGCGCGGCTCGGTGTATGGTGTCGCCCATGGATAAACCGGTTGCCCTGATCACCGGCGCCAATGGCGAGATCGGCCACGCCTTGCTCGAGCGGTTGTATCGACAGGGGCGCTATCGCGTCGTCACCGTCGACCTCACGCCGCTGCCCGACAAGCAGCGCGCGATGTGCCTCGAGACCTACGCCGGCAACATCATGGATCGCTACCTGCTCGATCAGATCGCGGCGCACCACGAGATCGAGACGGTGTTCCACCTCGCGGCCCTGCTCTCGACGCGGGGCGAGCGCGATCCGGAGCTCGCCCATCAGGTCAACGTCGAGGGGACGCTGCACCTTCTGCGCATGGCGCAGAACCAATCGGGCCGTCTCGGTCGCGCGGTGCGCTTCCTGTTCCCGAGCTCGATCGCCGTCTACGGCCTGCCGAGCATCGAGGAGAAGCACGCCGCTGGGCGGGTGCGCGAAGAGCAGTGGAACGTGCCGATCACGATGTACGGCTGCAACAAGCTCTACTGCGAGCACCTCGGGCGCTACTTTACCCGGTACTACCGCCAGCTCGGGGCGCTCGCCTCGGCGGCGCGCCTCGACTTCCGCTGCTTGCGCTTCCCCGGCTTGATCTCGGCGCAGACGATGCCGACCGGGGGGACCTCGGATTTTGGGCCGGAGATGCTGCACGCTGCGGCCAAGGGGGTCGCCTATCGCAGCTTCGTCGGACCCGAGGCCCGCATCCCCTTCATGGCGATGCCCGACGCGATCACCGCGTTGGTCAAGTTGCTTGACGCTCCGGCGGAGCAGCTCCGCCACACCGTCTACAACGTCAGCGGCTTCAACCCGAGCGCGGCGGAGATCGCGGGGCTGGTCAGGCGCGCCTTCCCCGGCGCGGAGATCGACTTCGAGCCCGACTCGGTGCGCTCCAAGATCGTCGATAGCTGGCCCGAGGACGTCGATGACAGCCGGGCGCGGCGCGACTGGGGGTGGCAGCCCGAGTACGATCTGCAGCGCGCGTTCGACGAGTATCTCATCCCCGGGATCAAGGCGCGCTACGCAGCCGGGTAGCCGACGATTCGCATGACCCAGCCACCGACCAATGACCAGATCGCCGAACGGCTGCGCGAGGTCGCCGATCTCTTGACGCTGCAGGAGGCGAGCCCGTACCGCGTCGCCGCCTATCGTGCGGCGGCCGAGACCGTCGCGGCCTTGCCCGAGCCGGTGGCCGTCCTGGTAGCGCGCGGCGGCATGGCGAGCCTCGTCGAGCTGCCGACGATCGATCGGGCGCTCGGCGCGGTGATCTTGGAGCTCGTGCAGACGGGACGCCTCGCCCTGCTCGATCGGCTGCACGGCACGCTCGATCCCGAGACGCTGTTCGCGACTCTGCCCGGCGTGGGGCGCAAGCTGGCGCGGACGATCCACGAGACGCTGCACGTCGATACGCTCGAGGCGCTCGAGGTCGCGGCCCACGACGGACGACTGGGCGAGGTGCCGGGCCTCGGGCCGCGCAAGCTGAAGGCGATCGTCGCGACGCTCGACGAGCGCCTCGGCGGACGGGCGCACGGCGCGGGGAGCGTCGCGACGGAGCCGCCGGTGGCGATGCTGCTCGACGTCGACGCCGAGTATCGAGGGCGCGCGCAGGCGGGCGAGCTGCGCCTCATCGCCCCGCGCCGCAACAACCCCGAGGGCGAGCGCTGGCTGCCCATCCTGCACACGCAGCGCGACGCGTGGCACTTCACCGCGCTGTTCTCGAACACGGCGCGCGCGCACGAGCTCGATCGCACGCACGACTGGGTCGTGGTCTACTTCGCCGACGGCGATCACCACGAGCGCCAGCGGACGGTCGTCACCGAGACGCACGGCACGCTGACCGGCAAGCGCATGGTGCGCGGCCGCGAGGCCGACTGCGCGCGCTACTACGCCGAGCGCTCCTCGGCGACCCGGGAGGATCATGGCCGCGATCCCTGACGTGACGACGTACTACGAGCAGAACGGCTACTTCGACAAGGACGAGCAAGGCTGGTGCGCGACCCTGGTCGCGATCTCGCAAGAGGGTACGCGCGTCTCCATCCGACGCTGGCACGACGCCAACGGCATCCTCCGCTCGGATGAAAAGTGGCACGGCACGATCGGCGAGCAGCAGGGCGATCTCGTCGCGCTCCTCCTCGACGGCGGCGGCACGTTCACCTTCGATCTCAAGGCGCGTCGGCTCGTGGGATGAGCGCGGCCGCCCGCGCGAGGATCAGCGCGGCTTCTTGGCCAGCGCCGCCTCGACGCGATCGGCCAGCGTGCCAAGGATCTTCAGCCGGGCGCCGTACTTGTCGTCGGCAGCGACGAGCGTCCACGGGGCGGTCGCGGTGCTCGTACGCTCGATCATGTCGTTGACCGCGATGTTGTAGGCGGGGCGCTTTTCCCGGTTGCGCCAGTCTTCTGCAGTCAGCTTGTACGCCTTGAAGTCCGTGCTCTCGCGCTCCTTGAAGCGACGGAGCTGCTCGTCCGGGGAGATCTCGAGCCAGAACTTGACGACGATGGTTCCGTGCTCGGCGAGCTGCTCCTCGAAGTCGTTGATCTCCGAGAAGGCGCGCATCCAGTCGGTCGGGGCGCAGAACCCCTCGACGCGCTCGACGAGCACGCGCCCGTACCACGAGCGATCGAAGATCGTCAGGCGCCCGCGCCGCGGGACGTGCCGCCAGAAGCGCCACATGTACGGCTGCGCGCGCTCCTCCTCCGTCGGCGCCGCGATCGGGATGACGCGATAGCGGCGCGCGTCGAGCGCCTGCGTCACCCGCCGGATCGCGCCGCCCTTGCCGGCCGCGTCGCCGCCCTCGAACACCGCGATCACCGAGAGGTTGGCGACCTTGGGGTTGCGGAAGAGCAGGTTGAGCTTGCCTTGCAGGCGATCGAGCTCGTCGCGATAGGTCGCCTTCTCGGTGCGCTTGCTCTGGTCGAGCTGGTCGAGCAGCGTCTTGCCGTCGAGTGGCGGCAGGGGCGCGGGCGCTGCGCTGGTGCCCGTCGAGGGCGCGCCCGCCGTCGACAGGCGGCGTTTGAGCTCGGCCAGCAGCGTCTCTCCGACGAGCAGGCTGCGATAGCGGGCGTCGAGCCCCTCGACGATCGTCCAGGGCGCGTAGGCCGTCGAGGTGTGGCGGAGCGCCAGCTCGCTGTGCTTGCGAAAGCGATCGTAGAGCGCGAAGTGCTTCCAGTCCGTCTCGGTGACGCGCCAGCGGGTCTCGGCGCGCTTCTCGAGCTCACGCAGGCGCGCCCGCTGCTGCTGCTTGGACAGGTGGAACCAGAACTTCAAGATCAGCGTACCCTCGTCGGCGAGCATGCGCTCGAAGCGCACGATCTCGGCGAGGCGCGCCTCGTACGCGGAGCGGCCGAGCTCGCCGTACGTCCGCCGGATGATCGGGTCCGTGTACCAGGAGCCGAAGAAGATGCCGATGCGCCCCTTGGGGGGCAGCTCGCGCCAGAAGCGCCACATCGGCGGTCGCTCGCGCTCTTCGTCCGACGGCGGCGGCAGCGCGTTGGTCTGGATGTGCCGCGGATCCATCCACTCGTTGAGCAGGTTCACCGTCTCGCCCTTGCCCGCCCCGTCGACGCCGCCGATGACCAGCAGCACCGGGAACTTTCTGGCCTCGGCGAGCTCGTACTGCGCATCGAGGAGCGCCTTGCGGAGCAGCGGCTCGCGCTGCTGGTACTGAACCTTGTCGACGACATGACCGATCTCGGCAGACTCGAACATGAGCCGATCCTACGCCAATCCGCAGGAACGGAGTACCATGCCGGCATGCTCGCGTTGACCCCGCAGCAGGCGGAGCACAAGAGCGCCGCGCTGACGCTCCTGCTCAGCATCGTGCTGCCGGGCAGCGCCGAGCTCTACCTCGGTGGTGCGCACCGTCGCATGGGCGTCTACCGGCTGATCTCGTTCCTGCTCGCGTGGGCGCTCATCGTCGGGATCATCGGCATCTTCCTGGTGCCGCTCATCTGGCTGCTCTCGATCGTGGACGGCGTTCGCTACTGGTGGGGGCTGCGCAAGCTGCAGCGCGAGCAGACGTACCCGACGAGCATCGGGCCGGCGGGTGACGGTGGCGTAGAGCGCTGAGCGGCGGGGTTAGGGCGAGATCTTGCCCATGAGGCGCGGGAACGGGATGGTCTCGCGGACGTGGTGCAGGCCGCAGATCCACTGCACCGTTCGCTCGAGACCGAGGCCGAACCCGGCGTGCGGTACCGAGCCGTAGCGGCGGAGGTCGAGGTACCACTCGTAGTCCTGCTTGGGCAGGTTGTGCTCGGCGATGCGGCTCTCGAGCGCGGCGAGGTCGTCCTCACGCTGCGCGCCGCCGATGATCTCGCCGAACCCATCGGGCGCGATCACGTCGACGGCGAGCGCCAGGCGCGGATCGGCCGGGTCACGCTTCATATAGAACGCTTTGATCGCCGACGGGTAGTGGTGGATCATCACCGGCCGATCGAACTCCTCGGAGATCGCGGTCTCCTCGTCGGCGCCGAAGTCCTCGCCGAACGGTACGTCCTTGCCCTTCTTCTTGAGGATGGTGAGAGCCTCCTCGTACGAGATGCGCGGAAACGGCTTCTGCACGCGCTCGAGGCGCGCCAGGTCGCGCTCCAGGATCTCGAGCTCGGCGCGCCGCTCGCGCAGCGTGCCCTGCACGATCTCGACGAGAAAGTCCTCTGCCAGATCCATGTCGCCCTGGAGATCGAGGTAGGCGACCTCGGGCTCGACCATCCAGAACTCGGTGAGGTGGCGGCGCGTCTTGCTCTTCTCGGCCCGGAAGGTCGGCCCGAAGGTGTAGATGCGGCCCAGCGCCATCGCCCCCGCCTCGCCATAGAGCTGGCCCGACTGGGTGAGGTAGGCCTTGTCCTCGAAGTAGCCGACCTCGAACAGCGTCGAGGTACCCTCGCACGCGGACGGCGTGAAGATCGGCGCGTCCATCAGCACGAAGCCGCGCGAGTCGAAGTAGTTGCGGATCTGGCGCACGATCTCGGCGCGCACCCGCAGGATGGCGACCTGGCGCTTGCTGCGCAGCCAGAGGTGGCGCTGCTCCATCAGGAACGCCGTGCCGTGCTCCTTGGGCGAGATCGGGAACTCGGCGGTCGGCGTGTGCACGACGGTGAGCGCGTGCACGCCGAGCTCGACGCCGATCGGCGAGCGCTTGTCCTCGCGCACCGTGCCCTCGAGCGTGATCGACGTCTCGTGCTGGAGCTTGTCGGCGGCGGCGAAGGTCGCCTCGTCGACGTCGTTCTTGCCAGCGACGCACTGGACGATGCCGGTGCCATCGCGCACCTGCAGAAAGTGGATCTTCCCCGACGAGCGGCGGCCGTAGAGCCAGCCCTTTAACGTGACGCGCTCGCCGATGTGATGCTTGAGACGATCGATATAGACGTGAGGCGCTTCGGACATGGCCTCTTCGTAATCGAACCCAGCGGTGGCCCGCAAGAAGAACTGGGAACCGCTGCCGGGTTGGTGGTACCGTGATTGCGCTTTGCGACTGCGCGCCCACTCCCTGCTGTGCTTAGCGCTGGTCTGCGCGACCTTCGCCTTGGCGCGTCCCGCCGTCGCTGGGCCGGCGGGGGATGGGGTGCCCGGACCCGTCGATTCGCTGGGTCTCTCTTATGTAGATCGCGCCGAGGTCGAGGCGGCAGGGGCGGTCGGCACGCGCGTCGATCTCACCTACGCCAACCGACCGGTGCGCGTCTTCCTCGACAGCCAGCGCAAGCTGGCGATCGATCACCGGATGACGCTGCGGCTCTGGCTCGACGTCGGCCTGTTCCGCAATCGCCTCATGCTGGCGCTCTCGGCGGGCGGCAGCTTCCAGCACTACACCCCGATCGGCGAGACGATCGTCCAGACGGCCGGGCGCATCAACGGCTACGACATCGGCTCCGAGGACATCCGGCTCATGTTGAAGGGCCTGGCGGTCGATCACAAGATCGTGGGGCTGGCGATCACCGCTGGCATCATCGCCGGTACCGGAGACAAGCGCAGCCTGCGCTCCGAGCACCAGTGGGGAGCCGAGCTTCGCGTCTTGCTCGACGCGCACTGGCAGTACTTCGCGGTCGTCGCGGGCCTCGGCTTCCGTTTGCACGCCCCCTACAACATCATCAATTACCTGCCCGCCGAGGACGAGGTGCGGGTCCAGGCCGGCTCCGAGCTCCTCTGGAGCGCTGCGCTGGTGACGACCCCGCACCGCTTCGTGCTGTTCGCGATCGAGGCGGCGGGCTCGGAGACCATGGCGCCGCGTATCTTGACCGAGGCGCGGACGGCGCAGCTCATGGCGACCCTGCGGCTGCGGCCGCGCCCCTCGGTGGAGATCGGCCTCTCGGCGGGATCGTCGCTAGCGTTCGAGTCGCAGCGGCCCGAGTGGGCGCGCGCGCTGCTCTCGGTGGTGTGGCACCCGCAGGCGGAGCGCAAGGTGGTTGTCAGCGACAAGGACACCGATCACGACGGCGTCCCCGACTCCCAGGACGCCTGCCCCGACAAGCCCGAGGATCGCGACGGCTTCGAAGATCAGGACGGCTGCCCCGATCCGGACAACGACGGCGACGGCATCCCCGACGCACAGGACAAGTGCCCGAACGTGGCGGAGGATCGGGACGGCTACCAGGATCAAGATGGCTGCCCCGATCCGGACAACGACGGCGACGGTGTGCCCGACGTTCAAGATCGCTGCCCCAACGAGCCGGAGCCGCGCGACGCCTACTTCGACGGCGACGGCTGCCCGAACAACGACGCGGACGGCGACGGGATCCCGAACGAGAAGGACGCCTGCCCCAACGCCGCCGAGACGAAGAACGGCTACCAGGACGAAGATGGTTGTCCGGACGTCGCGCCGGATCCGTCGAGCGGTGTGACGACGTCGCCGAGCGACATGCCGCGCACCGGACAGGTGGGCTTCGCCCTGCGCTCTGCGGTGGTCGACAACGAGAGCGCCAAGGACCTGGTCAAGATCGTTGACTTCCTGAAGCTGCGCCCGCGCGCCACCGTCGAGCTCGAGGGCCGCGCCGATCGTCGTGAGCCCGGCAAGCTCGCGGGCGAGCGGGCCAAGAACGTGCGCAGCTTCCTGATTGGCCTCGGCATCAGTGGCGAGCGCGTGTTGATTCCGTCGCGCGCGCGCAAGGGTGCGGCGAGCGAGAGCTCGGTCGACTGGAGGATCCTCGAGAAATGACGCTGCCGACGCGCTCACGATTCTCGATCCTCGCGCTGGTCTTTGCGCTGGCGTTCGCTGCGAGTGCGGCCCACGCCGAGGGCCCCGAGATCGCCGACGTCAGCAAGCTCACCTCGGCGCTCGACGACGTCGTCATGCTGGCAGCCAAGCGCCCGCAGCCG
>CAZPEY010000197.1:0-2482 GCA_964585665.1 uncultured Polyangiaceae bacterium | reverse complement strand
TTCCAGGCGATCATCAACGTCGTCACCAAGCGCGGCAGCGATCAAGGCTGGGGCTCGGGGACGCTGCAGCTCGAGAACATCTCCGGCTACCGCGCCGTGCTCAACCTGAGCCACCGCTTCAAGAACGGCCTCGAGTTCGGCATCGCAGCGACGGGACGTTATTCGATCGGCGAGACCTACAAGTTCCCGGATCTCGCCGACAACTCGCTGTGCATCCCCGAGCTGCCGCGCTCGTGCAACAACGGCAAGACCAACCGCGACGCCGACCGGTCGACGAACGCGGCGCTCTACGGCCACCTCAACTGGAAGGGGCTCCAGCTCAAAGCCAGCTACCAGTACTACGACAAGGCGATCCCCTACGCGCCCTACCGCACGGTGTTCAACGACCCTTCGAATCGATACACCACGCAGCGCGCCTACCTCGACGTCGCCTACGACGCGGGCGACGTGCATACCGTGCAGGCGACGGTGCGCCTCTACGGCGACTACGCGCGCTATTTCGACGCGCTCGCCTACCCGGCGGACGACGACCACCCACAGCGCTGGATCTTCAAGGACACCGTCAACGCCTACTGGGCGGGCAGCGAGATCAAGTTTCTCCTCGAGCGCGAGTGGGCGCGCAAGGTGTTCTTCGCGTTCACCGGTGGCGGTGAGTTCAACTGGTTCCGCGCCGAGCAGACCTCGGGCGAGGGCAACGCCGACGACACGAAGCTGAAGCGCGATCTCTACTTCGGCGCCGTCTACGCCCAGGCGGAGGTCAGCTACCTGCGCAAGTTCTTCGTCACGCTCGGTCTGCGCGGCGACTTCTCCAACCTCGTCACCTACGCGTTCTCGCCGCGCGCCGGCCTCGTCCTCCTGCCGTATCCGACGGGCACCTTCAAGCTGCTCTACTCGCGCGGCTTCATCCGCCCGAGCTGGTACGCCCGCTTCTTCGAGGACGGCACCGCCATCGTCGCCAACCCACGCATCGGACCCGAGCGCGCCGACAACTACGAGCTCGTCTTCCAGCAGGAGCTGCGCAAGAACATCAACCTGACCGCGTCGACCTTCTACATCCGCGGCGACAACCTCATCGAGTCGGGCATTGCCTGCGTCCCGGCGACGCCGATCGACGTGCAGACGCCCGAGTGCCCGGCCGGCCAGGCGGCGCGCACGCAGCGACAGAACCTCAACTTCTTCCAGTCGATCGGCGCCGAGCTCGGCATCACCGGGCGCGTCTGGCGCAACCTGCGCTTTTACGCCAACTACTCGTTCGCCTACGTCCGCACCAACGAGGCAGGCCGGCCCTTCAACTCGCCGACGCACCTGTGGAAGAGCGGCATCTCGATCCCGGCGTGGCGCGAGCACCTCATCGTCGGCACCGAGCTCGACGTGATCTCGCCGCGGCGCCTGTCGCTCGAGAGCGACGAGGAGTCGCCCACCGCGGTGCTCTGGTCCGCGTTCATCCAGTGGCGTGGGCTCCCCAAGGGCCTCTCCGCCTCGGTCAAGATCTACAACCTCCTGGCGCGCACCTACTACGAGCCGTCGACCGCCGAGGACAGCTATCCCATCGCCAAGATCCCGCACGTCGGACCCTCGTTCGTCCTGCGCCTCACCTACGAGCGCTGAGCGCTTCGGACGCTACCGAGCTACTTCCCGAGGGGCCGCGGGCGCGCTACCGTGCGGTCGTGCAACCGCTCCCGATTGATCCAGGCCTCGTGCAGTCGTGTCGCCAGCTCGCTGATAGCGTCGCTGGCGGTGTCCAGGACTTCATCGATCGTCACTCGACCGTGTCGATCGAGCGCACCGTGCTCCGCGCCTATGGCGTCGACGGCGCCGACGGCGAGGGCACGCCGATCGTCAACACCGCCGTCGAGCGCTATCGCAAGGCGGGCCTCCTCCAGCGCGGCATCGCGACCTTCCTCGGGCGGGCGCTCGCCGCGGGCGCTCCCAGCCCCCAGGCCGCCGTCGAGGAGCTCGCCTACGGCGCCAAGCTCGACGACGGGCACGGCGGACCCAGCGCCGCGACCGTCGCCGCGGTGCTGCGGCCGCACACGGACGCGGCGATCGCGCGGTTCGATGAAGCGCACCGCCAGCGACAGGCGGCGCGGGCGCGGCTCGGCACCGGCCCGACGCCGTGGAAGTACGTCATCGTCGCCACCGGCAACATCTACGACGACGCGGACCAGGCGCGCGCCGCGGCGCAGGCGGGCGCCGACATCATCGCGGTCATCCGCTCGACCGCCCAGTCGCTCATCGACTACGTGCCCTACGGCGCGACGACCGAGGGCTTCGGCGGGACGTGGGCGACGCAGGAGAACTTCCGCGTCGTGCGCCGCGCGCTCGACGACGAGCAGGAGCGGCTCGGCCGTTACATCCAGCAGGTCAACTACTCCTCGGGGCTGTGCATGCCCGAGATCGCCTACCTCGCCGCGGTCGAGCGCCTCGACATGCTGCTCAACGACGCGATGTACGGCATCCTGTTCCGCGACATCAACCCGCG
>CAZPEY010000196.1:0-10524 GCA_964585665.1 uncultured Polyangiaceae bacterium | reverse complement strand
CGCGACTGCACCGGGGCCGCATGGCGCTCAAGCAGCACCTGGAGCGGCTGTGGGGGAAGCTGTAGACTAGAGATGGACTCGCCGATGAACCACGAACAGGCGACCGAGCTGTTCTCGGCCTACTGGGATCGCGACCTCCCCGTCGAGGAGAACGCGGCGCTCGAAGAGCACCTGAGCTCCTGCCTCGTCTGCCGCCGCGAGTTTCAGCGCTTCGAGAAGACCGTCGGCCTCCTCAAGGCGCACGGTCGCGTCGCCGCGCCGCCGCGGTTCGGCGACAAGGTCAAGAAGCGGGCGAAGAAGCGCGGCGTGCGCATCGGCCACTGGCAGACGGCACTGACCCGTACGCCGTACGAGGTCTTCTCCCTGTTGATGTTGGTGGCGCTGCTCGCAGTCTATGTCTTGCTCAGTCAGTCCCAGCCCGTACACCTGCGCCTGCCGTAACGACTCTGACCGATCCTGCGGCGTGCCCTCGACGGAGGGCCGGTAGCGAAGAGCTCGCTACCGCTTGAGGTTGTAGAACAGCGTGATCGCGAGACAGTGGAAGGCCTCGTCGGACGACTGCGTCACGACGGTGTCGACGACCTCGACGCCCGGATTCGCGGCGAGCCAGGCGGTGACCTTCTCTCCGAGGTTCTCGCGCTCCTGCGCCATGGTCGCGGAGAAGACCTTCACGTTGGTGAAGGGGAGATTGTTCTTGCCGGTGTTGTGCGCTGACGTTCCCATCGTGCTGGATTCTCCTGCCGTGCGCCTACGGGGCGCTGCTGCTGCGGTGCGTGTCGATGATGCGTCGGACTTCTGCTTCGGACAAAAGATGATCGGTCGCCTTGGCGGCGGCAAGGATCGAAGCGACCAGCGGCGGCTCGGGCGTGATGTGCCGCTTGGTGAGCCAGTACACGACGTTCGACTCGCCGCTCATGTGGCCGATCTCGATCTCCTGCTCACGGCCGAACAGCCCGGCCGGCACGCCCGAGTAGATCCGGTCGGCGAGGAAGGCGTCGCCCTTCTTCTCGGCCTTGATGATCGCGGCGGCGTGCACGCCCGTCGCGGTGCGGAAGGCGTCCGCTCCGACGAGGGGGTAGTTAGCCGGGATCGGGACGTCGCATGCCTTGGAGACCAGGCGGCACAGCTCGAGGAGCGGGGAGAGATCGCGCTCGCCGAGCTCGTCGAGGAGGCGAAGGTTGAGCAGGATCTGATCGAGCGCCGCGTTGCCGACGCGCTCGCCGATGCCGAGCACGGTGCCGTGCACGCGATCGGCGCCGTACTCGACGGCGTAGATCGCGTTGGTCACCGCGAGGCCCCGATCGTTGTGGCCGTGCCAGTCGATGCCGACCGGCACGCCGAGCGAGTCGATGAGGTTGCGCGTGAAGCGGAGCAGGTTGCGGATCCCATCGGGCGTGACGTGGCCGACGGTGTCACAGAGGCACAGGCGGGTCGCGCCGTTCTCGATCGCGGTGCGGAAGAGCAAGCCGAGCACGTCGGGCCGCGAGCGGGTCGTGTCCTCGGTGACGTAGGTCACCGGCAGGCCGCTCTTGGCCGCGAACGAGATCGCCTCGGCGGTGCGCTTGCGCAGCCCGTCGACGTCCCAGCCCTCGGCGTAGAGGCGGATCGGTGAGCTGCCGATGAAGGCCATGACCTCGATCGGCACGCCGGTCTTCTGAGAGACGTCGATGATCGGCGCGATGTCGTTGACGTGGGTGCGCGCGGCGCAGGCCGGCTTGATCTTGAGCTTGCGATCGCGGAGCACCTCGACCAGCCGGGTGACGTCGGCGACGGCCCGTGGTCCAGCGCCGGGCAACCCGACGTTCATGTGCTCGATGCCCATGACGTCCATGAGCTCCAAGATCCGCACCTTGGCCTCGATGCTCGGATCCTTGACCGATGGGGACTGGATGCCGTCGCGCAGCGTCTCGTCGAAGAACGTGAACGGTCGCTTGGCCAGCTTGCCGGTTCGCTCGGCCGTGTTCCAGTCGTAGATCGTCGCCTCGCCCGCCAGCTCGCCGGGGTTGTGCCCGCTTCCGTTCGGTGTGCTCATGGTCAACTACCTTGACTAACCTACGCCAACGCCTCGATGGCGACCGCGATGCCCTGCCCGCCGCCGATGCACGCCGAGCCGATGGCCAGCGACTTCTTCTGCCGGCGCAGCTCGTAGGTGAGGTGCGTGATGATGCGCGCACCCGAGGCGCCGAGCGGATGGCCGAGGGCGATCGCGCCGCCGTCGAGGTTCGTGCGCTCGCGATCGAGCCCGAGCTCCTTCTCGACGGCGAGGTACTGCGCCGCGAACGCCTCGTTGACCTCGAAGAGATCGAAGTCGTTGAGCTTCATCGACGCGCGATCGAGCAGCTTGCGGATCGCCGGCGCCGGGCCGATGCCCATCACCTTCGGATCGCAGCCCGAGATGCCCCACTGCACGAGGCGCGCGAGCGGCTTTAGCCCGTACCGATCGACCGCGTCCTTCGAGGCGAGCAGCACGGCGGCCGCGCCGTCGTTGATGCCCGACGCGTTGCCGGCGGTGACGACGCCGTCCTTCTTGAAGACCGGGCGCAGGCCCGCGAGCGCCTCGGCGGTCGACTGTGGCCGCGGCCCTTCGTCGACGGCGAACGAGATCGGCCCCTTCTTGCCGGCGATCTCGATCGGCGCGATCTCCTCCTTGAAGCGGCCGGCCTCGTTGGCCGCCGCCCAGCGGCGCTGCGAGCTGAGCGCGTAGGCGTCGCAGTCCTGCCGCGTCAGCTTGTACTCGACGGCGAGGTTCTCGGCGGTGATCGCCATCGGCTGCCCGGTGTACGAGTCGGTGAGCGCCTCCCACAGCGAGTCGCCGAGCGGCGGGCTCTGGCCGAACGCGTAGCCCCAGCGGGCGCCGCGGATGATGTGCGGCGCCTGCGACATCGACTCGGTGCCGCCGGTGAGCACGACCTCGGACTCGCCCATCAGGATCTGCTCGGCGCCGTTGACGATCGCCTGGAACCCCGAGCCGCAGAGGCGGTTGACGGTGAGCGCCGGCGCCGGAATCGGCACGCCCGAGCGCAGCCCGACGTGGCGCGCCAGGTAGATCGCGTCCGCCGAGGTCTGCTGCACGTTGCCGTAGACGACCTGGTCGATCTTCTCGGCCGAGAGGCCCGACTGCGCGATCGCCGCCTTGCTCGCCTCGACGGCGAGATCGGTGGCGGTCATGCCCTTGAGCGTGCCGCCGAACGAGCCGAAGGCCGTCCGCTTGGCACCGACGATGAACACTTCGCGAGGGAGCTTTGCCATGGTCAAGATCCTTGATTAATGAGCGGCCTTGTCGGCCAGCCGCTTCTTGACGAAGTTCGCCAGTCCGCCGAGGGAGATGATCTCCTGCATGACCGCCGGGAAGCCGGCGGCGCGATACTCCTTGCCGGTGCCGAGATCGCGGATCGTGCCGGCGGCGAGATCGACCTCGACCTCGGCGCCGTTCTCGATCGCCGCCGCTGCCTCGGGCGCCTCGAGGATGGGCAGCCCGACGTTGATCGAGTTGCGATAGAAGATGCGCGCGAACGACTTGGCGATGACGGCGGCGACGCCCGCCCCGCGCAGCGTGATCGGCGCGACCTCGCGCGACGAGCCGCAGCCGAAGTTGGCGCCAGCGACGAGGATGTCGCCCTGCTTGACCTTCTTGACGAAGGTCGGGTCGAGGTCCTCGAGCGCGTGCGGCGCGAGGTCCTCGATCTTGATCGAGGTGCAGTAGCGCGCCGGGATGATGACGTCGGTGTCGATGTTGTCGCCGTACTTGTGCACTTTGCCGCGCATTAGAGTCGCTCCCGCGGATCGGTGATGACGCCGGAGATCGCAGTCGCTGCGGCGACGGCCGGCGAGCCGAGATAGACCTGGGAATCGCGAGCGCCGTTGCGTCCGACGAAGTTTCGGTTCGAGGTGTAAAAGCCCACCTCGCCCGGTCCGAGCACGCCCATGTGGCCGCCGATGCACGGTCCGCAGGTTGACGGCCCGATCTCGGCGCCGGCGGCGAGGAACTTCTGCATCAGGCCCTCGGCGACGAGCTTCTCCTGGACCTCGTGCGAGGCAGGGATGATCAGCATGCGCACGTCGGGGTGGACCTTGCGATCGCCCATGATTGCAGCGGCGATCCGGTAGTCCTCGATGCGGCCGTTGGTGCAGCTGCCGATGAACACCTGGTCGATGCGGGTGCCGGCGACGGCGCTGATGTTCTTGACGTTCGACGGCAGGTACGGCGCGGCGACCTGTGGCTCCATGCCGTCGAGATCGATCTCGATCGTGCGCTCGTACTCGGCGTCCGGATCGGACTTGAACACCTCGGGCTGCCGCTTCCAGCGGTTCTTGCCATAGGCGAACGTCGTCTCGTCCGCCTCGATGATGCCGTTCTTGGCGCCCGCTTCGATGGCCATGTTGGCGATGGTGAAGCGGTCGTTCATGCCGAGCGCGGTGATCGGCGCGCCGGTGAACTCGATCGCCTGATACGTCGCGCCGTCGATGCCGATGCGACCGATCAACGCGAGCACCAGATCCTTGCCCATGATCATCGGGCCGGGCTTGCCGCGGTAGATGACCTTGATCGTCGAGGGCACGCGGAACCAGGTCTCGCCGAGCGCCCACACCGCCGCCAGGTCGGTCGAGCCGACGCCGGTGGCGAAGCAGCCAAGCGCGCCGTACGTGCACGTATGTGAGTCCGCGCCGACGACGACATCGCCTGGCACCACCAGCCCCGAGTCGGGGATGACGGTGTGGCAGATGCCGGCGCGCCCGACCTCGAAGTAGTGCACGCCGGGCTGGCTCTTGGCGAAGTCGCGCGTCGCCTTCGACAGCTCGGCGGACTTGATGTCCTTGGCGGGGACGAAGTGGTCTTGCACCATCGCGACGCGGTCCGGATCGTGGACGCGGTTGGCGCCCATCTGCCGCAGCGAGAGTGCCGACAGGGGGACGGTGACGTCCGAGCCCATCGAGAAGTCGACCTTGCAAAACACCAGATCGCCGGCCCGAACGCTCGGCTTGCCGGCGCGGGAGGCGAGGATCTTTTCGGTGATCGTCATGCCCATTGTGCGGCTTCTCCTCGACGGGAGCCCAGACGGTAGAGCACGGGTTCCCCACCGTCAACCATCATTGTGTAATGGTACACTCAAGCTGCAACAAGGCCGTTTCGCGTCGGAGTTGCCATCCGAGGTGTCGCCGCATTACAACCCTCGCTTCATGCAGGTGGCCCCCACTCATATCGTCGTCCTCGATTTCGATGGGACGGTCACCAAGCTCGACGTCTCTGACGAGATCTGCAAGCAGTACGCGCCGCCGTCCTGGCGCGACCTCGACCTGCAGTGGGAGCGGGGCGAGCTGACGCTGCCCGAGGCGCAGCGCAAGATCTGGCGGCTCGTGCGCGGGACACGCCAGGAGCTCGTCGCGCACGCCAAGAAGATCGGCACGCTGCGCGCCGGGCTGGACCTGCTGCTCGACTCGGTCCGGCGCGTCAATCAGGTGCAGATCTGGCTAGCCTCGGGTGGCTTCGACTTCTACATCCAGCCCATCCTGGGAGAGCGGCTCGGTCGTTTCGCCCGCGCCTACTTTCACAAGGCGACGTTCGCGGCCAAGCGCGTCGAGCTCGACTTTCAGCACACCGAGCTGCGCTGCGACAAGTGCGCGCTGTGCAAGGGCAAGGTCGTCGATCTCGCGCTCCATCACGACGGCGCGAGGGTGATCTTCGTCGGGGACGGCTCCTCGGATCGCTGCGTGCTCGATCGCAAGGACGAGCGGCTCACCATCTACACCGTCGTCGGATCGTTCCTCGAGCGGGAGTGCAATGCCCGCAACATCCCGCACCGCACGCTCCGGTCGCTCGACGAGGTGCTCGACCTGGTCCCGGGCGCCGCCCGGTAACCGCGGCTCAGGGCTGGCGACAGAGCGGGGGCAGGCACTCGCTGGCCTGGCAGGTCAGCCCGTCCTGGCATACGCCGTCGTCGTCGCAGCGGCCGCCGACGCCGACCCGCAGGATGCAGCTCGTCGCGATGCAGTGCAGCTCGTCGCGGCAAGGGGCGCTGACACAGGACTCGTTCCAGCCTGCGACCGGGGGAAGCGGGACGCACTGGTCGTTGGTGCACGACATGCTCGCCGGGCAGCCGGTCACCTCGGCACCACCGACGCAGGGGCCGCCATCGAGGGCGGCGGGCGTGCAGCGGCCTGGCCCGGCGGCGCTCAGGCCGGCGCAGAGCAACCCAGACTTGCAGGCGCCCGCCTCGACGCACGGCTCGCCGTCGCCGAGGCGCGGCTGGCAGAGCCCGGCCGTGCAGTACGTTCCGTCGCTGCACAGCCGGAGCGCGTCGCACGCTTGTCCGCGCCCCGGGCGCGGTTGCGGCGCACAGCGACCGTCGACGCAGCGGAGGTCGAGGTTGCAGGCGCCGTCGTCCGTACAGAGGGCGTTGCGGGCGCCGCGGTGGCGACAGATCCCGTCGGCGCAGTAGTGCACGCTCGGATCGCAGGTCGGGTTCACCGGAGAACAGGCGCCACCCTCGGGGAGATATGGCTGACACAGGCCTCGACAGTCGCCGTCGGCGAGCTGGCAGCGGCCTCCGACACACTCCTCGCTGCCGAAGCACTCGCCGTAGATGTCGACGCGCGGCGCGATGACGATCGCGCAGCGGCTCTGCGCGTGGGCGACGAGGAGCGCCGGATCGCATGGGCTCGTCTCGATGGCCTCGATGCAGCGCTTGGCAGCGAACGAGTCGTAGCGCATGCGCCCGTCGTCGATGGAGCGCCGCAGATCGACGCTGCTGCGCGGCATCACGAACGCCGGTGGCGGGGAGCACCCAGGCTGGCCGTCGCCGCGGACGCCGCAGCGAACCTCCCGCTTGCACCACTGGGAGTTCAGCTCGTCGACGAAGTCGCTGTAGGTCGGTGGACCGCAGGCGGCGAGCAGCAGGCCGATCAGCCCGCACGCTGCCCTCCCCGACCTCGTCGTCACACGTCCACCGAGTGCCCGAGCGCGCGGCGTGCCTCGGCAGCCTCATCGCTGAGCGCGAAGTCGAGCAGATCGTCGGCCGCGCCCTCCGCGCCTTCGGCCGCGGTCACGTCAGCGGCGGTCGTCAGGTGACCGCAGAGCAGGAACCCGACGCGGTCCGCGGTGCGGGTGATGCCGCGCGCGAAGCTCGTCAGGCTGAGCTGGTCGCGCGTGAGCAGCTCCGAGACGAGCGGCGTCAGGTGCGGGAGCAGCTCGGCGCGACGGGGCAAGAGGCGCTCGCGCAGCTTGCGCACCTCGCCGTCCGGATCGTCGACGGGAAGCTCCGGCTTGACCAGCGTCACCGCCGAGAGGAAGAGCCAGCGGAGCTGGCGCGAGGGCAGGGCGCTGGGTCGCGCGCGACCTGGCCAGCAGAAGCTGAGCGCCCGCGCGGCGCGGAACGCGAGCTCGATCTTGGGCAGGCCGAGAGCGCGCTCTCCGAGGAGCAGGACCGGCGCATCGGTCGCGCCGACGTGGATCGCCGTGCCGAGCTCGGGGCGAAGGTACAGGCGAGGCAGGTCGACTCCGAGCTGTCGGGCGACGTAGATCAAGACATCGCGCGCAGCGTCGGGGAGCTGGCGCACCGGATCGATCGGCGCGACGCCGCTGAGTCCGAGATCCGTGAGCTGATACGGAGACGGGACGATGCGCTCGACGATCTCGAACAGCCGGCACAGCGTCGTCAGATCGTCGAGGTGTCGGACGCGATCGAGCAGCCGCGCCGAGAGCGGCTGCTGCGCACGAATCAGGAAGCGGGCCTGGTAGCGACGCACCAGCTCGACGATGGCGTCGTCCTGGCACCCGCGATGGAGCAGGACCTGGCCGCAGAGGAGGGCTCGGTCCCACGCCTCGTCGCGGAGGTGGAGCTGAAACAGCCCTCGACCCGCGTCCAGATCGTCGGGCTGGAGGTTCCACCAGGTGCGAAGCTCGTGGATTGCCTTGGGCTGATCGGCGGCCTGCTCGCGATAGACGCGCGCCAGCGCTGCGTGCGGTCGTGGATCCTGCGGCACCAGCCGTGCGGCGACCGAGAACGCGGTCAGCGATGAGTCGCGATCGTCGAGCCGACCGCGATAGAGCTCGCCGAGGCGCAGCCACAGCGGCAACATCGCCTCGTTGCTGGCCGTCCCGGTGAGCCGATGGATGAGCTTGCGGAGCTGCCGCTCGAGGCGACGCGGATCCGTCGAGTTCGAGTCGTAGAGCGCGAGGATCTCGGCGTTCCACGGATCGACGGCGAGGATGTGCTCCCAGTGGCTGAGCGCCTCTTCGGTGTGGCCCTGCTGCAGCGCGATCGTGGCCGCGTAGCGATGGGCTGGGACGTGATCCGGATCGAGCGCGAGCGCCTGAGCGAGTGCGCTCGCGGCGGAGGCGGCGGCTTGGGCCCGCGCGTCCTCCTCGATGTCCTCCAGGGCTCCGGCGGCGACGTAGCGGGCCCAGCCGAGCTGCGCCTGGTAGTCGGGCTGATCCGGCGCGGCCTCGGCCGCCTCCTCGAGCAATTGACAAGCGTCTTGACCAAATCCATCCGCGAGCTTCTCGAGCGCCATCTGCGCCTTGAGCTCGGCGTCGACGCTCGGCGAGACGCTGCTGTGCTGACCGCGCCCATCGTAGGTGTGGCGCGACGCCTCGTCGCACAGCACCTCGAAGGCCTCGCGGATCCACGCCTTGACCTCGCGCAGCTTGTCGCGCTCCTCGCCCTCCGGCAGGGCCTCGAAGCGATCGGCCTGGATCTGGGCCATTCGTCGTCGGTACCCGGTCTCGATCTGCTCACGCTTGGCATCGGGCGGGATGTCGAGGATCTCGTAGTGGCTGCGACCCAGCAGGCGCAGATAGAGATCGAGCACCTCGGTTTGGGTTGCGTCACGCTCGCGCTGGCGCTCCGCCTGTTGCGGCGCTGGGTCGCTGACCCCGAGCAGGCCCGACTGGTCGACGACCGGGGGGGCTGCCGGGGGTGGTTCGACGTCCGCGAACAGATCGCCGAGGCGCTCCTCGAGGCCGTGGTCGGGCTCGCTCGTGGGGCTCGTGGCGCGGGCCGCGGCGGCAGGGCTCGGAGCGGTTTCGGTGCTCACCGGTGCTGCTGCGAGCTGCGCCAGATCGCAGATCAGCAGCGCATCGAGCTGAATGAGCAGAGACGACCGTTGATCGCTGTCCTCCGCCTGCGCGAGCAAACGATCGACGCGTGGGCGCGCCTCCAGGCGCTCGATCTCCTCGCGACCAAACACGCTGGTGAAGCGCTCGCGCAGGCGAGGCCAGCGCGGCGTGAGCTCGACGACCTCGGTCGAGACCCGGAAGGCCCGCTCGATCTCGTCCGGTCGCGCCGTGCGGCGCAGCCCGAGGAAGAGCAGGAACGGCAGATCCACCGCGCCAGGAGGCCGCTCGGTCGGGCTGCCGGCGGTGAACTGAAAGCCGCCGTCCTTCCAGCGCAGCACGGAGAAGAGCTTGTGCTCATGTTGCGCGGTCAGCTCGGCGAGGAGCGTGGCCTGGTTGAGGAGCCCGAGCTCGACGAGCGCTGCGCCGAGGCGGAGGTTCTTGCTCCGCGCCAGGGCGAGCGCGCTCTGGTGCTGTGTGTCGGTGATTTTGTTGCGCTGCAGCAAAAAATGGCCGAGCGTCTCGTTGCGCACGTTGGAGGTGATCGCGACCGGGGTGCCGTTGACCAGCGCGACGTCCTTCTGCACCTTGCCGCGGGTCAGCACCAGGCGACCCGAGAGGCGCTTCTCCCAGGCATCGAGCAGCAGCCGCGCCGGCGGCAGGGCGATGAGATCACCCTTGGCCGGAAAATCACCGGTCGCGATGGGAGCCGGTCGGGGCGGCTCGTTGAGCGGCTGATCGAGCTTGGCGCGAATGGCGGCGAGGAGCTCGGGCACCTGGAACGGCTTGGCGAAGAACTGGCAACCGGTCTCGCGCTCGAGCTTCTGCATCATCTGCGCGTCGCGATACACGGCGCTGCTCACGATGAGCGGCACGCGCTCCCCATTCGGCTCTTTGCGCAGGCGGCTGCAGAACTCGAAGCCGTTCATGCGCGGCATCAGGAGATCGGTGATGACGAGCTGAAACACCGTCTTCTTGACGAGCTCGAGCGCGTCGACGCCGTCCTTGGCGACGACGATCTCGGGGTTGCGGCGCTGCAGCACCGGATCTTTGGACAGCAGCGTGCGAAAGATGCGCTGGAGCTGCTCATCGTCTTCGACGACCAGGATCTTCACGAGGCACTCCCGACGAGGTGACAGGCCACCCGGGACTGGCCCGCGAGCGGCAAGAGCTGCGGCGCCTCCGTGTGGCAGATCGCTGGACGGCCCGCCTCTTCATAGCGGGCGCAGCGCGGATGAAAGTGGCAACCGGGTGGCGGCGCGGCGGGCGACGGAGGCTCCCCGGTCGGGACGGCAACCGGCTGGCGCTGCGTCGGATCGGGGACGAGCATCGAGGACAGCAGCAGGCGCGTGTAGGGATGCTGCGGAGACGCGTACAGCGCCTCCTTGGGCGCGCGCTCGACGACCCGCCCGAGGTACATCACCGCGACCTCGTCGGCGAGATGGCGCACGACCTTGAGGTCGTGCGAGATG
>CAZPEY010000195.1:0-10531 GCA_964585665.1 uncultured Polyangiaceae bacterium | reverse complement strand
GACCCTGCCCTGTGGCACACCCGTCGTCGGGTGACGCAGCGAGGAGAGAGGTCACCTCTCCTCCCGGGGGCACTCGGGAGAGACTACGTCTCCATCCACTCCTTGAGCGCGAGCGGGATGCGATCGAGCGGCAGGACGCGGCTCGCCGCGCCCTTGTCGATCGCGGCCTTGGGGAGCTGAAAGACGCTCGCCGTCGCCATGTCCTCGGCGATCGTCAGCGCGCCCGCCTGCCGCATGCGCAGCAGGCCGAGCGCTCCGTCGCTGCCGACGCCGGTGAGGAGCACGCCCGCCGCCTTGCCGCCGAGCGCATGCGCCACCGATGAGAACAGCAGATCGACGCTCGGCCGCGCCCGGTTGACCGGCGGATCGCTGGTGACCCGCGCGTAGAGCCGCTGGCCGTCCCGCTCGAGGATGAGGTGGCGATCGCCGGGCGCCAACAAGACAAGTCCCTTGACCAACTCTTCGCCGTCGTGCGCCTGCCGCACGTCGACCGCGCAGGTCCGCCGCAGCCGCTTGACGAACTCGGCGAGGAACGCGCTCGGCATGTGCGGCACGATGAGCCCCGGCATCGAGCCGCGCGGCAACCGATGGAGCAGCGACGAGATCGCGGCCGGTCCGCCCGTCGACGCGCCGACCGCAAACACGCGATCGGCGAGCAGGTTGTCGAGCGGCAGCGGCGTCGGCTGGGGCGGCGGCAGCGAGTAGCGGCGCGGCCGCGAGGCCGCCGCGGTGCGCAGCAGCTCGAGCAGGTGCGACTCGTCGAGCTCCTCCCGCTTCTCGATCACCTCGAGCGCGCCGAGCTCGAGCGCCCGCACCGCCCGCTCGCTGCCGATCGGCGCGGTCGCCGAGTAGATGATCACCGGCCGCGGCTTGCCGACCATGAGGCCCGCCAGAAACGTCAGGCCATCCTCACCGGGAAGCTCGAGATCGAGCAGCAGGACATGCGGGTCGAAGGCGCGCACCTGATCGCGCGCCTCGTCGGCCTCCTCCGCGCACGCGACCTGAAACTCGGCGCCCGCGAGCACCGAGCAGATCCGATCGCGAATCGTCGCCGAGTCATCGACGACGAGCACGCGGATGCGATCGCTCACGGCAACACGCGCGTCCTACCGCTCAGTTGGGCCAATGTCCCAACCTTGGCCCTTCGGCCGGGAGGTGTTGTTGAAGTCGTGGGTGAGATCAGCCGGTGGCGTCGAGTAGAAGGCTGTCGGGTCGGTCCCCTGGAAGGACGAAGATCCATCGCACGGTCCCGCTGCGCCACTCAAAGAGAGGCCGGAGAACGTGCAAGAATTGATCTGGTTGTTGGACGCAGAGAGGCATCGCTGATTGAAGCTGCCCGCGCAGCTGTTGGGCGGAGCGCTCTTGCAGCCGCTACCGTCGTCGAAGACGCACGAGTGACCAACCGAGAACAGGTTCGTCCACATGTCAATCACCTTGCCGCCGTTGTTTCCTGCCGACATCGCCGTGTTCGAGCCGTTGACGACGAAGTAGTTGTTCATGATTCGCGTCAAGCCGCCGTTGTTCAGGAGAAACAACCCATACGCGCCGTTGGTCCCTGCCCCCATGTCGACGATGTTGTTCCACAGATCAACGCTCATCGCGCCCCCCAGGTTGAGGCCGTAGGTCCAGAGGCCCTGCGAGCCATACAGGCCGCTGCTCGAAATGCGCAACGCGCCGGAGTTCGCCGAGTAGTTGATCGCGTACGACATTGCTGTAGCGGAGGAGGTGCAGCCCTCCACCTTCGAGCGCGAGATGAGGACATTGGCATCCATTGTCCCCGCGTATAGGCCATCACACTCGCCTGTGGACTCGCCTCCGTGCAGGGTGGAGCCATCGACGGTCAACTGCAGGCCCGAAGCGCTCGTGACGAGTTCAATGGCGCGAACGGTTGATGCCTTTCCACCGGTAATGTCGCTGAAGTTCAGGACCTTGATGTTGGCGCCACCGCCCGCGATGATCCCGCGGGCATAGCCGGATTGCGTCGTCGCGCCCCCCGTTCCTCTCACCATGCAGTTGTCCAGCACCGCGCGCCCGTCGACGGAAACGCCGGACGAGTTATTGCCACTGCCACCGCGCAGGTCGCAGCCGACGCAGGTGAAGTCGCTGCGATCATCAACGTACACGCCAACGGTGAAGTTGGCGGTGCTGGCAGTCGTGGCGATGCTCCGGCCCACGACGCGCGCCCTGCTGGCGTAGATAGGCGTGTCCGCGCCCGTAATCGTGACCTGGTCGAGCCCCACAATCGTGCGCGCCGCAAAACCCGCCGCTGGCACCCCCTGGGCGTCGCTCGTAGTGATTCCGTTGCCACCCGACGCGGTGATGAACCCGTTGGTGACCCCACGTGTCGAGAAGCCATAATCGAATCCGCCGTAAAATGTGATGCTGCGGTTGGCGAGCGTTGGCAGGTCGGCGGGATATCCGATGAACAGCATGAAGACTGCCCGCTTGCCTTGCGCTGCCGCGAGCGACGCCGCTTTGTTCAGCGTTGCAACCGGAAGCAACTTCGTGCCTGGGTTCGCGTCGTTGCCGCCCATGGGGCCGCCTGCAGGCGCAACAAACACCCCCTGCTGGTCGCCAACGGTCAGATCCTGGCCGTCGCAGTCCTCGTCGATGCCGTTCCCGATGATCTCTGGCATGTGCGAGACGTCCTGCTTGGTGTCGTCGCAGTCCGGCATCTTGTTGAAGTAGCGATCGCAGCCCGCGAAGAAGCCGTCTCCGTCGGTGTCCTTGCACGTCGTGCACTTGCTCCAGTTGTTTGGATCGCTGTCGTTGCAGTCGCCCTTCAACACAGGGCCACAGTCGAAGGCGTGGGATTCGACGACCGCGCCGTCGCCATCGTTGTCGGTGCAGGTGTAGCCGGTGCCTTCTTGCAGGACGGGCGGCGTGGAACCCGCCGTCGCACCGGATGCGCTGAGCGTCGCAGACCTGTAGCCGGTCGCGGTGGGACGGAACACGACGGTGGCTTTGCAGCTCTGGTTGAAGCCAAGGCTCACACCAGCGCAATCCATCGATGCGCTGGTGACGATCTTGAAGTCGCCCGGCTGGTTTCCCGCGAGGGCGAGCGTGATCGCGCCCGACGGCTGCTGTCCAGAGTTGGTGATCGTGAACTCCTTGCTCGCCGAATCCGTGTTGAGGAGCTGCTGGTTGAAGTTCCACATCGAGGGCAGGACGCCGAGGTTGGCCGCCGTCTGGCCCTGGCCCGTCAGCGCCACCGACGCTGGACTATCAAGCACCCCCGTGACGGTCGCGCGCACCGCGATGCCGGAGGTCAGGCTCCCCGAGGCCATCGGCGCGTACACCACATCGAACGTGCAGTTCTCCTGGCCCGCCCCCGCTCCCTTGGCCTTGAGCGCCGCGGAGCAATTGTTGTTCGTTACGGAGAGCACCGTCGTCGCGACCGAGAAGTCGATCGTCGGCGCCGCGGGCATGTCCACATCGCCTAGATTCGCGACGACGAACTTGAGCGCCTTCGGCGAGCCGATCGTCACGGTGCCGAAGTCGGCCGTGGTCTGGGCCGTCAACGAGATGCGCGCCGGATCGAGCGCGTTGCCCGAGAGGCTGATCGTGACCTTGCCCGCGGTCGCTGCGGTGACGTCGAGGCTGGCGACGTGCGAGCCGCGCGCCCCCGGGTTGTAGGTGACTTCGATCGTACAGGTCGCGTTCGGCGTCAGATTCGCGCCCCCGCAGGTCGCGGTGCTCGTGACCTGGAACTCCGCGGCATTGGTCCCAGAGGGCGTCCCGACGCTGATCGTCCCGGAGTTGACGCCGCCCGTGTTCTTGATCGAGAAGCTCTGCTTGAGCAGCGTCGTGCCGAGGACGAAGTTCGAGAAGGTCCTCGACGACGGCGTCGCCTGCAGCGCCCCCGGGGCCACGCCCGTTCCGATCGCGGAGATGCTGAGCCCACCGACGCTGATCGAGCTGTTGTAGGCCATCTGCGCCGTCGGTCCGAAGGTCACGGTGAACGAGCAGGTCCCGGTTGGTGCCAGCACCTTGGTCGAGCAGGTGTCGGCGCTGATCGCGAAGACCGCGTTGCCGCTCGAGACGGTCAGCGTGCCGGTCGAGCCGGTGCCGTTGTTGGTGATCGTCACGCTGACCCCGGCGCTCGTCGCGTTGGTCGCGATGTCGCCGAACGACAGCGACGGCGGATTCGAGCTCAGGGACGGGCTCGTCGCCATGTCGCCCGTCGCGCCCGCCATGTCGCCCGTCGCGCCCACCATGTCCCCGGCCTGGCCCACCATGTCGCCCGTCGCGCCCACCATGTCCCCGGCCTGGCCCACCATGTCGGTGCCACCGTCGGCGCTCTGACCGATCATGTCGACGGTCGCGCCCACGAGGTCAGCACCGCCATCGCCCATCGCGACCTGCCCGAAGACCAGCGACATGGTCGCGGTTTGGCCCGCCGCCACCGTCGTCGAGCCCATCGCGGTCTGGCCCCCGGCCGTCGCGGTGACGCTCACCGAGCCAAGCGCATCGGGCGGAATCTGGATCGCGTAGTCGACCGCGGGCGGCAGCGCCGCCTTGAGCTCCGCGGTCCAGGTGCGCATGCGACCACCGGCGGTGACGTCGAGCTGGACGCTCGACGCGCTGAGCGTCGTCGTCGAGCTGACCGACACGATGAGGACGCCGCCCTTCTTCTCCGAGCAGGCTGAGACAGCGACGAGGGCAAGAGCGACAGCGAGGCTGCGAGAGGTCATCGGATAAACTCCGTCCGTGCGAAGCTAAGGAACTAAAAGCGGAACGTGCCGCCCGACGCATTGCTCGCCGGGAACGTCGTCTTCGAGCCGGATAGCGCGACGCCGACACCGACGCCCGCACCGACCACCACGACGACTCCAACGACGACGCCCCAGAACCAGCCCTTCTTGTAGATCGGCTTCTTCTCGGGCGGCGTCGAGGTGACGGCGGTCTCGGGCTTGCTCTCGGCGACGACCGGAGCTGGCTTCGGCTCGACCGGCTTCGGCGCAGGCTTGCTCTCAACGACCGTCGGCGCAGGCTTCGGCTCGACGGGCTTGGGCTGCGGCGTCGGCGTCGGCTTGGGCTCGACCGTCGCGGCAACGACCGGCTTGGGCTCGACCGGCTTGGGCTGCGGCGCAGGCGTCGGCGCCGCCACCACCGGCTTGGGCTCGACTGGTTTCGGCGTCGGCTGCGGCTGCGGCTGCGTCGACGTGCTGATGTCTGGCCCCATCACCCCGATCGGCGTCTTGTTCTTCGCCGCGTTCTCTTCCGCGATCGCCTTCTCCAGGCCGGCGATGATCTGCTCGACCTCGGCGCGACCCGTCTTGGCGTCGCGCAGATAGGCTCGATAGGAGCGCACCGCGTCGGCCTTCTGCCCGAGGCTGCGCTGGCACTGGCCGATGTTGAACAGGAAGCTCGCATCTGGGAAGGCGCGGTACGCCTCCTTGAAGTGCTCGAGCGCCTGCTGATACTCGGCGAGGTTGTAGTTCTTCATCGCCTCGGTGTACTCGGCGCGCGCCTTCTGCTTGGCCTCGTCCGGCGTCACAGCAAGACCGCTGCGCGCCGCCAGGAAGGCGACCACTGCAACCAACCGCAGAATTTGTCTCATGGGTTCTCCGGGCTCATTTTCGCCGCCCGAGGGCCACGGAGTCAACCAAGGAGCGCGCGGACCTTGAGCAGCAGCTCGGCACCGTTGACCGGTTTGACGACGTAGTCGTTCGCGCCTTCGCGCAGCGCCAGCTCCATGTTGATCGCCTCGCCGCGCGCGGTGACGACGATCACCGGGACCAGGCGGGTCACGTCGTGCTCGCGCAGGCGACGGAGCGCCTGCAGCCCATCCACCTTGGGCATCACCAGATCCATCAGCACCAGATCCGGACGCTCGGCGACGGCCTTCTGCACGGCCTCCTCGCCATCGCGCGCCACCAGCAACACGTACGGATGCGACTGGAAGATCAACTTCTCCATCATGACGGCAGTGTTCGAGTCGTCGACGATCAGGATCTTCTTCATCCGCTGTACCCCAGGCGCGCGTAGGCGGCGTCGCGATCGGCGTAGATCGCGTCGAGCGTCGCCTGCAGCGCCGGCAACCCCGGCTCCGCGAGGCGATCGTAGTTTTCTTTGGCGATGTGCTCGGTCAACGACGGGTGGCGGCTGCGACGCTCGAGCTCGGCCATCGCGCTCGCGCTGCCATCGAAGAGGAACTTGCCCGAGTGGTTGTTGCCGCGCACCGCGCGGAGCAGCGCGATCGGCACCACCTGGATGAACGGATCGGGCGCGCGCCGCCAGTACATCGTCATCTGCGCGGGCGACTTCTGTCCGTAGCCCGCCCGTCGGTGAAACGGCGCCAGCACGAGCGGCGCCCCGATGCCACGCGGCCGCTCGTACTGTTCGCGCAGACGACCGGTGAAGCGATCGAACTGCGACGCGTCGAGCTGGGTCAGCGGGAAGATCAGCATGCCGATCTCGAGGCGCGGCTCATGCTCCCAGTCCTCCAGCACGGCGATCGCGCGCGAGAGATCCTCGCTGTCGAGCACCTCGCGGAACAGCGCGCCGCGCTCCCGCGTCAGCTTGGCGAACGGGCACAGGTTGAAGCGCTCGACGAACTCGCCGATGTAGCGATCGTTGATCCGCAGCA
This sequence comes from uncultured Polyangiaceae bacterium, assembly GCA_964585665.1. Lineage (GTDB taxonomy): Bacteria > Myxococcota_A > Polyangia > Palsa-1104 > Palsa-1104 > CAZPEY01. The sequence continues at coordinate 3,939 of CAZPEY010000195.1, read as the reverse complement.
CCTCGGCGAGGAATTCGGGCGTCACCGCGGGATCGCGGCTCCCGCCTTGCGCTGCTCTTCGCGGTGCTCCTCGATGCGTCGCAGGAACACCTCGGTGAGCTCCCCGTCGAACTGCGCGCCGGCGCAGCGCTCGAGCTCGGCGACGGCGACCTCATGGGGCAGCGCCTTGCGATAGGCGCGATCGGACGTCATCGCGTCGTAGGTGTCGGCGATCGCGACGATGCGACCGAGGAGCGGGATGTTGTCGTTGAGCAGGCCGCGCGGATAGCCCGAGCCGTCCCAGTTCTCGTGATGGCACCACGCCCCCGGGATGAGCTCGAGCATCGTCGGGATCGGCTCCAGGATGCGCTTGCCCTTGGCCGGGTGGGTGCGAAACATCGCGACCTCCTCGGGCGTGAGCTTGCCAGGCTTGTTGAGCTTGTCGGAGCGAATGCCGATCTTGCCGATGTCGTGCATCAGCCCCGCCTGCACCACGCGCTCGACGTCGGGCTCGGCCAGCGTCAGGCCGCGGGCGATGATCGCCGAGTACTGCGCGACGCGCTCGGAGTGGCCGCGCGTGTAGCGATCCGACTCTTCGAGCGCCTGGGCAAAGCCGATGATCGTCGCGCGAAAGTTGTCAGCGAGGCTGCGGTTGACCGACACCAGCTCCTGGTTCTTGAGCGACAGATCGGCGTAGAGCTGCGCGTTCTCGATCGACACCGCGGCGCGCGACGCCAGGATCGAAAGCATCTTGCGCTGTCCCTCGGTGAACTTCTTGCCGCGCGAGTAACAGTAGGTGTTGAGCATGCCGATGATCCGCTCGCCGACGCGCAGCGGGATCGAGCAGAACGACACCAGCCGCCGATCGGTGGGCGGATGATCGAAGTACTTGAGCGCCCGCAGCCCGTGCTCGAGGATCGGCCGCTCGTCGTGATACGAGGTGAGGATCTCGTGCAGGTTGAGCTCGCCGACCGCGGTGCTCGACGTGACCGCGGCGCTGTGGCGCCGGGTGCGCTCGCGGAACTCACCGCTCTGCGGATCCTTGAGCAGCAGCGTCACGACGTCGGCCTGGACCTCGTCGATGACGCCGTCGAGGATCACCTGCAGGATGTGGTCGAGCGACAGCGACTGCGCCATCGCCTCGGAGATGCGATAGATCGTCACCGCCTCTTTGAGGCGGAAGTTCTCGGCGGTGAGGCGCTGCCGATCGAGGCCGCGCTCGACGACGTGCATGACCTCTTCGATCTTGAACGGCTTGAGCAGGTAGTCGTACGCGCCCTTCTTCATCGCCGAGATCGCCGTCTCGACGGTGCCGAAGCCGGTCATGATGATCGTCAGCACCGGCAGGCCGCGCTCGCTGATCTGCTCGAGCAGCTCGAGGCCGCCCATGCCCGGCATCTTGAGGTCGGAGAGGACGAGGTTGTACGGGCGTCGCTCGAGCTCGCGCAGCGCCGCCTCGCCATCCTCCACCGCCCGCACCACGTACCCCTCCATCGTCAAAAAGTCGGTCAGGATCTCGCGGATCACGCGCTCGTCGTCGACGACGAGGACGCGCGGCGCTTCTTCAGAGGGGGTCGTAGACATGGGTAGGTGCGGCGCTCGTAGAGAGCGAAGCCCTGTAATCGTACAGCCGCCACGAAACCCTCGTCAACCGGTCGACGCAAAGCGACTTGCGGGCCAGCCGTTCATGCGCACACTTAGGGCGTGAGCAAGCTCGCTGCCTTCCTCGTCCTCGTCGTCGCGATCCTCCTGACTGCCCGCTGGACCAAGGGGATCCGGGTCAAGTCCGTCTGGGGCGCGGTGGTGTTCGCGCTCGTCTTGTCGGTCCTCAACTACTTCCTGTTCGGGCTACTCGTCGTCATCAGCCTGCCGATCGTGGTGCTGACCTTCGGGCTGGCGATCATCCTCATCAACGCGCTGCTCTGGTGGATGGCCGCCAAGCTCGTCTCTGCCGTCGAGATCGACGGCTACGGGGCGGCGCTCAAGGCCTCGATCGTGACGTCGATCCTGAGCTGGCTCCTCGGCTGGCTCGTCCGCATCGTTTTCTGAAACGTGTTACACGTCCGCTGTGTCTGACGAAGCCCGCTTCTACGAGCGACTCGCCGCGCTCTGCCAAGAGCGCACGCCTCACGTAGTGTGCACGGTCGTGCGCACCGCGGGCTCGACGCCGCGCAAGGCAGGCGCCAAGCTCATCGTCACCGCGCACGACACCTTCGGCACCATCGGGGGCGGGCGCGTCGAGCATGAAGTCACCCAGCAAGCGCGCCAGCTCCTCGACGAGCAGCAGCGCGCAAGGCCGCTGCAGCGGCGCTTTCACCTGACGCACGATCTGGCGATGTGCTGCGGTGGTGAGGTCGAGATCTTCTTCGAGCCACACCAGGCGCGGTCGCTGCTTCTGGTGTGCGGCGGCGGCCACATCGCGCACGCGCTCGTGCCCATGGCGGCGCGCGCCGACTTCGACGTCTTCGTGGCCGAAGATCTCGAAGCGATGACCGGCGCCGCCCGTTTCCCCGACGCGGCGGGCTTCGTCGATGGCTTCGATCTCGCCGACCTGCGTACCCTGCCGCTCGAGGGTGCGTACGTCGTCGTCGTGACGCGCGATCACGCGATCGACCAGCGCATCGTCGAGTCGCTGCTCGCCAACGCCCCCGACCTCGCCTTTCTCGGCCTCATCGGCTCGCGCCGCAAGGCGATGATGGTGCGGGCGCGCCTCGCCCACCGCGGCCTGCCCGACGAGGCGATCGCCCGGCTCGTCTGCCCGGTGGGGCTCTCGATCGGCGCCGAGACGCCGGCCGAGATCGCGGTGTCGATCCTGGCTCAGCTCATCGAGCTGCGACAACGTCGTCGCCAGCTCGTCTCTGTACCGCACGCAACCGCAACCAGCACGGGAGGGATTGGATGATCTATACGTTGGTGCTCGCCGCCGGCTCGTCGACACGACTCGGGGGCCACCCCAAAGCGCTGCTCACGACGACGACCGGCAAGACGTTCGTCCAGCAGATCGCCGACACCGCCAAGGCGGCAGGCTCGGGCGGCGTCTACGTCGTCATCGGCGCGCCGCATGGTGATCAGATCAAGAAGCGGCTCCCGCCCGGGGTTGGGTCGTGCGTCAACCCGCGTCCCGATCGCGGCATGCTGTCCTCGATCGAGGTCGGCCTGCAGTCGCTGCCGCAGAACGTCTCGGCCGTGCTGGTGTGGCCCGTCGACGTGCCGATGGTCAGCATCGAGACGGTGCGCGCCATCATGACCGCGGCGCCCGGCAAGATCGTCACACCGATCTGCAACGGCAAGGGCGGCCACCCGATCCGCATCCCGCGGGCGCGCTTCGGAGACGTCTCGGCGCTCGATCCCGAGATCGGGCTGCGGCAGATCTTCGAGAAGCACGCCGACAAGGTCGAGCGCCTCAATGTCACCGACGACGGCGTGCTCGTCGACGTCGACACGCAAGCCGATTACGACAAGCTGCGCGCCGCCCACCTCCCCGACGAGCCCGCCGCCAAGCCGAAGAAGGGCAAGTAACCGAGTCCGGCTCCGAGGCCGGCTCCGAGGCGGGGGCCGGCTCCGGCTCCGAGGCCGGCTCCAGCTCCGGCTCCGAGGATCTCGGATCCAAGGCCGAGGCCGGAGGCCAAGGCCGGAGCCAAGGCCGAGATCCACTCCCGAGCGGGCAAGCCGCCGCTGAGCACTCTTCCCCCCACGAAGCCCGTGGGGAACGGAGCGCTGTGGAAGGCACGAGGACGGCGGATCGGTCTCAGTAGGGGATCAGGGGTCCGTCCCTGCGCGCGGAGATTCCTCGCGCGAGTCGGCACGGCCGAGCGAGCGGCCACGGGCGCCCCGACCTCCACGGTCGTCCGCCCCCCCACGGCCCGCGAGGAATCGAGCACGCAGGGATGGAACCCCTGATCCCGGGCACGTTGGCCCTCCGCCGTCCCCGCGCCGCCGTCCCCGCGCCCCCAGCCCCGC
>CAZPEY010000194.1:2484-10661 GCA_964585665.1 uncultured Polyangiaceae bacterium | reverse complement strand
GGGTCGCAAAGTCGGCGCTGCCGAAGAGAAGGTCCCAGATCGCGAGCACGCCCGAGAAGTTTACGCTCTTGCCGTCACGTCCGCCGTAGTCGCGGAGGTGGTGGACGCGATGAAAGCGGGGCGAGACGAAGACGTAGCCGAGCTTGCCGTAGCTCCAGTCGACGCTGGCGTGGGTGACGAGCGTGTAGAGCAGCGTTGCGGGGCCGACGATGGCGAGCGCCGTCCAGTCGAAGCCGAGGAGGAGGAGGGCCGGTGTGATCGCCAGCGTGTCGATCAGCTCGTCGAGTGGGTGCATGCGCGCCGCGGACAGCGCAGTCAGCGCCTCGGCACCGTGGTGGATGCGATGCAGCCGCCAGGCGAAGCGATGGCGCAGGCGGTGCGACCAGTAGCCGATCAGATCACCGAGGACGAGCGCCAGCGTGGCTTGCGCGGCCAGCGGCCAGCTTCGCAGGACGCGCGCCGGTGCGCTCCAGATCGCCATCCCGTCGACGGGTTGCTGGCCGACGAGGAGGGCGGCGATGCCGAGCAGACCGAGCGAGGCAGCGCGGCTGACCGTGCCGGTGACGAGCGGCGTGATCAGCCAGTAGGCGAGGTCGAGCTTCGCCTCGCGCGCGGCGTCGGCGGGACGGTGCTCGACGGCGCGCAGGAGCGGCGCGAGCAGCGCGAGGCCGAGGTAGACGCCGAGCAGACTGAGCACCGCGACGATCTACCACTTCGCGGCGCGGATCGCCTTATGTTGTGGGCATGGATCTAGGACTCCGGAACAAGGTGGCGATCGTGACCGGCGCGAGCCGCGGCATCGGGCGGGCCATCGCCGAGGTGCTCGCGGCAGAGGGCGCCAAGCTGATGCTGGCGGCGCGGGACGAAGCGGCGCTCGTGGCGCTGGCGGCGTCGCTGCCGACGGAGAGCTTGGCCTTTGCCGCGGATCTGCGCGCGGCCGAGGCGCCCCCTCGGTTGATCGCCGCAACGGTCGAGCGCTTCGGGCGCATCGATCTGCTGGTCAACAACGCGGGCGCGACGACGCGCGGCGACTTCTTGCAGCTCACCGACGACGACTGGCGCGATGGCTTCGCGCTCAAGCTCGACGCGACGGTGCGCGCCTGTCGCGCCGCGTGGCCGCACCTCGTCGCCACCCGGGGCGCGATCGTCAACGTGGTCGGCATCGGCGGCCGCACCGGCTCGGCCGAGTTCACCATCGGTGGCGCGGTCAACGCCGCGCTGCTCAACCTCACCAAGGCGCTGGCCGACCGCGGGGTCACCGACGGGGTTCGGGTCAACGCCGTCAACCCGAGCGCGATCGGCACCGAGCGCCTGCGCACCCGCGTCCGCAGGCTCGCCAGCGAGCGTCAGCTCGACGAAGCCGAAGCCGAACGCCAGCTCGCCGCCGACCTGCGCATCGCCCGCATCGGCGATCCCGTCGAGGTCGCGCGCGCCGTCGCCTTCCTCGGCTCGTCCGCCGCCAGCTACTGCCAAGGCACCATCCTCGACACCGACGGCGGCCAGACGCGAACCCTCTAGACCAAGGCGAAGCCAAGGCCGCGACCACACCCGAGTCCGATTCCGATTCTGCGACCCGAGCTAAGCCTCTCGAATCCTCGATCCCACCAGCGAGCGGCGGGTGGGGCGCGGCGCGATCAAGCACGAGGACGGCGGATCGGTCTCAGTAGGGGATCAGGGGTCCTTCCCTCCGCGCGGAGATTCCTCGCGGGAGTCAGCACGGTCACGCGCGTCGATCACGCACGCTCGGTTCGGCACGGACGCCCGCCGCGCACGGTCGGCGAGGAATCGAGCACGGAGGGATGGAACCCCTGTCCCCGGCACGTTGGCCCCCCGCCGTCCCCGTACCCCAGGACCACTGTAAGGAGCTTGACTTGCCGCGCCCCCCCACCTATAACCCGCCAATTCCGGCGACGGGGAGAATCATGCGTAAAGCGAACCTTGCCTTGGTTGGTCTTCTAGTTCTGAGCGCGGCTGCCTGCAAGAAGGGTGGCTCGGGCAAGGACGATCTGCAACTCGTGCCGAAAGAGGCCGAGGTCCTTTTCCGTCTCAATCTCGAGAAGCTTCGTGCGGCTCCGGCGTGGAAGAACGTCATCGAGCTCCGCGACTCCAACGAGAAGTCGAAGAAGGAGTACGCCGACTTCGTGCAGAAGTGCGGCCTCGATCCATTCACCCAGATCTCGAGCGTGTTCCTCGCGGTGCCGCAGATCCAGAACACCGGCATGAAGGAGTTCGCGGTCATCATGCGCGGCACCTTCAACGAGGCCAAGCTCGTCGAGTGCGCGACGAACCAGGCCAAGGAGCGCGGCGGCGAGGTCAAGTCCTCCGACTACAACGGCAAGAAGATCTACTCCGACGGCAAGAAGGACGAGGCCTTCGTGACGTTCCTCGACGACAAGACCGTCGTCCTTGGCGGCAAGGAGTGGGTCAAGAAGGTCGTCGATCTGGCCAAGGCGGACGGCGAGCACGTCGGCAAGAGCGAGGCGCTCGCGCCGCTCGCCAAGAAGGTCAAGTCCGGTGACGCGCTGTGGTTCGCCGGCCTCGTGCCGCAGAACATGCGCGACGCGATGAAGGCGAACCCGGCAATGGCGTGGACCGGCTCGATGAAGGCGGTCTACGGCTCGATCGACATCGCCTCGGGCTTCGCCGGCGACTTCAGCGTCGACAACAACGACGAGGCGGCGGCCAAGGAGATGCTGAGCAAGCTCACCGAGCAGCTCAACGGCGCCAAGAAGATGCCGCAGCTCACGATGGCGGGCCTGTCCGGTCTCCTCGAGGGCATCAAGTTCGAGCAGAAGGGCGCGACGTTCCACGCGACCGTGGCGCTGAACCAGGCGCAGGTCGACGACCTGATCAATCGCGTCAAGGCCCTGATGAAGTCGATGGGCCAGGCGTTCGGTGGTGGTGGCGGTGGTCCTCCGCCGTCGATGCCGCCGCAGTAATCGCAGCACCGAGTTTCGAGAATTACGTATCAGAGGTTAAGGAGCACAAGTCATGAGCGCGAAGAAGACTCCTCTGCAGATTCAGAAGGAGCAGTTTGGTGGCAAGGAGAAGTTGGTCGACCGCGTGATCAGCGTCGTTTCGCAGATCACCACGGGCGACTCGGACAAGGATGCGTGGAAGACGCGCCTCCTGGCGGCGTCCAACAAGAAGCTGCTCCGTCTCTTCGAGGTGTCGAGCGAGATTCAGTCGAAGTTCGGCTCGGTCGACAAGCTGGCGGCCAAGACCGCCGAGGCGCTCGGCCAGGCCAAGGATCAGCCCTTCGTCAAGAAGCTGGCGACCTACACGCCGGCCAAGCTCCTCGACCTCTACCGCTCGGCCGAGAAGGGCAAGAGCGCGTCGGCCAAGTAGCTCTCGCCAACTAGTAAAGTATATTTACCAACGCCCGCCCGGTTCGCCGCGGCGGGCGTTGTGCTTTTCAGGGCTCAGCGCGGGGTGACGATCGCCTGCACGGCCGCCTCGACGCGCGCGAGCGCTGGGGCGAGCGACTCGTCGCTGTCGTCCCCGTGGCCGAAGAGCTCGTCGGCAGGGATCGGCGCGCCGATCCGGAAGCGGATCGTCGACGGGATGAACGGCAGGAACATGAAGGGTGAGGTGAGCCACGCCCAGGTCGCCAGCGCCCGGAGCGGCCAGCTCCACGGCGCCGCGGCGAGGATGCCGACGGCGCCGAGCGCGCCGAGCAGGGTGACGGCCCAACGACGAAACCCGAAGAGGCGCGGCAGCACGAGCAGGTTGGGCAGCAGGTGCGTCGAACGCCACAGCACCGGCGCGCTGACGTGACTGCCGGTGATGCCCATCGGCACGATCGGGATGCGGTGCTGGCGCGCGATCTTGAGGAAGCCCTTGCGGCCGCCGAAGTCGACGCGCGAGGCCTGCCAGATCGGCCGCAGCGTCTCGTGATCACCGCCCGGAAAGACGAGCAGGGGCACGCCCGCGGCGAGCGCCGCGTTCGCGTCCTCGTAGGTCGACGGGATCGCGCCCGCGCTGTGCAACAGAATCGAGGCGGGATAGAGCTGCAACCCGATCGGGTGCGCGAAGCCGGCGAGCGGTCGAGTGTCGCCGTACCGCTCGAGGTAGAGCGCCATGAAGCACAGGATCTCGGAGATGCCCATGCCCGCGGAGTGGTTGGCGACGAGAAGAAACGGTCCGTCGGGGAGGTGCTCGACGCCGTCGAGCGATGGGCGGTGGAACAGCCCCATCAGCGGGCGCAGCACGCGGCGCGAGAAGCGCACCAAGCGGGGAGAGACGCGCCCTGGCGCACCGACCGTAAGCCTGCGATAGCGCGGCCGCACGCCTCATTGTACCGCGGCCGCTTGGCGCGGTCGCGGGGCGGCGTCGTTCAGCGAAAGTCGTCGTCGGGAACCCGCGGCTCGCTCGCCTTGAGCGTCGCGTTGAGCTTGGGCTCCACGCCCGTTGCTGCGAGCAGCGCGTCGAGCTTGGCGCGCGCTTGGGGAGACGAGGCGCGCACCTTCTTGCCGAGGAGGAGCTCGTTCTTGAGCGAGTGCTCCCAGCCGGCCAGCTCGGTGACGGTCACCGAGTAGCCGTGCGCCTCGAGGGTCAGCGCCCGCAGGACGTTGGTCAGGTGCGAGCCGAACTCTCGTCGGTGCCACGGGTGCTCGTAGAGCGCGGCGACGACCCCCTTCTTCTCGCCGCGCTCGGCGAGCTGGCGCGCCACCTCCGCCTGGCAGCAGGGGACGACCGCGACCCAGTCGGCGTTGCGGCGGATGGCCAGCGCCAGCGTGTCGTCGGTGGCGGTGTCGCAGGCGTGCAGCGCTGTGACGACGTGGACGCGCTCGGAGGGCTCGTAGGCCTCGATCGTCTTCTCGACGAACGCCATGCGATCGTAGGGCAGCTTCTCGAGGATCGTGCGGCCGCTCTTGACGATCCCGGCCTTCGACTCGACGGCGACGAGGTGGCCGCGGCCGGTCGTCTTATCGTCCCCACGCAGGAAGCGCTCGTAGAGGAGAAAGCCCAAGTAGCTCTTGCCAGCCCCACAGTCGACGACGAGCGGCGACCCATAGCGCCCGAGCACGTCGCTGAGCGCCGGCTCGAGGAGTTGCAGAAGGTGGTTGACCTGCTTGAGCTTGCGGAGCGAGTCGGCGTTGAGCGCGCCGTCGCGGGTGAGGATGTGAAGCTCCTTGAGGAGCGCGGTGGACTGGCCCGGCAGCAGCTCCTTGCCGACGCCCTTGGGCTCGACCTTCTTGCGGCTGCGCGTCACTTGGCCGGACGCCCGACGTCGGCGCCCTTCTTGCGGTTGCGCAGCGAAGTGTCGAAGGGCGGCGCCTGGTTCGGATCGCACTGCGGCCCGAAGCCGTCGGCGTTGAAGACCGTCTCGAGGGAGCCTTTCTGGTTGTCCATCGCGATCGCTTCGATCTTGAGCCGGCGCTCGCCCTTGCGCGCCGGCGAGCAGTACGAGAGGAGGTAGAAGCGCTTGGTGTAGCCCTCGATGCGCTGCGCGACCGTCTCGAAGGCCTTCTGCATCGCGGCCGGGTTGGCGTCGAAGACCGTCCCCGTGCGGCCGATCGCCGACAGCTCCTTGCGATCGATCTCGGCGCCGACGCCGACGACGAAGATGTCGAACTCGCTGTCGTTGATCGCCTTCATCATCGTGTCGCGATCGACGCGGTTGGCGCGATCGGTGCCGTCGGTGAAGACGACGAGGGTGCCGAACTTGAGGGGTTGCGGCGCCGCGTCGAGCGCCTTCTTGAGGACGCCGAGCGCCTCGGCGACCGCGCCGCGCAGGTTGGTCGACGGATCGCGCCCCTTGAACGACCCCACCGAGCCCGCCGCCGACGCGCCCGAGCCGAAGCCGACGAGCGGATGGATCTTGGCGTCACCATCGAAGGCGTAGACCGCGACCTTCTGGTGCTTCTCGACGGTCTGCGTGAACGCTTGCACGGCGCTCTGCAGCGCCGGAACCTGCCCCGACTGGGTCACCGATCCCGACATGTCGACGAGCAGCAGCGTGTAGTGGACCGCTGCGACCTCGGGATTGAGGATCGTCTGCTTCGACTCGTGGATCGAGACCGGGCTGTCGTCCTCGTAGATGCGGAAGCGATCGGCGGTCAGGCCTGGAACCGGATCACGGTTGGCGCGGTCGACGGTGAAGTAGGCAGCCACGTTGGAGGGCTTGCGCACTGCATAGTTGATGAGGCGCAGCTTCAGAGCGCAGCCGCTCTCGGCGAGGCTGAGAAGGACCAGCGGGGCGAGAAGGAAGGATGAGCGCATGGGCCGGTATCATTGCATGAGTCGGGGCGACGGTGAACTGTCGGCCACCAGGCCGTTGCTTGTGGGGACGGTCGGACGGACAATCCACGGATTCTATTGGGGGAGCCATGCGCGACACGCGAGTTGGACTCGTGGCAGGGTTGATGACGGCGATGTGGGCGAGCCTCGGCTCGGCGGGCCAGCTCCACGTCTCGTACTACGGGCTCAAGGACGTGCGGGCGCGGGACGAGGTGGTCGTGATCGGCAAGGTCGAGAGCGCGCAGCAGGACAAGCGACGCGTCTCCGTGACCTTGCAGGTGACGCGGCTGTTCGGCGATCCGTCCAAGAGCCCGGTCAAGGTCGGTGAGTCGATCAAGCGCCCCATCTACCAGGGCGTCGAGTGGACCGATCCGCACAAGTCGCCGCTCGACGAGCGGCTGCGCGGCTGCTTGCACGGCGCGCCCGCGATCGGCGCAACGGTCGCGCTGGTGCCGTCGCAGCGCGGCGGCTTCGAGCTGCTCCCGGCCAGCGAAGAGGCGCTGCGCACCCTCGAGATTCTCTACGCCAAGGATCAGGCAGCGTTGCTGGGAGGGATCGCGGAGGATCGGCTCCAGGCGGATCTGCAAAACCATGATCTGGCCGACCTGGCGCAGCGCGAGCTGCAGCGACGCGGCAAGCTATCCGCGCTGATGATCCTGCGCGGCGACACGCAGTTCGCCTACCAGCACTACCGGGCGCTTGGAAGCGCCGAAAAGATCGCGTTCCTCAAGCAGGTCGTGGCAGCCTCGTCGGCCCTCGACCACGGCCTGCGGGTTCGGGCGGCGCGCGTCACGCTGTCACAGCTCCAGCCGGAGGTCTTGCCGACGGCGGCGCAGCTGGTCAACCTGCTTGACTGGAGGGATCCGGAGGAGCGACGCGCGCTCGACGACGTCCGCCTCGGTCTGCATGAGCTCGTCGACACACCGAAGGCGACGGCCCCGGTCGATCTGACGCCGATGTGCGATTACCTCGCCGAGGCGCTGCTGCGACGCGAGAGCCATCGCGACACCGATGACATGACCGTGCGCTTGATCGGCCGTTGCGATCGTCCGACGAGGGCGCGGCTCGCAGCGCGACTGCTCGGGGAGATCTACACGAGCAGCCGGGCGCGCGGCGACGATCCCGACGGCTTTCTCCTCGGGACGGCCGTCGAGCTCGCACAGGAGGCGCCGTCGGCCGCGCTGTGGGTGCCGCTCCAGGCGCTCGATCCGAACCGGCCGCGGGTGACCTCGACCAAAGAGCGGATCTTGACCGCGATGGTGGAGGTCGGCCTCGCGCTGGCCAAGCACGACGCGCAGTTCAAGGAGCGCGTCCGCGATCTGATCGGGCCGCTGCTCGGGGGCGGCCTCAGCATCGACGAGAAGCTGCTCGAGACGTTTCGGAAGATGATCGGGGAGCTGCCGCGGGGCGCCCCCAAGGCGACGATCCTCGAGCTGCGCCTCGGCGAGCGACGGCGCCTCGCCAGCGGTGAGGTCGTGTCGATCAAGGCGGACAAGGATGGACAGTTCCTCAACCTCGCGGCGCTCGACGGCTCGTCCGAGGAGCGGGCGCTTGAGCCGGCGAGCGATTTCTATCGTGAGTGGTTCATCCCGCCCTACCTCGTCGTCGTCAAGCGCGTCGGCAAGGCGGTCAACTTGCGCTTCACCCCGATGGAGAAGGACCCGGCGATCTCGCCCGCGGACGCCTACGAGATGGCCAAGAAGATCTGCGATCGGCGCGGCCAGCGCGAGCTCGTGTCGCAGGACCCACGCGACTACGACGGTCTGTTCGTCTATATCGCCGAGAGCCAAGGACAGGCCGGCAAGCAGACCTGCAAGATCACGATCGGTCTACGCACCAAGCGAGTGATGTTCGCGCCGTGAGGGGCGCGCCGTCGGGCTACTGGGCGAGCGGCTTGAAGTTGAACGGGTAGGTGAACTTGGTGACGCGGCCGG
>CAZPEY010000194.1:0-2384 GCA_964585665.1 uncultured Polyangiaceae bacterium | reverse complement strand
TCGGATCGCCGGTCGCGCCCTCGCCAGGCTTCTTGGCCGGATCGGGCTTGGGCTGCGCCTCGGCCTCCTTGCGCTCCTTGATCAGCACCTCGAGCTTGGCGATGCGCCCCTCGACCTCCTTGCGCACCGCCGCGTCCTTGGTGTTCGACAGGAACGAGTTGTAGAAGAGCAGCGCCTTGTCGTAGTCCTTGGCGAGGCGATAGAGCTGCCCGATGTTGTAGAGGATGACGTTGTCGGGCACCGCCTTGTAGGCGAGCTTGTACTCGTCGGCCGCCTCGACGAACTCGCCGAGGTTGTAGTGCCTTGTCCCCTTCTCGTAGTGCTCCTTGGCTTGCTTGCGCTCCTCGGGCGTTGGCGCCGCGTGTGCCGGCCTCGCAGGCAGTGGAGCCGAGAGCAACAGGAGGGCCGCGAGCAACTTCGTTCGCATATGAACAATCTCCGCTACAGGCTTGGACGCGAGAGGTGCGCGATTATTTCCCGGTCATGACGCGCATCTCGACGCGCCGGTTCTTGGCGCGCGCTGCGTCGGTGGTGTCCTTCTCGAGCGGCCGGGTGTCGCCGTACCCGACCGACGACAGGCGGCTCGCCTTGACGCCCTTCTTGACCAGGTACTGCATGACGGCGCGCGCTCGGTTCTGCGACAGCGTCTTGTTCCACTCCGGCGTGCCGGTGTCGTCGGCGTGACCCTCGACGACGATCTTCTTGAACTCGGTGCGCTCCTTGAGCACCTTGGCGATCTCGTCGAGCACCGGGTAGCTCTCGGGGAGCAGCACCCACTTGTTGGTCTCGAAGTTCACCATCTTGAGCTCGGTCGTCGTGCCTTGCTTGATCTCGAGCTTGGGGCAGCCGCGCTGGTTCGTCTCGGTCGCCTCGACGCCGGGCTGATCCGGGCAGAAGTCCTGCGAGTCGACGAAGCCGTCCTTGTCGCGATCCGGCTCGGGGCAGCCCTGGCGCTTGGGATCGGGGAACTTGCCGGGCGGCTCGGTCGGGCAGGCGTCCTCGTAGTCCTGGAAGCCGTCGTTGTCGGTGTCCTTGTACGGACAACCAGGCCGCTTCGGATCGGGCTTGGCGCCGACGCCCTCGCCCGGACACATGTCCTCGGCGTCAGGTACGCCGTCGCCATCGTCGTCTTGGATCGGGCAACCTGAGGCCGTCTTGTCCGGGTGGGCGCCGGCCTTCTTGTCGGGGCATTTGTCCTCGGCGTCGGGGATACCGTCGTCGTCGGCGTCGGGGCAGCCGGAGGTGCGGAGGTTGGCGGTGCGCTTGCCCGACGATCCAGGGCAGGCGTCCTGCGCGTCGGGCACGCCGTCGTTGTCGGCGTCGGGGCAGCCGCTCGTCGACCGATCGGTCGTCTTGATGCCCGACGAGCTCGGACAGGCGTCCTCGGCATCGGGGATGCCGTCGTTGTCGGCGTCGGGGCCAGGCAGGGGCGCGTAGCCGAGCCGGAAGAGGAAGCGCACGTCGGGCTCGCCGAACTGCGGCAGCGTCCCGCTGCCGATCGCCGCGCCGACCTGGATGAGACGCTTGATGCTGTACTGCGCGCCGAACAGCCACGACACGCTCGTGTAGTACTTCTTGAACGCGTGGCCGCCGGTCAACACCGTCGAGAACTGCACCTCGGGACCGATCTGGAAGGCGCGCTTGACGTCGGCGTAGGCGATCGCGCCGTTCATCTGGAAGTCGCTGCCGATGGCGTTGCCGGGCCCCTGGCCGAGGGTCGTCTTCGAGCGCAGGAGGAAGCCGAGATCGAACACCCAGCGGATCACCTTGGCGGCGCGCCCGGCGAGGATGAGCTTGGGCAAGCCACGCAGGTTGCGATCGCCCTGGTGCTCGGTGTTCGCGCCGATCGGGATCCACAGCGAGAGCCCGAGGTTCACGGAGAAGGGCTGCTCATCGGGATCACCCCACAAGCGGACGGTCGCGCCGATGCGCGGATCACCGACCGCCGCGCCGCTGATCGGCGCGACGCCGAACGCCGCCGTGCCGCGCTCGGCAAACGTCACCGGCAGCGACGCGTGAATGAGCAAGCGTGTCAGCGGCGCGCCCGCGACGTCGAAGTGACCGAGCACGGCGTGGCGGATGACGGCTCCGTCCGCGTCGAACTTGCCCTTGGCGTCGAAGACGCCGGAGCGCAACACGTTGTGGCCGTAGTCGAGCGTGAAGGTCCCCGCTAGATAGCGCGTGTTGGAGTACCAGGGCTGACCGACGGCGAAGAACCACGCGCCGGCGGGAGAGGGATCGTAGCGGTGCAGGTCGTAGCCTTCGGCCGAAGCCGAGGCAGCGACGCCGAGCGCCGCCGCCAACCACACCGCTTTCGTCGAGAATCGCATCGGTCTCTCCGTCGAGGTGTGGCGCGGTTAGGGGAGAAGGCAGCTGCACTGGCC
>CAZPEY010000193.1:0-10672 GCA_964585665.1 uncultured Polyangiaceae bacterium | reverse complement strand
GCGCTCTGCGGCTATACGAGCGCAGCACCATCAATGCGCGCGACCTGAGCCTGGCGCTGCGCATCGGCCGCCTTGGCTGCCTCCGCCTGGCGCTGCGCCTCGGCCGCCTTGGCCTTGGCGGCGAGGACAGCCGGATCCTCGGCCGGGTTCTTCGCGATCTGCTCGGCCGCGGCGGTCGACATCACGGCGGTCTTTGCAGACGGGGTGGACTGCGGACCCTGCGTGAACGGCGAGGGGATTCCGAGCATCGTGGCCGCAGGCTCGCGCTTGCCGCGCGCCGCCTTCGGGGTCGTGTCGACGACGCCAGCGCAGGCCTGCTCGAGCTCGGTGAGAAGCTGCTTCAGGGTGAGGTGGCGCTTGCTCGGGCTCTTGTCGAGCGCTCGCTGCAGCACCTTGTCGAGCGCCTCGGGGAGGCCCGGTCGCCGCCCCGACGCCGACGGCGGCGCGGCCGTCAGGTGCTGCTGGAGCTGCGTCGCGACGTCGCCCGCGAAGGGCGCCTCGCCGGTGACGGCGTAGAACATCAGCGCCGCGAGGCTGTAGATGTTCGACCGCTGATCGGGCACCTTGCCCTCGGCCTGTTCGGGCGAGAGGAACTGCGGGGTGCCGTAGACCTTGTCGTTGACCGGCTGCGCCAGCGCGAAGTCGCTGACCTTGACCTCGTCGCCATCCGCGACGAAGACGTTGTGCGGCGCCACATCGCGATGGATGACGCCGACCTTCTGTGCCTCGATGAGGGCCTCGCCGATCTGCTGCACGAGCCGCAGCGCCCGCGGCGGCGACAGCGGGCCGGAGCGTCGAACGATCTCGTCGAGCGCTGGCGCGTCCATCGCCTCCTGCACGACGACGAGCTCGCCGCCCTCGCTGCGCCCCTGATCGAGGATCTTGTGCAGGCGCGGCGTCGTCACCTTGCCGAGCTGCTTGAGCTCGCGAATCGCCCGCTCGATCCAGGTCGCGCTCGGCAAGACGTTCTGCGGCACGATCTTGCACCGCACGCGTCCGCCCTGGGTGACGTCCTCGGCCTCCCAGACCACGCCGGTCGGCGTCGCGACGCTGCTGCCGAACGGCGAGTACCGGCCCAGCAGCGGCGTGGTCGTCTCGGCCGTTCGGCGCGAGTCGGCGGCGGCCGGGGCGCTGGGCGCTGCTTCGCCAGCGGCGATGAGCCGGCTGGCATCCATAGGACAGAAGTTAGCGTCGTCCGGGTACTGGTTCCCGCACGCGGGACAAAGTCGCATGAGCCCCCTCGAAGAGCCGAGGCGAAATAGTAGCGCTACCGTCGAGGTGCAGGCAAATTAAAACGCGGTTCGCCGGCGAAGGGCGCGCGGCGCAGAGGCGGCGCCGCGCTGAAGGGGCGCGAGCTACTTGGCCTTGGCGGCGGGCTTGGCGGCCTTGGCAGCGGCCGGCTTGGCGGCGGGCTTGGCGGCGCCCTTGGGCGCGGGCTTGCCCGGCTCACCGAGGCTCGCGAAGAGCTCGGCGTCGGTCTTGGTCGACTTGCGCGCTTCTTTGTTCTTGCGCTTGCGCCCCATGTTCTTGTGGCGGTTCTTGCGGCGGTTCTCGGAGGACGCGGTGTTGGAAGCCATGGCGGGCGCTAGTATCGCAGTTTGGCGACGAGGTCAAGCCGCCGACACGCGCGACACGGAGAAAACGCCATCGATCTTCTGCAACGTGCGGATGATGGTCTTCAATTGGTCAAGATCATTGACTGCAAAGCGGAAGGTGTTGAGCGCGCGGCTATCGTCGATGGCGCGGCAGTTGGCCTGCGAGATGTTGATGCCCATCGTGTTGAACGACTGCGACAGCGATGCCAGCAGGCCCGGTCGATCCGCCGAGACAACCTGCAGCGCGACGGGCCGCGCCGCGCGCGCCGAGCCGTCCCAGTCGACGTCGACGCGCCGCTCGGGATCCTGGTCGATGCTCTTCTTGCAGTCCGTCGTGTGCACGGTGACCCCGCGGCCGCGCGTGATGAAGCCGACGATCGGATCGCCCGGCAGCGGCGAGCAGCACTTGCCGAAGCGCACCATGATGTCGCTCTCGCCTTGCACGCTGATCCCGGAGGTCGAGCGGCCGTTCGCACGTCGCACCGGCTCCTCGGGCGCGGCCTCGACGGCGGCGAGGCCGGTGCGCTTCTCCGGCGGCACCAGCACCTCGATGACGTCGGCAGGCAGCAGCTTGCCGTAGCCGATCTGCATGTAGAGCTCTTCGGAGTTGGCCGCCTTGAGCTCCTGCGCGGCGCGGTCGAGATCGCCGGTCTTGAAGCTCTTCTGGAGGCTGACGCCAAGCTTCCGCAGCTCGCGCTCGAGCAGCTCCTTGCCGAGCAGCCGCGAGCGATCCCGCTCCTCGGTCCGCAGGTAGTTGCGGATCTTCGCCTTGGCCGACGAGGAGACGACGAACTTGAGCCACTCCTTCTTCGGCTTCTGGTTCGGCGAGGTGATGATCTCGACGGTGTCGCCGTTGCGCAGCGAGTAGCGGAGCGGCACCATCAGGCCGTTGACGCGCGCGCCCGAGCAGTGGTTGCCGACCTCCGAGTGGATCGTGTACGCAAGATCGATCGGCGTGGCGTTCTTCGGGAGCGCGCGCAGATCGCCCTTGGGTGTGAACACGTACACCTCGTCGGCGAAGAGATCGATCTTCACCGTCTCGATGAACTCGCGCGGATCCTTGAGCTCCCGCTGCCACTCCATCAACTGACGGAGCCAGGCGAAGCGCTTCTGATCCTTGTCGTCGAACGGCTTGCCTTCTTTGTAGTGCCAGTGCGCCGCGATGCCCTGCTCGGCGATCGAGTGCATCTCCTCGGTGCGGATCTGCACCTCCATGCGCTCGTTGCCCGGCCCGACGACCGAGGTGTGCAGCGACTGGTACATGTTCGGCTTGGGCAGCGCGATGAAGTCCTTGAAGCGCCCGGGGATCGGCGTCCACTTCGAGTGCACGACGCCGAGCGTCTCGTAGCAGGCGCGCGTCGAGTCGACGATGACGCGGAACGCGACGATGTCGTAGAGCTGATCGAGATCGCGCTGCGTCTTCTCGATCTTCTGGAAGATCGACCAGAGGTGCTTGATGCGCCCCTTGACCTCGCACCGGATGTTCGCCTCGCCGAGCTCCTGCTTGAGCGTCGCGACCACCTCGTCGATGTATTTGGAGCGCTCCGTGTGGTACTTTTCGACGCGGGCGTAGAGCTCGCCGTAGTCCTTCGGCTGGAGATACTTGAAGGACCGATCCTCGAGCTCGATCTTGATCCACTGGATGCCGAGGCGGTTGGCGAGCGGCGCGTAGATGTCCATCGTCTCGCGCGCGATCCGCTCCTGCTTCTCGGGCGGCATCGCGTCGAGCGAGCGCATGTTGTCGATGCGATCGGCGAGCTTGATCAGGATGACCCGGATGTCCTTGGCCATCGCGAGGAGCATCTTGCGGAAGTTCTCCGCCTGACGCTCCTCGCGCGTGTTCCACGGGATCTTGCCGAGCTTGGTGACGCCGTCGACGAGGAACGAGATCTCCTGCCCGAACTCGCGCGCGATGTCCTCGTTCGTCGCCGAGGTGTCCTCGACACAGTCGTGCAAGAGGCCAGCGCAGATCGAGGGCACGTCGAGCTTGAGCTCGGCGATCAGGCTGGCGACGCCGAGCGGGTGGACGACGTAGGGATCGCCCGACCTCCGACGCTGGCCCTGGTGCGCCTTGTCGGCGAACGCGTAGGCCTTCTTGATGAGGCCGAGATCGGCGGCAGGAAAGTAGGACGAGACCGAGGAGACGAGCGACTCAACCGACATCAGAAGCGGTCAGCATACTCTGGATTGGTCGGCTTGTCAGGCCGAGCTGCTCCCGGTGCCGCTGTTGCCCGTCCCGCTGCCGCTCGGACCGCTCCCCGTCGGGGGCAGCATCTGGAGCACGGTCCCCTGCTGGCCACGGCTCGCCTCGAGCTGCTCGGCCTCGCGCACGAGCTCCTCGGCGATGTGGCCGGTGCGATCGATCCCGCACTGCGCCGCGAGGTAGATCGCGCGCAGCCGATCGTAGGCCCGCGGCAGATCGTCGTTGACGATGAGGTAGTGGTAGAGGCCGTAGTGCTTGAGCTCGTCGCGCGCCTTGACGAGGCGCCGCTCGATGACCTCTGGATCGTCGGTGGCGCGCTTGCGCAGCCGGCTCTCGAGCTCGTGCAGCGACGGCGGCAGCACGAAGACGAGCACCGCCTCCTTCTCGAACTTGGCCTTGATCTGGCGGCCGCCCTGGTAGTCGACGTCGAAGAGGACGTGCTTGCCCTCCTCGAGCGCCTGGCGCACCGCCTCGGTGGTCGTACCGTAGCGGTTGCCGTGCACCTCGGCCCACTCGGCGAACTCGCCGCGCTCGATCATCTGGTCGAACGTGGCGCGATCGACGAAGCAGTAGTCGGTGCCCTCCTCCTCGCCGCGCCGCATCGGTCGCGTCGTGTAGGAGACCGAGAACACGATGCCGGGGAACTCGTCGATCAGGCGGCGACACAGCGTCGTCTTGCCGGCTCCGGACGGCGACGACACGACGAGCAGCAGTCCGCGCGCAGCTTGCTTCTTCATGAGGCTCTCATTCGATGTTGGCGGCCTGCTCGCGCAGCTTCTCGAGCGTGCTCTTGCACTCGACGACGCGCGCCGCGACTTCGGCCGACGGCGACTTCGAGCCCATGGTGTTGATCTCGCGGTTGAGCTCCTGCAGCAGGAAGTCGATGCGCCGCCCGACCGCCTCTTTGGACTGGAGCAGGCGCTCGAGCTCGTCGAGGTGCAGCCCGAGGCGCGTCGACTCTTCGCTGATGTCGATGCGATCGGCGAGCAGCGCGACCTCGTGCGCGAGGCGCTCGGGATCGAGCGTCGCGACCGCCTCGAGCGTCGAGGACTTGAGCAGGCGCAGCAGCCGCTCCTCGAGCCGCTGCTGAAAGAGCTGCGGGGTGGCGAGCGACAGGTCGGCGACCTGCGCGGCGAGCCGGCGGAGCTCGCTCGTGTGCGCGCGCATGTCGACGGCAAGCGCCGCGCCCTCGCGCTCGCGGCTGTCGAGCAGCGCGACGATGGCTTGCTCGATGAGCGGCAACAGCGCGTCGGTGAGCCCCTCGGTCGGACCGCGCTCGCTCTCGAGAACCCCGGGCATCATCACCAGTCGCTCGAGCGGCACGGTGGGCGGATCGTAGCCGAGGCCGCGCCCAAGCTCGGCGAGCGCGCTGTGCCACTGCCGCGCGCGGACCAGGTCGATCGCGAGCGGCCGCTCGTCGCCAGCCTGGTGCGACGAGGTCTGATCGGCGCGCACCATCAGCTGCAGCGCGCCGCGATCGATCTTGGCGCGGATGCGCGCGACCAGGGCCGCCTCGAGGCCCGGATCGGGCCACGGCAGCCGGCTCTTGCACTCGAAGAAGCGATGATTCACGGCGCGCAGCTCGACGGTGTAGCGGTGCGCACCGACGTCGCCCGTGGCGCGTCCGAACCCGGTCATGCTGCGCATGAAATCTCCCGTCCTGTCCCGCTAGGCCAGGCTCTCGCGGTACCAGCCGATCGTGCGCCGCAACCCCTCTTCGAACGACACCGGGGCGGTGTAGCCGAGAATGCGTCGCGCCTTGCCGATGTCCGCAAGCGAGTGGCGGATGTCGCCCCGGCGCGGCGGATCGTGCTTGGGCGGGATGCGGTTGCCGACGATCTCGCCGATGAGCCGGATCACGTCGACGAGCGAGATCGACGCGCCGCAGGCGATGTTGAAGATCTCGCCCGCGGCGCCCTCGGCGGTGCAGGCGAGCAGGTTGGCCTGGATGACGTTGTCGATGAAGCAGAAGTCGCGCGTCTGGCCACCGTCGCCGTAGACGGTGGCGGGGCGGTTCTGCAGCGCCGCGGTGACGAAGTTCGGGATCGCAGCGGCGTACTGCGACTTCGGATCCTGCCGCGGTCCGAAGACGTTGAAGTAGCGCAGCCCGACGGTCTCGAGCCCATACGAGGCGTGGAAGGCCTTGAGGTAGTACTCGCACGCGATCTTGCTCGCCGCGTACGGCGACAGCGGCGACGGGGGCATCGTCTCGACCTTGGCCTCGCTCGGATCGCGCTCGCCGTAGGCGGACGAAGAGGCCGCAAAGACGACGCGGCGGACGCCGAGTCGGCGCGCCGCGTCGAGGAGCAGCACCGTGCCATGGACGTTGGCGAGATCCGACGCGACCGGATCATCGACGGAGCGCGGCACCGACGGGATCGCCGCCTGGTGCAGCACGAACTCGACGCCCTGGCAGGCGCGCTCAGCGACCCCGGCGACGGTCAGATCGCCCTCGAGCAGCTCGACCTTGCCGTCGCCGACCAAGCGCTCGATGTTCTGACGCCGCCCGGTGGCGAAGTTGTCGACGATGCGGACCTTGTCGCCGCGCTCCACGAGGGCGTGCGCGAGGTTGGACCCAATGAAACCGGCGCCGCCGGTGACGAGATACGAAGCCATGGGCGTACTGTCCTCAACCGCCCCTTGGGTGTCAACGCGAGAACGTTGGTTCACAGCCGCCTCAAAACGGCTGGTCACAGCCCACTTTGCCTTGCACCTAAGCCTGTTGAATCTAATATGAAGCCATTCGTTGGATCGCGGCACGCTTCCTGCTGCCTTCCAGCGCAGGAGGCACGATCTCATGTCGACGGCACTACGGCGCTCAATCCTCACTTCGGCTCTGCCGATCGCGGCGTTCGGGCTGATGTCACTCGGCGCAGTTGGAACGCTGCGCGCCGAAGAGGTCATCGATCCGTATGCGGTTCGCGTCGAGGCCCCGCCGCCTCCGGCCCCGCCGGCGACGACCACCACGACGACGACCACCACCCAGCAGACGGTGCAGGCCCCGACGGTCTACCCGCCGCCGCCGGCCTATCCGCCGCCTGGCACCTTCGGGTACCAGCAGCCGGCGCCAGGCCAGCCGTCGTCGAATCCGCCCAACTATCAGCAGGGCTACCAGCTCTATCCGCAGAACGGCGGCCCTCCGGTCTACTACGCGCCGCCCCCTGCCTACCCGCGCTACCAGCCGATCCCGTCGTATCCGTACTACCCGGCGCCGGTCGTTCGGCCGCGTCCGCCTGAGAAGAAGTGGGACGGCGTGCGCCGCTTCTCGCTGGGGCTCCACGGCACCTACATGGGCCTCAACCAGACGTTCGGCGGGGAGCGCCTCAGCCTCGGCGGCATGGGCTTTCAGCTGCGCCTCCGCTCCGCGGGACGCTTCGGCTTCGAGGCGCGGCAGAGCTTCCTGCGCGGCAGCGTGTGGGATGGCGGCTTTGTCCGCTCGAGCTTCCCGTTCACGGCGTCGTTCATGTTCTACCTGTTCCCGAACCAGGACTCGCGCCACTTCAACATCTACGCCCTGGCGGGCGTCGGCGCGGGGATGGACTTCATCACGCTGCGCAACGGGCCGTACGGCTATCCAGCGGATCAGGTCTTCTGGAGCTGGATCGCGCAAGCGGGTGTGGGTGCCGAGCTGCGCTTCCGCTGGTTCGCCATCGAGGCGGACGTGCGCGCCGCGGGCCTCTTCCGCGACAAGAACTTCGGCGACGGCCAGTACTACACGGGCGTGACCAGCTCGGCGCCCGTCGCCGCGAGGACCCTCGCCGTCTCGGGCAACGTCTACCTCGGCTTCTGGTTCTAAGCCACTTCGCCCCGCCCTCGCCCGCCTCTTTCCCCCTCGTCTCAAGGCACTTAGTCGTCGCCCTCTTCCTCGGCCGCTGCCGGGGCCGCGGCGGCTTGCTGGGAGACGAAGCCCTTGGGGCTCGGACGAAAGACCTTTCGGTCGACACCGGCGGTCGCCACGCACTTCTTGTCGACCGGGAGATCGTCCTCGCCGAGGACCGGATCGACGATCTTCTGCGTCGTGGCCACGAGGCGGAGCTCGCCGTCGATGTTCTCGGGCAGCAGCTGGGTCTCCTCGCCCTCGCGGCAGTTCTTCGACCGCGTGCGGATCTGCTGGGTCGTGATGTCGATGAGGCGCCGCGGCTTGGGCAGCAGCTCGACGAGCGTCGTGTCGGTGCGCTCGTCGCGCTTGCCTCCGTCCGGGATGCGGTAGGTGAAGTCGATGCGCACCCAGCGCCGCCCGCCGGGGACGTCGAACGGCCTGACGATGAGGTTGCGGACGTCGCTGTCGCCGGCGCCATCGTCGTCGCCGCCACCGGTGTAGATGGTGAGCGACAGCGCCTTGGTGGTGCTCGTGCGCGTCACCAGCTTGACGATCAACCCGCCGTCCTCCTTGCGGGTGCGCGTCAACCAGACGTCGACGGGAGCGGCGGACAGAGTCGGAGAGATGGTGATTCGGCCGACGGTCTTGTCGGTCCCTGAGGAGGGTCCGGCGGCGGGCGCGGCAGCCGGAGCGGCGGGCGCAGTGCGCGGCTCAGCGACGGCGGGAGCAGCGGCGAGGCAGGACAGCAAGCCAAGGCGAAGGCGCATGAACTCAGTATACGACGCATCGAGTCGCGTCGCCAAACCTCGATCGCCCGAACCGGCCGTTCAGCCGAGCTTGCTGCGCAGCGAGGAGGCCGCGGCGCGGATGGCCGGATCCTCCGCCGTCTCCTCGAGGAAGCGGAGCTTGCTGCCGAGGCCTCGGCTGCGACGGGGGGCGCCCTTCTTGTCGTAGAGCGCGCTGATCGCGGCCATCACCTCGGCCTGCGTCTCTTCCTTCTGGTGCTCGAGGCCGAGCTCGAGGAGCTCCCAGTCGTCGGGCATGCCGTACGCCTTGGTATAGCGATCGAAGGAGCGCGTGATCTCTCCGCGGCCCACCGACTCGACGAGCTTCTTGCGCAGGACGAGCTTGGGGTTCTCCTGCGGCGGAGCAGCGGGCGCCTTCTCCTCGACGGCGCTCGCCGCAGCGGCGGCGGGCTCGGTCTTGGGCTCGGGCCGCGTCTGCGAGGTGGTCTTGATGAGCCCCATCTTCTCGGCCAGCTCGGCGACGGAGCCCTTGGCAAAGAGCGCGTCGAGCGCCGCCCGATGCTGCTTGCTCTGGCGATCCTCTTCGCTCTGCTTCTTCGGGCCTCCCGGCGGTGGATCGGAGGAGCGCGCCTTGCCGCGCTGCTGATCGAGCTCACGCCAGGACTTCTTCGGGCGATCGTTCATCGATGAACTCCACTTGCGCCGCCCGAGGGTGGGCGGGTAGGAACCGGGGACCGGGCTAGCCGCCTGCGCCCTTGAGCGCCTCGGCCTGGTAGTGCGCGCGTAGCGCCGCGATGACGTCCTCGAGATCTCCGTCGAGAATCCCATCGAGGTTGTGGCGAGTCAGGCCGATGCGATGATCGGTCATCCGATCTTGCGGGAAGTTGTAGGTGCGGATCTTGTCCGAGCGATCGCCGCTCTTGACCTGCTCGCGCCGCGCCTCACGCTCGGCGGCTTCCTGCTTCTCGCGCTCGATCTCGTAGAGCTTCGAGCGGAGGATCTTCATCGCCTTGTCTTTGTTCTTGTGCTGCGACTTCTCGTCCTGGCAGCGCACCTGGATCCCCGACGGCTTGTGGAGGATCTGCACCGCCGAGTCGGTGGTGTTGACCGACTGCCCGCCCGGACCGCCCGAGCGCGAGACCTTGATCTCGAGATCCTTCTCCTCGATCTTGACGTCGACCTCTTCGACCTCGGGGAGCACGGCGACGGTCGCGGCCGAGGTGTGGATGCGCCCCTGGGTTTCGGTGGCCGGCACGCGCTGGACGCGGTGCACGCCGGACTCGTACTTGAGCTGCGAGTAGACCCTGCCGCCGGCGGACGAGATGAGGGCGATGATCTCCTTGAAGCCGCCCGCGGCGCCCTCGGAGGTGGACAGGATCTCGAGCTTCCAGCGCTGCCGCTCCGCAAAGCGCGAGTACATGCGGAACAGGTCACCCGCGAACAGCGCCGCCTCGTCACCGCCGGTGCCGCCGCGGATCTCGAGGATGATGTTCTTGTCGTCGTTCGGGTCCTTGGGCAGCAGCAGCAGCTTGATGCGCGCGTCGAGCGTCTCGCGCTCGCTGGTCAGGCGCGCCTGCTCCTCACGCGCCATCTGGCGCATCTCCGGATCCTTCTCCTCGAGCAGCAGCTTGTTTTCGTCAAGCTCCTTGACGATCTGTCGATGCGCACGATACGCCTCGACGATCTCCTCGATATCGGAGCGCTCTTTGCTCAGCTTCTGGAACTCGGCGCGGCGCCCGATGACGTCCGGGTCGGAGAGCAACCGCTCGAGCTCCTCGAAGCGCTTCTCGACTGCTTCGAGCTTGTCGAACACAGGGATCTTTGGAGAAGGAGGGGGTGGCTACTTCGAGGCTTGCGGGCGGCCGTACTTCTTCTGGAAGCGCTCGATGCGACCCTGCGTGTCGAGCAGCTTCTGCTTGCCCGTGTAGAACGGGTGGCAGCTCGCGCAAATGTCGACGGAGAAGGAGCCCCGGGTCGAGGCCATCTCGTATTGGGTTCCGCAGGCGCAGGTGACCTGAGCGCCGCGATAGTTCGGGTGGATTCCAGCTTTCGGCATTGACGTAGTTCCTCCGAGGGACGGGCTTATGTAGTCGAAAGCTGGCGAGTGGTCAAGTCCTGGATCGTGGGGATCCGGAGAGCGCTTCGTTGAGGGGGAGCGCTTGAGCGAGGGGCGCCGGCCTCTCGAGGGTTCGTCGGCCGGGCAAGCCGGCCAACGACCCTCTACGGCCGCCGCTCACTCGCTCGCCGTTACCCCCGCCGCGCTGACGCTCCTCGGGAGCCCCAGCGCCAGGCGCGGCCTCGACCACCC
>CAZPEY010000192.1:8099-10701 GCA_964585665.1 uncultured Polyangiaceae bacterium | reverse complement strand
CAAGCTCGGCGTCGAGCTGTTCCGCCACATCGAGGATCGCTGGAACCGCGGCCGCTTCGGCAAGGAGTGGGACGAGTGCCAGGACATGGCGCTCCGCAAGTCGTGGGATCGCCGCCTCGGCCTCGGTCGCAAGAAGATCTTCGAGGTGCGCAAGCTCTACAACGACGTGACCTTCATCGACGAGTTCTTCACCGAGGAGTTCTGCCGCGAGACCAAGTACTACTCGTTCATGTTCAACGATCGCTCGGGCAACTGGGAGATCGAGAGTCGCGAGTGGAAGAAGGTCAAGGAGCGCATGCTGTTTCAGCTCACCAACCGCGGCCAGCCGTTCATCTACGTCGAGGACGGCAACTTCGAGAACCGCGCCGAGCTGCTGCTCCGCCACCAACACGAAGGCATCGATCTCCAACCCGACTATGCCCGCGACACGCTCGCGGCGCTGGCCCGCGTCTGGAAGCGCCCCGTCAACCTGCTGACCCGCCTCGATGGCAAGGGCAAGCTGCTGCGGTTCGACGGACGTGACTACTCCGAGAAGGGCGCCGAGTACCCGAGCAAATGAAGCTACCGGTCAAGCTACTTGTCTATTCGTCCACCGACGTCGGACGAAAGCGCAACCACAACGAGGACTCGCTCCTCGTGTTGCCCGAGATGGGTCTCTTCGCGGTCGCCGACGGTATGGGCGGCCACCAAGGTGGCGAACAGGCGAGTCGCATCGCGGTCAGCACGCTGAGGGAGCACCTCTCCGAGCCGCCACACGACGCGTCCCGCGAGCAGATCCTCGAGACGCTGTGTCGGGCGACGCAGGCGTCGGGAGCGGCGATCTTCGAGCAAGCGCAGAGCAACCCCGATCTGCACGGCATGGGCACGACGCTGACGGCGCTGTGGATCCAGGGCGGCCGCGCCTATCTGTCCCACGTCGGTGATTCGCGCGCCTACCTGTATCGCGACGGCCAGGCGCAGCAGCTCTCCGACGACCACACCTGGGTGCACGAGCAGGTCTCCGCCGGCATGATGACCGAGGAGGAGGCCAAGGAGCACAAGTTCCGGCACGTCATCACGCGCTCGGTCGGCTTCGAGCGCGACGTCGTCGTCGATGGCGCGGTGCTGCCCGTGCAGCCGGGCGACTGCTACGTCCTGTGCTCGGACGGCTTGTCGAACTACCTCCCCACCGACGAGCTGGGGCAGATCTTGTGCACCAACTACTACCGCGATGTGCCGCGCTTACTCGTCGAGCTGGCCAACGAGCGCGGCGGTGAGGACAACATCACCGTCGTCGTGGTGCACGTCGCCAACCCGGCGAGCTGACGTGCGCGCGCTGTCCCGCACGATCGCGGGCATTGTGGCGCTGTGCAGCGCCGCGCTCGCCAGCCGCGTGCACTACGAGCAGATCACGCTCGAGCAGCTCGTGCAGCGCTCTCCGACCATCGTCGTCGCACATGTCGGCGAACCGGCGACGCAGACAAGTCAGATCGCGGTCGGCACGCCCGACCAGAAGGCGCCGCCGTTTCAGCGCGTGCAGCATCGCTACGTCGTCGATGAGGTCCTGCGCGGCGCCGCGATCCTCAAGGGCAGGACGATCCTCGTCGACGAAGCCAACTTCAGCGAGCAGCTGGAGCTTCACAAACGCTACTACCTCGAGGGCACGAGCAAGTCGCCGATCTACGATCGCTACGCGCCGCGCCGACCCGCGCGAGGGCCGCGCTCGATCCTCTTCTTGCGCGGCAATGACGATGCCCTCGCCTTCAGCGCCGATGGTGCCATCGAGGACACCTCGTTGACCGGCGCGGTGAAGAAAGCGATGCGGAGGGACTGACATGTGGAGGCGCCTCGCCCTCGTCGTCGCGCTCGCCTGGATCGGCTGCAAGGGCGGCACGATCAAGCTCGGTCAGCCTTCTCCGCACGGCGACCTCTCCGCGAGCGAGCCCCCGGATCTGAGCGGCGTCCCCGAGGCCGGAGATCTCACGCCGGCGGGTGCCGATCTCAAGCAGGGCGGCTCCGTCGATCTCAAGTCGACCCTCGATCTACCGTCGCAGAAGTCCGATCTGGCGACGACGCCGGGGTCGTGCCCCGCCGACACCGTCGCCTTCGACACCTACTGCATGGACCGCTACGAGGCGCCCAACATCGAGGGCGCCCTGCCGTTCTACTTTCAGACCGCTCCCGACGGGGAGAAGTGGTGCGAGGGCAAGGGCAAGCGGCTGTGCACCGAGGCCGAGTGGAAGAGCGCCTGCCAAGGCCCGAACGGCTACGAGTACCCGTACGGCAACACGCACATCAAGAGCGCGTGCAACGACGACAAGACGTGGATCTCGCCGAGCTGGTCGACGCTCGGCAAGTACCCCGATCCGGCTGCCCAAGCCGAGGCCGATCGGCTCTATCAGGGCGATCCTTCGGGCTCCCGCGCGATGTGCATCTCCGATGCGGGCGTCATGGATCTGACCGGCAACGTCGCCGAGTGGGTGCGCCGATCGTACCCGCACCCGAACAGCTACGACTACGTCGTCAAGGGCTGCTACTGGGCCGGCTGCTACATGGACCCGACGCCCGATTGCAACTTCACCAACTCCGCGCACCCACCGACCTTCCGTTCGTACGAGTTCGG
>CAZPEY010000192.1:2656-7999 GCA_964585665.1 uncultured Polyangiaceae bacterium | reverse complement strand
GTACCGGTCGCCGCGCTCCCCGCGGGCGCATCGAGCCTCGGTCTGACGCTGCGCCGCACGCACCACCTGTTCTTCACCGACAGGGCCACGCTCACGGCGTCGATCCCGTTCGATCCCAAGCTCGCCGCGACGCTGCCCAAGCCTGCTGACGGGACTTGGATCCGTTGGCTCCGCGCGGAAGGCGGCACCACGTCCCGCGCCGGCACGCTGCGCGAGGGCGAGCGCCAGCTGCCGGTGCGCCTCGACGACGAGGGGGAGTGCCAGCTCGAGTTCGCGTCGAGCAAGGGCCTGCAGCTCGAGCTGCCCGACGGAGTCGTGCAAGCCAACGCCGACCTCGGGGGAGGTCGCGTCGCCTGCAGTCGGCTGTTCGCCAGCGCGACCTACGAGCTCACGAAGGACGCGAGCGGGGAGTGGCTCGACATCACCGTTCCGCTGGCGACGCGCGCGGGTCGAGCGACCGCGAGCCGCTTCTCGGTCGATCGGCAGCTCATCGAGGAGCACCTGCAAAAGCGCATCGCGCTGCTCATCGCCCAGCAGCGCCCGCTGCCAGGCGCTCCGGCCGGAGCCAAGCGGGCGGTGCTCCGCTTGGCCGATGGCAAGCTCCGGTTCCTCGGCCCTCCGAGCGCGATCGGCGCGGTCGCAGTGGCGACGCTGCAGCCCGAGCGTGCAGCCCCGGAGTGCACGAAGTTCCAGATCACGGCGAAGCTCGAGACCAACACCAAGCCGCCCAAGAGCATCGCGCGGGTGTTCGTCGATCAAGAAGTGAAGCTCTACGATCGCGCCGGCAAGCTGCTCGACAGAGCCATCTTCCCCGGCGGTGCCAGCGGTTGCCCGACGGAGGTCACGCAGCGCCAGGCGCGCGAGAAGATCCGGGACGGCGTCGACGCCGCCGCGGTCGAGGGCTGGGTGGTCAAGCACCTTGACCGTTGACTTATCGAACAACCATCGAGTCATCAGTTTTTATTATAACTAATTCACGAATCAATACGGGCATTTGACTCCATTCACCAACCCCATTCGCCAGCAGATCTTCCACCGCCTCAGCGATAACTACCCGAGATTCGCGCCGCGCAAGCCTTGGCAACCTCCTTGCTCTAGCCCGCTCCCAGGAGGACGCCATCATGTTCAATCGCACCCCGCTCTCTTCGATCTCGTCTAGCTCGCTCCGTAGGACCCTTTTCGCGCTGACCGGTACCGCCCTCGCTCTGCAGCTCGGCGCATGCGGCGCGCCGACGGCCGCGCTCGGCGAGGACGAGCCGGAGGACCAGGTCGACGGCAAGGCCGAGGCTTGGAACTCGATCAACAACCCGGCGGCGGTCGATCGAAGCTTCATTCTCGACGTCGCCAACCTGCCGGTCACCGGAGAGTCCGCCAAGCCGCCGATCCCCTCGGACTACTGGGGAACGTATCGCGACAGCATCAACTACCGCTGGAACGGAGACGAGCCCTCGCCGGCCGAGAAGGTCGAGCGCGCGTTCGGGCTCAAGAACTGGTCGCAGTACGTGACCTCGACGTTCGGCATCAAGTCCCAGCCGTTCCAGGCCTGCTCGACCACGAGCGACTGCGCCAACCTCGAAGACGGCTCGGAGTGCGTACGGGCGCGCGGCACCCCAGAGAGCGAGAAGGGCAGCTGCATCCCGACCTGGTGGGGCATCTGCCACGGTTGGGCGCCCTACGCCTTCTCGGAGCCCGACGCGACCAAGTCGGTCGTCAAGAACGGCGTCACCTTCCACCCGGGTGATCTCTACGGCCTCATGTCGTTGATGTACTCGCGCGGCCTGACGACCTATCGCCTCTCCGAGCGCTGCAACACCAAGGATCCCAAGCTCGGCAACGACGGACGCATCGCCGCGAGTGAGTGCCGCGACATGAACGCGGGCGCCTGGCACGTCCTGGTCGCCAACAAGCTCGGGCTGCAGAAGTCGAGCTTCGTGTACGACCGCACCTACGACCTCGAGGTGTGGAACCAGCCGGTCCGCGGCTTCGCGATCACCAACCTCGACGGCGGCAAGCTCAAGCGCGTCACCAAGGCGCAGGCGATCGCTCTCCTCGGCGGCAAGGTCGAGTACAAGCCCGTGCTGGCCAGCATCGATCTCGCCAAGGCCCAGGAGCAGAGCGGCGTGATGACCGCGGGTGCGGCGGGTACCGTCGAGCTCCGGCTGTCGGGCTCCGGGGATGCGGACCTCTACGTTCGCCGCGGCGAAGCCCCCACGGACAACGTCTTCGATTGCCGCCCCTACGACAGCAACTCGAACGAGACCTGCAGCTTCGACGTCGTCGCTGGCGAGAAGCTGTTCTGGCGCGTCGTCGGCTACGCCGACGCGTCGAAGGTGGCGCTCGACCTCGGTACGCAGCTCGAGGCAACGACCTATCCGTACAACTCCACCGCCGACGACTTCTACCACGTCGAGATGGACTTCCAGTACATCACCGAAGCCTCGCCGTCGCTGACCTCGAACGTCCCCGACGTCGATCGCTACACGCGCACCGATCACTTCGCCTACATCCTCGAGGTCAAGGACGGCAAGATCGTCGGTGGTGAGTGGGTTGGGCCGAGCCGCACGCGGCACCCCGACTTCGCCTGGTGGCCCGCCGCGAAGCCGACGACCAACAACATCTACGGCCTGACCTACAACATGCTCAAGGCGCTCAACGACGAGGCGGCCGGCGTGACCGGTGAGCCCGTCGTCGAGGAGCGACCGATCGCGGCGAGCTCCGTCAGCTATGCATCGGCCTACTTCACACCGAGCTTCACACCGGGCGACAAGGTCGAGCTGGTGCTCACCGCCGACAAGCCGGTCGGGCTCTACGCGCGCATCGGCAGCAAGCCGACGCTCACCGCAGCGGGGCGCGCCAAGAACCTGTGCAATCAAGAGGGCACCACGCTGTCGTGCAAGTTCACCGTGCCCGCGGCAGGCGCGAGCTACTTCGTGCGCGTCAAACCGGGCACGTACGGCGAGGTCGCGAACTTCCGCCTCAAGGCCGTCGTCACCAAGTAATCCGTCAAGGTTCTTGACTACATTCACCGCGAGCCGGGAGCCGTCCCGGCTCGCCCTTTTTCGGCTACCATACGCCTATGGCGAGCCTGCTCGAACAACTCAACCAGATGACCGTCACCGTCGCGGACACCGGCGACATCAAGTCGATCGAGCGGTTCCGACCGCGCGACGCCACGACCAACCCGTCGCTGATCACTCAGGCCGCCCAGATGGCCGAGTACCAGGACGTCGTCGACGGCGCGCTTCGCTTCTGCCAGAAGCAGAGCGCCGATCCGAAGACGATCGTCGGGCTCGCGATCGATCGCCTGTCGATCGAGTTCGGCCTGCGCATCCTGCAGATCGTCAGCGGCCGCGTCTCGACCGAGGTCGACGCACGCCTGTCGTACGACACCGAGGCGACCATCCAGAAGGCGCGCTCGCTCATCGCCCAGTACGAGGCGGCGGGCGTCTCGCGCGACCGCGTGCTCATCAAGATCGCCTCGACCTGGGAGGGCATCCGCGCCGCCGAGGTCGTCGAGAAAGAGGGCATCCACTGCAACCTCACCCTCCTCTTCGGACTCCACCAGGCGATCGCCTGCGCCGAGGCGGGCGCGACGCTGATCTCGCCGTTCGTCGGGCGCATCCTCGACTGGTACAAGAAGAAGACGGGCCGCGCCGAGTATCCTGCCGTCGAAGATCCGGGGGTGCTCTCGGTGACGAAGATCTACAACTACTACAAGCGCTTCGGCCACAAGACCGAGGTGATGGGAGCGAGCTTCCGCAACGTCGGCGAGATCGTCGAGCTGGCTGGATGCGACCTCTTGACGATCAGCCCCAACTTCCTCGCCGATCTGGCGAACACCGAGGGGACGCTCGTTCGCAAGCTCGACCCCGCGAACGCCCAGGGCCAGTCGATCGAGCGCATCGTCGTCGACAAGGCGACCTTCGATCGCATGCACGCCGAGGACGAGATGGCGCATGACAAGCTCAAGGAGGGCATCGAGGGCTTCTCCGCAGCGATCGTCAAGCTGGAGTCGCTGCTTGCAGAGCGCCTCACCAAGTTGTAGCGGATCCCCACCAAGATGAGCCTCACCCGCCTGCGCAAGAGCCGCTGGGAGCATCCGTTCCTGCCCACGACGATCGCGGATTGCAAGGCGCGCGGCTGGGAGGAGCTCGACGTCGTCATCATCTCGGGCGACGCCTACGTCGATCATCCCGCCTTCGGGCCGCCGCTGATCGGCCGCTTCCTCGAGGGACGCGGCTTTCGCGTCGGCATCATCCCGCAGCCCGACTGGCAGTCGGCCGACGATTTTCGACGGCTCGGACGCCCCCGCCTCTTCTTCGGCATCGCCGCCGGCAACATGGACTCGATGCTGAACCGCCTCACGGCGCAGAAGAAGAACCGCGGCGAAGATCAGTACTCGCCGGCAGGCCGCCGCGACATGCGGCCCGATCGCGCGACGATCGTCTACGCCAACCGCGCGCGCGAGGCGTATGGCGACGTGCCGATCGTCATCGGCGGCATCGAGGCGTCGCTGCGCCGCATCGCGCACTACGATTACTGGTCGGACACGGTGCGGCGGTCGATCCTGCTCGATAGCAAGGCCGATCTCCTGGTCTTCGGGATGGGGGAGAGGCCGATCTGGGAGATCGCGCAGCGCCTCGCGGCGGGCGAGCCGGTGCGCCAGATCCGCAACGTGCGGGGGACTTGCCACTTCGTCTCAGCCAAGGAGGCGACCGCGCTCGAGGCCGACGCCTCGACCCGCGTATCCGACGGCAAGGTCGCCGTCTTGCCGAGCTTCGCCGAGGTCAAGGAGGACAAGCACAAGTACGCCCTCGCCTCGCGCATGCTGCACTTCGAGACCAACCCGTACAACGCGCGCCCGCTCCTGCAACGCGATACTCCGACGGGAAGCGGCGTCTACTACAACCCGCCGGCGCTACCGCTCGAGACGGCGGACATGGACGCGCTCTACGATCTACCGTTCAACCGAGCGCCGCACCCGATGTACGGCGAGGACAAGATCCCGGCGTTCGAGACGGTCAAGCACTCGCTGGTGATCATGCGCGGCTGCTTCGGCGGCTGCAGCTTCTGCTCGATCACCGAGCACGAGGGGCGGCACATCCAGAACCGCTCCGCCGACAGCGTCCTGCGCGAGCTCCGGGCGATGCGGCGCATGAGCGACTTTCGCGGCACGGTCTCCGACCTCGGCGGCCCGACGGCGAACATGTACGAGATGCGCTGCGAGTCGGAGAAGTTCGAGTCGAAGTGCCGCCGCCTGTCCTGCGTGCACCCCGGCGTGTGCGAGCACCTCAAGACCGACCACGGACCGCTCATCGATCTCATGAAGCGCGTGCGCGCCGA
>CAZPEY010000192.1:0-2646 GCA_964585665.1 uncultured Polyangiaceae bacterium | reverse complement strand
AAGCACGTCTTCATCGCGTCGGGCGTCCGCCCCGATCTCGTCGCCGAGGGCGAGCGCGGCCAGGAGTATCTCGCCGAGCTGACCCGCCACCATGTCGGCGGGCAGCTCTCCGTGGCGCCCGAGCACGTCTCGGAAGAGACGCTGCGCCTGATGAAGAAGCCGCCGATCGACAGCTACGACAAGTTCGCCGAGCAGTTCCGCTGCGCGTCACAGGACGCAGGCAAGGATCAGTACCTGATCCCGTACTTCATCAGCGGCCACCCCGGCTCGACGCTCGACGACATGATCGCGATGGCCCAGTACCTCAAGAAGCGCGGCTACCGTCCCCGTCAGGTGCAGGACTTCATCCCGACGCCGATGTCGCTCGCGGCGACGATGTACCACACGGGCATCGACCCGATCACGATGCAGCCCTGCTACACCGCGCGCGGCCTGCGCGAGAAGCGGCTGCAGAAGGCGCTCCTGCTGTATTGGAACCAGGAGGAGTGGCCGCTGGTGCGGGAGGCGCTCACCCTCGCGGGCCGCACCGACCTCATCGGCAACGGCCCGGGCTGCCTGGTGCCGCCCGGCCCGATGCGTCCCGTCGAGAAACCAGGGAAGCGAGGCGATCATGCGGCTTGAGACCAAACGCGGAACGCTCGGCGTCTGCGATCACGGGGTTGCGCGGCAGGGCGTCGCACCGCTCGTGCTGCTCCATCCATTCCCCTTCGATCGGCGCGCCTTCGATCTGTTGCTGCCCCACCTGGCGGGCCACCGGGCGATCACCGTCGAGGCGCCGGGCTTCGGGGAGACCCCGGGCCGCGCTGCGTATTCCATCGCGGATCTGGCCGAGGACGTGATCGCGACGCTCGATGCGCTCGGGATCGAGCGCGCGAGCGTGCTCGGCAACTCGATGGGTGGGTACGCGGCGCTGGCGCTCGCGCGCCGCGCCCCGTCCCGGGTCGAGCGCCTGCTGCTCGTCGACACGCGCGCCAACGCCGACGGTGACGAAGCGAGGGCGGCGCGCCAGGCGGCGATCGCCGCGATCGAGCAGCACGGGGCGGCGCGCTATGTCGAAGGGATCGGCGAGCGACTGCTCGCGCCGTCCGCGCCGTTGCCCCTCCGCGAGATCGTCAAGCAACTTGTCCAACATCCTGCGGCGTCGCTCGTCGCCGCGCTCGGCGCGCTGCGCGATCGCCCCGATCGGAGCCGTGAGCTCGGCGCCATCGAGCACCCGACGCTCGTCGTCTGTGGTGCGCTCGACAGCGTCACGCCGCCCGATGTCGTACGCTCGCTCGCCGATCCATCCACAGGGATCAAGCAGGCCCGCTACGTCGAGCTCCCGGGGGTCGGACACCTGCCGCCGCTCGAGGCGCCTGCGGTTCTGGCGCAGGCGATCAACTCGTTCATCGCTTGTTGATCAGCGTTCCGTTCTTGAGGCGCAGGTTCTTCACCGTCGCGCTCGCCACACAGCTCCCGGCGTCGACCGCGCAGCTCTTGAGGCCCGCGGTGATGATGATGTGCATGCGCGCAACCGACCCGCCCGAGAGCTTGCCGAGGAGCTGCCCGTCGGCATAGGCGGTCAGATCGGCCCCGACGCGCTCGATCGTCAACGTGCCGCTCTGCTTGTCGGTCGTCACTGCGGCGGCGGCGACCTCCCCGGTCAGCCCAGCGTAGCGGTGAACGCCATCGAGCCCGCGCACACGCTCGACGATGAACGTCCCGGTCGGCGGGCCTCCCAGGGTCTGCGTGATCAGCCGCAGCCGTCCGTCGGGAGACAGCTCGCCCAGCTCGTAGTCCAGCGACAGGGAGAAGTCACCTTCGAGATAGAACGGGTAGGTGCCCGACAGCGACGAGATCCCTGCGAACTCGACGACGCCGAAGGACGTCGCCGAAAGCGACACGCCCTGGCCGAGCTGCCCCGTCACCAGGCCGTTGGCGGACGCAACCACCGACCAGCTCGTGCTGACCTCGGCGCCAACCAGTCCGTCGACCAGGCAGCCGCACGGACACTCGAACGTCTGCACCGTGTCTACCTCCTGCAGTCCCAGGAAGGTGCCGAACTGGCAGCCCTTGAGATCGGGCCCGACCGGTCGGAGATCGATGGACGCGTCACCGCCGCCGTCGACGACCATCGCCAGGTCTTCGTTCTGCGGCTCGTCCTCGCAGCCCGTGGCCGTGAGCGCCAGGAGTCCTAGCAGGAGCGATCGCGCAGCCCACCGATGCATGCGCCTCATCGTACACTAGAAGCGGACGGGGCGGTCGTGCAGGCGGAGGCGGCTCAGTTGTTGGTGACCGTCGCGGGGATCTCGACACGGATCGCGCCGTCGCGGAAGTCGACGACGCCCGGCACGTCCCAGCAGGCGCCAGGGCATTTGGCGTCGAGCACGAGCGAGAACGCGCCGCCGATGCTGCGCAGCGAGAGGGTGCTGTCGAGCGGTCGCACCGCGACTGGGCCGAGCGGGTAGGTCTTGCCCTCGCCGAGGACCAGATCGGCGCGCAGGGTGACCGGCACCTCGAGCTTGGTGTCGAGGGTCCCGGGCGTCGCGGCGACCGCCTCGCTGTGGCTGATCTTGGACAGCCCGACGGCGACGTTGGAGAGCTGGAGACCGGACGGGGGGAGCACCTCGGGGCTGACCGTGATGTCGCCCAGCTCGAGCTCGAGGT
>CAZPEY010000191.1:0-10766 GCA_964585665.1 uncultured Polyangiaceae bacterium | reverse complement strand
GCGAGGGCCCGCGCCACCGGGTGATTGCTCTGCTGCACCATCGTGTACAGGACATCGCGCTCGACGGAGGTGAGCTCCGCCAGGGCCGCGGGCTCGGCCAGCACGAGCTCGCCGAGCGTGAGCGTGCCGGTCTTGTCGAACAGCACCTGCTTGGTGGCGAGCAGCCGATCGAGCAGGTCCTCTCGTCGGAGGTAGAGCCCCGCGCGCCGCAAACGCCAGCCGGTCAGCTCGCGCGCCAGCGGGGTCACGATGCCGATCGCGCAGGGGCAGGTGACGACGAGCAAGGCCACGGTGACCTCGGGCGCGCGCAGCGGATCCAGGAACAGCCACAAGAGCCCGCCGAGCGCCGAGGCACCGAGCACGGCGGCCACGTAGATGCGCGCGAACAGATGCCAGAAGCCGCCCGTGGTCTGCGGCGACAGCTCGGGCGCGAGCAGGCGCGACAGCGCACCGTGCGCGTAGTCGGCGGTCGCCAGGACGCGCATGGCGTTCGCACCAGCGACGAACGATCCGGCGCGCACCGGCTCGGCGAGCGCCACCTGGCGCGGCGCGGGCTCGCCGTCGATCCAGTCGGTCGACACCGCGCCCGGCTGCTGCGCGTTGCCGTCGACGGGGCAGAGCTCACCGGGCGCGAGCAACAGGACGTCGCCCTGGCGCACCCGCTCGGCGGGGATCCACTCGACGCGCTCGCCCTGGTCACCGCGATCGACGACGATCCGCCGCACCCGCAGCAGATCGTTGTCCTCCGCCAGCAGCCGGCCCCGGTTGCGCTCGAGGACGCGCTCCTGCAGGTAGCGACCGAGCAGCATCAGCGTCACGAAGACACAGAGCGTGTCGAGGTAGCCGCGACCGCGCGGATCGAGGAGCGCGCTGCCATAGGCCAGCACGATGCCGAGGGCGATCGGGATGTCGAGGTGCCAGAGCCTCCGGCGCAGCGCCTCGATCGCGCGGCCACCGAAGTAGCTGCCGCCGATGGCGATCACCGCCGACGCGAGGCCGAACATCACCCAGCCGAACACCGTCGCCACCGTCGCGTCCGCGCTCCCCTCGCCGAGCCCGGCGTAAAAGGCGATCGCGAGCAGCATGACGTTCATCGTCAGCGCCACCGAGACCCCCAGGCGCAGGAGCAGGCCGCGCAGGGCGCGTGGCTCCGCCTTCTGGGCGCGCCCGACGAGGTAGCCAAGGCGGGCCAGCTCCTCGACGAAGTGCTCGACGTTCGCCTGGCCCTTGTGCCAGCGCAGCGCGAGGCGACCGACGGTGGGATTGACCTCGGCGCGCAGGCCACCGGGCTGACGACGGGCCAGCTCCTCGATCAGCCAGACGCACGCGGCGCAGTGAATGCCCTGCACGTCGAGGCGAAGCGTACACACCGGCTGGCTGGTCGCCTCCGCGCGGCGCGCTTCGTCGACGAGCCAGGCGAAGCTGCGCGGCCGCGCGCTCACCGCAGCCGGCGGCACCGAGCGATCGCGGAGCGCGTAGTAGCGATCGAGCCCCTCTTCGTGCAAGAGCGCGTAGACCGACTCGCAGCCGCTACAACAGAAGGCCTCGCCGTTCGGAGACGGACCGGCGCAATGGAGGCAGATCGATGCCATGGCACACCGCGCCTATCCAAGGCGCGGGCCAACGACGCGGGCGAGGGCCGGGCCGCGCGCTGGCGCGACTGTTGCTGTCCTCCCGGGTCGATGGACTCTTCGGTTCTTGGGTTCGGCGGCGCGATCGTGCTCGGCGCCGGATCGAGCCTGCACTGCATGCTGATGTGCGGACCCCTCGGTTGCGCCGCCTCGGGCGTCGAGCCGGAGGGGCGAAAGGGCCGCATCGCCGCCTATCAACTGGGACGGATCGTCGCTTACACGCTGCTCGGCGGCGTGCTGGGTGTCTTTGGCAGCGCGGTCAGTCGGATGGTGCGCATCGACCTTCGCGCCGCAGTACCGTGGCTGCTCGTTGTCGCTCTGCTACTCTCGGTCGCCCCCGCCGGGCTGAAGCGCCTGCCGCAAGGCTTGCGCGTCACGCAGTTCCTGCGTCGACTGGGAGCGCCCCTGCGCGCCCTGCCGCCTCTGCCCCGAGCCCTGCTGCTTGGCGGGCTCACGCCGCTGCTGCCCTGCGGCCTCCTCTACTCGATCTTCCCGGCGATCATCGCGACGCAGAGCGCCCCCGGCGGGGCGCTGCTCCTCGGCGCGTTCGCGCTCGGCTCGGCGCCCAGCCTGCTCCTGGCGCAAGCGCCGCTCTCGATCCTCCCCCGTCGACCGCTCGACTCGTGGCGCGTCGTCGTGCCGCTGCTCGCCGCTGCCGTCCTCCTCTACCGGACGATTCAGACGACGAGCGGACACACTTGTCACTGAGCCGGCGCGTTTGAAGGTATGATCGCCCGATGGCGATCCCGGATCTGGCAACTCTCGAATACAAGTTGGCCCAGCGCGGCTTCAAGCGCGGCGACGCAGTTCTGCACGAGTGCGAGACCTGCAAGGAGCGCGCGCTCTTGCGGTACGTGATCGCCGGACGAGCGGGCGGTCGCGACATCTCGCTCTGTCAGGCCTGCGGCCAGGCGCGCGCCTGGCGCAGCGTCCCGGGGATGGAGGAGCGCCAGGAGGAGAAGAACTTCGACCTGCGGAAGTTCCTCGGATGATCGCTCGCGCGGGGTTCGCGCTCCTGGTCGGGACGGCGCTCGCCGTCGGCGGGCTGGGCTGTCGCGACAACGCGGGGCAGCGGCCAGACTTCGGCAGCCTCGATTTCTCCGTCGAAGATCTGCGCGCAGCGCCAGGTGCGGATGGCGGTGCCGATGGCGGCGCTGACCTCAAGCCTGGCAAGGACGCCGCTGGCAGCGATGCCGGCCCCCCCGATCTCGCGCCGTGGCCGGACAGCGGCACGATCTCGACGCCGGCCGCGCCCGCCGAGATCGTCTCGACCGGCACCGCTGGGCTCCTGTTGCGCGGCACCGTGCTGTTGCCGACCGGCGCGATCGCCGGTGAGGTGCTCGTCAAGGATGGCCTCATCGCCTGCGCGCAGGCCGACTGCAGCGGCGCGGCGGGCGCCGCCGACGCGACCGTCATCGACACCAAGGGCGTCATCTCGCCCGGCCTGATCGACGCGCACAACCACCTCGCCTACAACTTCCTCCCCGAGTGGGTGCCGAACCCCGCCAAGCTGTTCAACAACCGCTACGAGTGGGCGCAAGACCCGCAGTACGAGGCCTTCATCCTGCCCTACGCGAAGCACCGCAGCGCCAGCACGCACTTCTGCCCCGCGGCCAAGTGGGGCGAGCTGCGCTCGATCGTCCACGGCACGACGACGGTGCAGGGGCAGTCGTTCGAGCAGAGCTGCGTCGACTGGGGCGCGCGCAACGCCGACAACTTCCACGAGCTCGGCTACGACCACATGCAGACCAACATCGGCTCGGTGCGCGACCTGACCGACAGCGACGCCGCGACGCTCATCGCCAACTTCGACGCCGCCACCGATCCGACGACCCGCTACGCGGTGCACATGGCCGAGGGAGTCAGCGGGGCGAACGTCGACCTCGAGTTCGACTCGTTCGCCGGCCGCGACACGCGCACCAACCGGCACAAGGGCACCTCGCTCCTCTACAAGCAGACCGCGGTTCTGATCCACTCGATCCCGCTGACCGAGGCGCAGCTCATGGAGGCGGCGACGACGGGCTCCAAGATCGTCTGGTCGCCGTCGTCGAACCTGGTGCTCTACGGCGCGACCGCGCCGATCCAGCGCATCTTGCAGCTCGGCATCACGACCGGTCTCGGCCCGGACTGGACGCCGTCGGGTGAGGACGAGCTGCTCTCGGAGATGCGCTTCGCGCTGCAGTACGGCGTGGTCAGCAACATCCCCGAGCTGACGACGCAGAAGCTCTGGGAGATGGCGACCCGCGACGGCGCGACGGTCGTCGGGCTCGACGCGAAGGTCGGGCGGATCGAGGTCGGGCTGCGCGCCGATCTCGTGGTGTTCGCGCGCGACGCGACCGATCCGTATCGCGCCGTCATCGAGAGCCGCGCACCGGACGTGCGCCTGGTGCTCATCGACGGCGTTGGCTGGTACGGCGACGCCACACTCGAGGCCGCGACGGCGCGCAACACCTACTGTGACATGTTCGAGGCGTGCGGCGCGGCGAAGTACCTGTGCGTCGTCGATTCGCCGACCGCGACCAGCCGCCGTAACGAGACCTACGACGACCTCCGCACGCAGCTCTACAACATCCTCGAAGGCATCGGCTACCCCGCCGACGAGCAGTACGGGCGCGGCAGCGAGCTCCTGCCGCTCGTCCAGTGTCCCTGAGCCCGACGGCCTGTCAGCGCCGCCGCGACTCGCGAAACTCCGACGGAGAGACGCCGATCGCGCGCTGAAACTGGCGGCTGAAGTGCTGGCGCGACTGGAAGCCGAGCTCGCGCGCAATGACCTCGATCTTGACCTCTGGGTGCTGCAGCCGCTCCTTGGCGAGCGCGATCCGCTCGGCGATTCGCTCGGCGCGAAACGTCGTCCCCGCCGCGCCGAGCTCTCGCTGCAGCGTCCGGCGTGACACCCCGAGCGCGCGCGCCAGCTCGTCCACCGTGGCCTCCGGCTGCTCGC
Organism: uncultured Polyangiaceae bacterium; assembly: GCA_964585665.1. Classification (GTDB taxonomy): domain Bacteria; phylum Myxococcota_A; class Polyangia; order Palsa-1104; family Palsa-1104; genus CAZPEY01. The sequence continues at coordinate 6,194 of CAZPEY010000191.1, read as the reverse complement.
GCATCGCTTGCCGCACCCGCGCAAGCAGGCCCGGCGCCGCCAGCGCGTCGATGCGCGCCACGACATTGCGCCGAAACTCGGAGGCCTCGCGCGACGTGAACATGGTGCGCACCGCGCCCTCGACCGACTCGAAGAAGCGCGTCTCCATCGTGTACCCGAGCGAGGCGTGGAAGCCACAGACGATCGCCCCGAGCACGCCCGGCGGCGTCACCATGACGTGCCAGTCGAGGCGCGCCTCGAGGCTGGGGCGCGCCGCGCGCGTCCACACCGCGAGCTTCTCGAACGCCGCAGGCTCGATGTGCTCGATGCGCGAGAAGTCGATGAAGGCGCGAAATCGCGTCTGCTCCTTGAGCGCAACGTCGTAGGCTTCGACGACGCGCGCCGCTTCGCGCTCGTCCGGCGTCCCCCAAAAAGCGCTCACCCAGAGATCTGGGCGATAGCGCCAGATGAGCACATGACGGTCGACCATCGCGCCATCGGCGGCCAGCGGATGCATGCCCGCCATCATAGCGGCTTTTTCGAGCGCCAGCGCATGCTCCGCCGGGCGGAGCTTGACGTTCCTGCTGGCTACGCTACGAAGGCAAGATGCGTCTGTTGCTCTGGGTGGTCAACTTGGTCGGAGGGCTCGCGGTGCTGGGCAGCTACGCGCACGGCATCCTGACCCACGAGGAGCCCGGTCGAGCGCTGTGGGGTGGCGTACCCTCGTCGCTGCGGCCGCTCTACCAGATCTGCATGCTGCTGGCGACGGCGGGCTACTTCGCCTTCTCCGGCTTCTTGCTCTTCGCCGTGCCGCCTGAGACGACGCGCATCGCGGGACGCTGGGGCTATGGTGCGCTCGTGCCCATCCACGCCCTGTTCCTGATCGCCTCGGCGCTGTGGATGCCGCTGACGTTTCGCTATCTGGCCGCCCCGACGACGGGCGGGTGGATCGCGGTACGAGCGGTGCTCTTCGCGACCGGCATCGGGGCGCTCGCGCTCATCGCTGCGCTGGCGACGATCGAGCCGCGCGAGCCGCGCTGGTCGTGGGCACTGGCGCTCGTGGGCGCGTGCGCGTTCGCGCTCCAGACCGCCATCCTCGACGGGCTGGTCTGGCCGGCGCTGTTTCGGAGATGATCGGCGAGCCGCTCGGCGCGCGCTGGTCCCGACGGGCGCTCAGCTTCTCGGGCTATGGCCTGCTGTTTGTCGTCCTCGTCGGGCTGTCGCCCGCCCTCTTCGCGGTCGCGCTGCTCGTCGACGTCTGGCGCCGCTCGCGTCTGGCGCGCGTGCGCACGCTCGCGATGGCGATCTGCTACCTGTCGTGCGAGCTGCTGGGCCTCGCTGCGGCCGGCCTGCTGTGGCTGCGCGGCGGCGAGCGCGAGGCTTTCCTCGATCGGAACTTTCGCCTGCAAGCCTGGTGGGCAGGGACGCTCTTCGCGCTCGCGCGTCGCCTCTTCTCCTTCGACGTCGACGTGGAGGGCGCCTCGCTCTGCACCCCCGGCCCGGTCGTGATCTTGATCCGCCACGTCAGCGTCGCGGACACGCTGCTCCCGGTCGCCCTGCTGTCGCGGCCCTTCGGGGTGCGCCTGCGCTACGTGCTCAAGCGGGAGCTGCTCTGGGATCCGTGCCTCGACGTCGTGGGCAACCGCCTTCCGAACGCGTTCGTCCGACGCGGGGGCGGCGACACGGCCCGCGAGGCCGAGACGGTGGGATCGCTCCTGGTGGGCCTCGGCCCACGCGATGGAGTGTTGATCTTTCCGGAGGGCACCCGCGCGACGCCCGAGCGACGCAGGCGCGTCCTGGCCGAGCTGGCCGCTTCGACGTCGGCGAACCCCGAGCTCGTCGCACGCGCCCAGAGACTGCGGCACTTGTTGCCGCCGCGGCTCGGAGGTCTGGCGTCGTTGCTCGACGGGACCCGCGAAGCTCCCACCGACGTCGTCTTCGTCGGGCACTGCGGGTTCGAGGGGATCCGTAGCTGGGCCGACATGACCAGCGGCGCGCTCGTTGGCAGGCGAATACGGATCAAGCTGTGGCGCCACTCCGCCGCGGCGCTTCCTCCGGACCGGGACGCCCGCCTGCGCTGGGTGCTCGACGAGTGGCAGCGCCTCGACGACTGGATCGACGGACAGCTCGCAACCGCTCCAGCTTGATGGGGCCTGCCGACGCTGGCTGGTCACGAAAGGCGCCACACCGAGGCGGCGCAAGCTGGCGAGATCCCATGAGCTGCCCTTGGTGCACGGCTTGCCTCCCCCTCGGCGCATGTTCGCTCGCCTTGCCGTCTGTTGCACCATCGTCACACTCGTGGGTTGTGGAGGGGAACCCCCGAAGCCCGGCCGCCACTTCGAGACCACGCCGCGCTCGAACCGCGATCTGAAGAGCGACCGCAAGAAGAAGCGCGACAGCCAGCCCATCCCGTATCTCGGTGGGCGCGTGCTGCATCAGCCACGGATCGTCAACCTCTTCTGGGGCGCCTGGTGGGACACGCCGGACGGCAGGGCGCGCAGGGCGATCGTCGACGGGCTGGCGTCGAACCTCGCGGCCACGAGCTACCTCGCGCTCGTCACCCAGTACCCGGACAGCGACGGCGCGCCCGACGTGAGCCAGCCGCTCGTCGCGGGCTCCGTCGTGGTGACGGCCAGCGAGCCGCCCGACGGCCTGCCCGACGAGGCGCTCCAGGCCTTCGTCCAGAGCCAGGCAACCCCGTCGAGCAGCGCCGAGACCATCTACCTCCTCATGACGCCACCCGGCGTCGCGATGCACAGCGAGATGGGGACCAGCTGTGAGGACACCTGCGCCTATCACAACCACTTCTCGTCGAGCGGACGCGAGCTGCTGTACGCGATCATCCCGGCGCTCGACTGCTGGGACGTGTGCGGAGCGGGCGAGCTGTCGGTCAACGGCCCCGAGGCCGACATGACGACGCTCGCTTACAGCCACGAGGTCGCCGAGGTGATCACGGATCCGTATCTCGACGCGTGGACCAAAGCCGACGGCGAGGACGAGATCGGCGACCGCTGCGACAGCGGCTCGCAGCTCGACGGCGGCGGCCAGAGCTTCGCGGTGCAGGACCTGTGGTCGAACGACGGGATGCTCTGCGCGAGCAGCTACGAGTAGACGCCGCGCAGGCTCCTCCATTCGTCGCATGCAATCCGTGATGGGGAAATAGTATCGTCACCGCCATGGGTGCACCGGCTGGTTCCTTCGACTTGGCGGCTCTGGCTCGCTCGCGCGGCTTCGACGATCTGGCGACCGCGTTCGAGGACGACAAGCTCCAGGATCTCTACTATCCACTCGAGGCGGTGCCCGACCCGGCTCTGCCCGAGGAACCCGCGGCGCTGCTGACGCTGTTGGCCCGCTACGGGATGCGGCCCAGGCTCGTCGAGGCGCTGCTCGACCGGTGGCGAGATCGTCCGCTCGACTGCGCGCTGGTGGCGTGGGATGCGCTGAACCAGACGGCGCTCGGCAACAGCGACGACGATCAGGCGTTCTTCCGTCGCTGTGCGGCGCTGCTCGCCCCGGCCCGGGCGATCCTGCCGCAGCCCGGCGAGCTGTGCGTCGACCTGAGCCAGCACCAGGCCGCCGCGGTCCTCGACGCACACGCGGGGCCTGCAGCGACTTTGTCCGACGAGGAGCTGGAGCGAGCGGCCGGAGGCTATTCGCTGGTCGCGCTGCGAGAGCTCGGCAAGCGCCCCTTCGGGGTGCAGCTCTTCGGGCGGCCCGGGGCGAGAGAGGCGCTCCGTGACTATGGCTTCCTGCTCAACAACGCCCGGCTCCCGACGCTGGCGTCGCTGATCCTCGACTTCGCGTTCCGCGGACTCGGCGATCCGGCGGCCGTGGTGCCGCTGACCGAGGTCATGCTCGACGCCAACGCGGACCGGCGGGCGCCGCAGAGCGGCTTCCCCTCCGAACAGGTGGCGCCACCGTTCCCCGGCTACACCGAGTACGTCATGCTCCGCAAGCTGCTGGTGGCCAAAGACTTCTTCAACGCCAAGGCGATGGCGGACAAGCTGCGCGGCCGCTGGTTCCGCAAGCCTGGGATCGGCGTCGAGGTCGCCTATCCGGAGGCGTCAGGTTGGATCTACCATCGGGAACCGTTCAAGCGGGTGGAGGTCGCGGCGCTGGTGGCGAGTCGGCCCCTCTGGCGCTATCTCGCGGCGGCCAAGCTGTTCGCCAAGGTCGGCTCGGTCGAGGATCCGGAGTCCCAGGATCCAGTCAAGTTCCTTGACGAATACCTCAACGCCTTCGGCCACCGCTTTCTCGTGCACCAGGTCTATTTTCGGCTGCTGCCCAAGGGGGCGAAGAAGAACCCGTCGGTGCGGCGGTTGATCAACGAGGTCGCGATCTCGCCCTGGTCCCTCGAAGCCTGGGAGAGCATGGGCTCGCTGACGACGATGAAGGATCCGGAGGCCAACCGGCAGAGGGCCATCGCCCTGGCCAAGCAGCAAGCGGCCAGAGCGTTCAGCGCCGGCTAGCTCTAGGCGGCCTGGCCCATCGCGGCCAGCTCCTTGCGTAGGTCGGCGATCTCGTGCTCGAGCTTGCCCGCCTTGCGCATGTTCCACGCGAGCTTGCCGACCGAGACGAGCGTGCCGAGCGCGGGCACCACGGCCGAAGCCTTGCCGAGGAACGCCTTGGCGGCCGACCAGCCGGCCATGCCTGCGCCTCCGGCCTTGAGGCCCGCGCCGAGCGCTCGCGATCCTTTGCCGTCGTTGGCGCCCGTCGCAGCGCCGAGCGCCATCGCGCCAGCGCCGCCCATCTGGGCCTGCTTCTCGCCGTTGTCCACGTCCGTGGTGGCCTTGGCCAGCGCGTTTCGGAGGACCTCGCTCTGCTGCTGAAGGGTCTGCTCCTTGCCGCTGACCTGGGTGGCCAGCGCCTCGAGCTGGGCCTCCGTCATGTTGTCGATCGCGTGGTTCATGCTCTGGCGCAGCGCATCGCGCTGCACGGCGATGCCGAGGTCCACGGCGCCGCGCACCGCGGCCACGCCGCCGGTGATCGCTGCCTGCACCGGTGCCGCGAGGCCCATGGTGAGGATGTTGAGCGTGTCCTGCCCGATGCTGATGAGCGTGTCGACCTCGCCCTTCTTCTTGTCTGCCTCGACGTGAGCGAGCTCGAATTCCTTCTTGATGAGCTCGCGCAGCACGGTCAGCTTGTCGCGCTTCTCTTTGGCGGCGGCCGCGTCCTTGTTGTCGGCGCGGTGGATCTTGCGGTTGAGCTTGGCGGCGACGGTCCCCGTGGCCTCTTCGTCCTTGGCGCCCTCGGTGGGCTCCGCCTTTGCCTCGGATGAGGCGCTGTCGACAGACTTGCCAGCGTCGGCGCCAGCGCCAGCCTCGGCGGTGTCGCCACCGGCCTTGTCGGCGCTCGGATCCATCGCCGGGCTGCTCGCCGCGGACTTCTCGGCCCCCTCCTCGCCGCCCTTGGCCTGGCTCTTGTCGCCCCCCTCGTCGAGCTTCTCCTCGTCGGGGGCCTTTTCGGCGCTCGGCTCGGCGGCAGCCGGGGCCTCGTCGCGCCAGGCCTTGAGCGAGCGGTGGATCTGCGCCGCAGCGCTGACGCGCGACGGGCTCTTGCCGAGCGACGGGGTCGGCGCGGCAAGCTTGGGATCGGGCTCCGCCTTGCGGCGAATCGTTGGAGAGGACGCGAGCGCTGCCATGGATGTAGTCTCTACTCAGTTATCGCATCTGGGCGCAACAAGTTGCTTGGCCGCAGCGCCGATGGCCGCGCGTCGCTGAGGCCCCGCCGCGCGCAACCTTGCGGGGGCGGGATCCGATAATCTAGAAGAGCGCAAACCGCCGGAGTCCCGATGGCCGAGTTCGAGCAGGAAAAACAGCAGGTCCAGCGTGCCCCCACCGCCACGGCGCCGACCGCGACGTCGGCCGAAGGCGCGATGCACGAGACGCGCATGAACGTCACCCGTCACCGACGGGCCGCGATGCGCAAGGCCGAGGGGCAGGACGGCGCCGGGCCCAAGGTCGACATCCCCGAGGGCGGCGGCAAGGCCCTCGACGGTGGCGTTCGAAAATCGATGGAGAAGTCGCTCGGCGCCGACCTCTCCGGCGTCAAGATCCACACCGGCGGCGACTCCGCTGGCGCCGCCAACAAGCTCAACGCCCGCGCGTTCACCGTCGGCAGCGACGTGCACTTCAACGCTGGCGAGTTCAACCCCGGCTCCAAAGAGGGCACCAAGCTCCTCGCCCACGAGCTCACCCACGTCGTCCAGGGCCAGA
>CAZPEY010000190.1:2345-10807 GCA_964585665.1 uncultured Polyangiaceae bacterium | reverse complement strand
GTGCCCGGCTCGTTGGAGAGCTTGGCGTCGGGGGGAAACTCATCCTTGATCGGACCGTCGGGGCCATCGCCCATGCCGGCGCGCGGGCTGTTCGGATCGCGGCTGTTCGGGCAGCCGAACTGCAGCATGAAGTTGTTGATGACGCGATGGAAGTGCAGCCCGTCGTAAAAGCCGCTCTTGGCGAGCTTGATGAAGTTGGCCGCGGTCTGCGGCATCTTGTCGAGGAACAGCTCGACCTTGATGTTGCCTAGCGAGGTTTCGAGGAGCGCGGTTGGATTGGCCATGGCCGGCATGCTAATCCTGGGAAGCATGATCGAGCAACCGCTCACGTTGCCGTGCGGGGCGACGCTGCCCAATCGCCTCGCCAAGGCGGCGATGAGCGAGGCGCTCGCAGACGTCGACGGCCTGCCGACGCTGCGGCATGAGCGCCTCTACCGTCGCTGGGCCGAAGGCGGCAGCGGGCTCCTGATCACTGGCAACGTCATGATCGATGCGCGCAGCCTCGAGCGCCCGGGCAACGTCATCGTCGAGGACGAGCGCGCCATGAAGCCGCTGACCGCGTGGGCGAACGCCGCCCGGAGCTGCGGCCGCCACGCGATCGTCCAGCTCAGCCACCCGGGTCGCCAGGTGCAGCGCACCATCAACTCCGAGCCGGTCGCGCCCTCGGCCGTGCAGGCCGTGCAGGTGATGAAGAGCTTCGCCCGCCCGCGCGCGCTGACCGGTGCGGAGATCCGCGACCTCCAGCGCCGGTTCGTCGACGCCGCCGTGCTCTGTCGGCGCGCTGGCTTCTCTGGCGTGCAGCTCCACGCCGCGCATGGGTACCTGCTCAATCAATTCCTGTCGCCGCTGACCAACCTGCGCACCGATGAGTGGGGCGGATCGCTCGAGAACCGCGCCCGGCTACTGCTCGACACCGTCGCCGCGGTGCGGGAGGCGACCGGGCCGTCGTTCCTGATCTCGGTCAAGCTCAACTCGGCCGACTTCCAGCGCGGCGGCTTCGCCGAGGACGACTCGCTCAAGGTCGTCGCCATGCTGGAGCAGGCTGGCATCGACCTGCTCGAGATCTCGGGCGGCAACTACGAGGCGCCCGAGATGTTCCGGACCGGGCAGCCCGATCCGCGGCGCGCCTCGACGGTGGCGCGCGAGGCCTACTTCCTCGCGTTCGCCGAGCGCGTACGAACCGTCGCCAAGCTGCCGCTGATGGTGACCGGCGGCTTTCGCAGCCGCGCCGCGATGGAGGCAGCGCTCGCCGCCGGCCACCTCGACTTGGTCGGGCTCGGGCGACCGCTGGCGCTCGAGCCTGACTTCGCGCAGCGGCTGATCGACGGCACGACCGAGCGGTCGCCGGTCACGCCGAAGCGGTTCTTCCTGCGTCAGCTCGACATGCTCGCCGACGGTGCATGGTCGTGGCATCAGATCCGCCGCATCGCCGATGGAAAACAGCCCGAACCTGCGCTCTCGACCTGGCGCGCCGTCCTCGCCTTCGTGCTGCAGGATCTGACGCTCGCGTCTCGCCGCCGTCGGCAGCCGCTGCTCGCTGCGCCGGCGCCACCAACCTCCACCGACCAGGGCCACTGATGACCGCGAGGGGCAGCACACGGATCGTCGCCACGCTGGCCGGCGCGCTCGTCAGCATCGGTGCAGCCCAGGCCCACGTCCGGTTGCTCCAGCCACCGCCTGCGCTGATCGAGGACGCGCAGGGCGATCCGCAGAAGAACGCGCCTTGCGGCGGGCCCGGCACACCCACGGGTGTCGTGACGACCTTCCGCGCCGGCGAGACGATCACCGTCAAGTGGCAGGAGACGATCTATCACCCCGGACACTTCCGCCTCGCGCTCGCCAGCGATCGCGCTCAGCTGGTCGATCCGACGGTGACCAGCGACGGGGCCGGCAACTCGCTGACTGCGACGATCGAAGATCCACCGAGCGCGCCGGTGCTGCTCGACGGGCTCTACCCCCGCACTGGCAGCGGCGCGTCGGGGCGCCTCTTCGAGCAGCAGCTCACGCTGCCGAGCACGCCGTGCGCGAGCTGCACGCTACAGCTCATCCAGTTCATGGCCGGCCACGCTGCGCCGTACCTCTATCACCATTGCGCCGACGTCGAGATCGTCGAGGCTTCGGGTGGATGTCGTGTCGTCGATGGCCGCGCTGCGACGACGACGTCGCTGCTTGTCTGCCTCGCGCTCCTCGCGCTGTCCAGGCGACGCGCTACCGGAGCTTGCCGAGCTGCGTGAAGGCAGCGAGGACCTGGTCGTCGGTGGCAACGCTGCTCATCGTGCCGCTCCTGCTGTTGCCAAACGTCGTGATCGTGAACGGGCAGGTGCGCGGCGGCTGACCCGCGACGACGCGCTCGCCGAGCTTCTTTCCCGTCGCTGCGTCATAGGCCAGCAGCTTGATGTCGACGCGGTAGTAGCTCTCGCTGTAGCCGCCGCTGTAGCGACAGACCTTGCTCGGGGATCGGGCCGCCGGCAGCCGCTCGGCGAAGCCGACCGCGGCGAGCGAGCGCGTCGCGGTCGGCGCCTTGGCGACGAGCAGCCGCGTTTGGTACGGATCCTTGACGATCAACAGGCCACCCTGGCGCGGACCGCTCGCCTGAAGCGGCTTGCCCTCGGCGACACCGATCACCGCACCGAGCACGTCGTTGACGAGGCCGCTCTTCCCGCTCGGCTCGAGGTAGAGCGCCAGCTCACGCGTGGCGCCGCCATGCTCCTGCTCGAGCGAGAGCTTGATCCACGGCTTGTGGCGCGTCGCGATCATCTCCGCGGGCGGCGCATCGAGGATCAGCTCCTGCCGCTCGACGACCAGCTCGGCCTTGCCCTTGTCGAACGCGAGCGGCTTGCCCCGATAGCGGAGCGTCGCCTCCGGCAGCGCCGCGAAGGTGAGCTTGAGCGGCGAGAGGCTCACGTCGAGCCGCTCGCCGAGTGTGCCTGTGAGCTTGGCACCGCTCTCGCCGTCGCGTGTGAACGCTGCCAGGACGATCGGCTTGTCGGCGCTCGGCTGCTCGACGGGCTGCACGCCGCCAGAGTCGCCGAGCGACGGCGCGCCGATCTTGCCCGTCGGCACGTCGGCGCCGAGCGCCTCCTTGGGGATCGCGACGTCGCGGGTGACGACCTCCTTGCCGCGCGTCGCCTTGACCGTCAGGTGTGCGAAGCCATCGGGCCCTGGCTTCAGCCCCGACTTGTAGACGCGAAAGTCGCGGTGTCCCGTGGGCAGCGTCTCCGGGTACTTCGGCGCGGCTGGATCGGAGATCACGACGACCTTCGCGTTTGGGTCGTTGATGTCGACCGACACGATCACGTCGAGCGAGTCGACGCGCCCGCTCGCCTCGAGGACCAGCGGCGCTTTCTTGCAGCCCCCGACGGCCGCGAGGCAAGACAGCAAGGCAGCGAGGAGCGAGTACCGGCGATGCGCCATGCGGCTTTGGTAGTCCGAGCGCGAGACGCCTTCAACAACGCCGCGGTTCGTCGGCGCGCCTACGAAAAAACTACTCGAAGGTGATGCGCATCTTGCGAAACGCCACGCCGCGCGACTGGCACTCGGCGTTGAGCTGCGCCAGGCGCTCGGCCGCGATCTTCGAGGAGGAGACGAGCACCTCATCAATCTGCTGGGCGCTCGTGAGGGTCCCGAGCTTCTCGATCGATCCGTAGACCTGAACGCCGTGGATGACGCGCCCCTCCTTGGTCGGATCGTCGTCGAGAAAGCCGATCGGCGTCATGTTGAGCTCGCGGTTCTGGAGCAGCTCGCGCACGAGGAGCTCGCCGCCGTCGCCCGCGCCATAGATGAGGATGCGGCGAGAGTCGGGCGCGGGCTGGAGGCGCGCCGCCCAGGTCCGCAGGACGCGCAGCGCGACGCGCGTCCCCGCGATGCCGATGATCAGGAGCAGCAGATCGACGAGGAACATGCCGCGGGAGAGCCCCTCGAAGCGAAACAGGAAGATCCCCGAGACGACCGACAGAACCCAGGCGCCGCCGACGGCACGCAGCTGCACGACGAGATCGCTCATCGACGTGTAGCGCCACAGCCCTCGATAGAGGCCGAGCGACAGCATCGCCCCGAGCTGCACGACGATCACCACCGGCAGCGAGTTGAGCATGGCGGTGTAGTGCGGCTCGAGGATCTGGCCATCGAAGCGGACCAGGTACGAGCCGTAGTAGGCGAGCGTCACGATCAGCAGGTCGTTGAGCACCTCGAAGATGCGACGCTTGTAGGTGAAGTCGGCCAGCGTCGGGAGGAGCGCCTTGCCGCCAACGCCGACGCCGGTGCCATCGAGCGGCCCGTCGACCGGCTTGTAGACCTTGACCTTGCCGACGAAGATCAAGAGGAAGAGCACCGCCGCGCCGAACGCCGGCACGATGCCGAGCGCCACGGCCATCGACAGGCTCTTGACCATCACGCCGACGAGCCCCGACACCGCGGCGAGGCCGTAGAGCACGAGCGCCGCGGCGCGCTCCGACAGGCCAAGCGCGACGAGGCGATGCGCGGTGTGATCGCGCCCGCCCTGGGAGATCGGGCGCCCATGGAACTTGCGCGTCACCGTCACCAGCGTCGTGTCGAGGATCGGGATGAGCAGGAGCAGGACCGGGATGGTGAGCACGGCGAGCAGGTTGCGCCGCGTGCCGACCTGGTTGTTGACGAGGACGATGCCACCCAGGAAGAAGCCGAGGAACAGCGACCCGCAGTCGCCCATGAAGATCGACGCCGGGTTGAAGTTGAAGACGAGGAAGCCGAGCACCGCTCCGCAGAAGGCGGCCGCGAGCCAGGCGGCGCCGTGCTGCCCCGAGCTGTGGCAGAAGTAGACGAGGAAGGCGGCGGCGATGGCCGCGATGCCACCAGCAACCCCGTCGAGGCTGTCGAGCAGGTTGACGGCGTTGGTGATGCCGACGAGCCAGAAGATCGTCAGCAGCTGATCGAGCGGCGGGGACGGCAGCCAGTGCAGGCGCAGGCCGAACGTCGTGAAGATCGCCGCGATGACGATCTGGCCGACCAGCTTGGCGTAGGGCTTGAGCTGGACGAGATCGTCGACGAAGCCGAGGACGAACATGCCTGAGGCGCAGGCGAGCAGGAGCATGTCGCCTTCGATGTCGTGGAGGCGAAGGGCGAGCGCGGTGGCCGCGAACGCGACGTACATCGCGACGCCGCCGAACAGCGCGGTTGGTTTCTTGTGCCAGCGATCGGCGCGCGGCTTGGCGACGAAGCCAAACCGCCGCGCCACCGCGGAGACGAGGAGAGTCAGCGCGAGCGAGATCGCGAGCGAGACGCCGAACGGCAGCGCATAGCTCGCCATGGTCGCCCCTCTAGCGTTCGCCCTTCTGCTGCGCGATCACGTCCGTCAGGATCTGCTGCAGGGAGAGCGTCGGCTTCCAGCCGATGAAGTCGTTGATCTTCGACAGATCGGGCACGCGGCGGGTCATGTCCTCGAAGCCCGCCTCGTAGGCCTTCTCGTACGGGATGTAGACGATCTCGGACTTCGAGCCGCAGGCGTCGCGGACGGTGCGCGCCAGATCGCCGATGGTGATCTCGATGTTGTTGCCGATGTTGAAGACCTCGCCGTAGGCGCGCTCGTGATCGAGGATCGACGCGAGCGCCTTGACGGTGTCGTGGACGTGGCAGAAGCAGCGCGACTGCTTGCCATCGCCGTAGACGGTGATCGGCTCGCCGGCGAGCGCCTGGCGGACGAAGTTCGGGATGACCATGCCGTACTGGCCGGTCTGGCGCGGCCCGACGGTGTTGAAGAGGCGCGCGACGACCGTCGGCAGCTTCTTCTCCTTCCAGTACGCGATCGCGAGGAACTCGTCGATCGCCTTGCTGCAGGCGTACGACCAGCGGCCCTTGTTGGTCGCGCCCATGACGAGGTCGCCGTCCTCGCGGAACGGAAACGCCATCGACTTGCCGTAGGTCTCGCTCGTCGAGGCGACGAAGGTCGGGCGGCGCTTCTTGGCGGCCAGCTCGAGGACGATCTCGGTGAGCTTGATGTTGGTCTCGATCGTGCGGACCGGCGACTCGACGATGAGCTTGACGCCGACGGCGGCCGCGAGGTGGTAGATCTTGTCGCAGGCGTCGACGAGCTCGGCCATCAGGTGCTCGTTGGCGACGGTGTCGATGACGTACTTGAACTTGGGGTTGCCCTTCAGGTGCTCGATGTTGTGGATGCTTCCCGTCGACAGATCGTCGATGACGAACACCTCGTGCCCACGTCGCAGCAGCTCCTCCGAGAGGTGCCCGCCGATGAACCCCGAACCGCCGGTAATCAAGTAGCGCATGCGTCTCTTCCTCTTTTTAAGAACCTGAAACCGTTGGCTTCTACCACGAGCCGGGGCGCTTTCCACGCGGAATCGCGAGCGGCGCCGGGGGGTGCTGGGCGTAAGATGCATAGTATGAGCGCTGCTGGCCCGACGGCCATGATCCCGATCACAAGGACCGTGCTGCACAGCGACGAGCAGCTCGCCCTCGCGCGCGTGCTCGCGAGCGGGTGGCTCTTGCAGGGGCCCGAGGTCGCGGCCTTCGAGCAGGAGCTCGCGGCCTTCGTCGGCGCGCCCGGTGCCGTCGCGGTCTCCTCGGGGACGGCGGCGCTGCACCTCGGGCTGCTAGCGCTCGGCCTCGGGGCGGGCGACGAGGTGATCACCGTGTCGCACTCGTTCATCGCCACCGCCAATGCGATTCGCCTCGCCGGGGCGAGCCCGGTGTTCGTCGACATCGAGCCCAACACCCTCAACCTCGACGCCCGCCAGCTCGGCGCCGCGCTCACCGCGCGTACCCGCGCCATCCTCTGCGTGCACCAGCTCGGCATGGCATGCGACCTCGACGCCGTCGCGGCGTTCGCCGCCGAGCATGGGCTACCGCTCGTCGAGGACGCGGCGTGCGCTCTCGGGTCAACGCACGGGGGGGTTCGCATCGGCGCGCCGCGCGGTGCGTTCGCGACCTTCTCGTTCCATCCGCGCAAGATCCTCACGACCGGGGATGGCGGGATGGTCACGTCGCGTGATGCGGCGCTGCTCGAGCGGATCCGCTGCCTCCGGCAGCACGGCACGCTCGACGGGACGACGTACACCGAGGTCGGCTTCAACTACCGAATGACCGACCTGCAGGCGGCGATCGGGCGGACGCAGCTCGACCGGTTGCCCTCGCTGCTCGCCGAGCGCCGCGGCCAGGTCGACAGGTATCGCGCGCTGCTAGCCGGGCGCCTCGGCGTGCGGTTTCCCGTCGAGCCCGAGGGGTGCGCCGGCAACTGGCAGAGCCTGGCGCTGCGCCTACCGGGCCTCGACACGCGCCCCCTGGTCAAGGAGCTGAACCGACAGGGGATCGGGGTTCGAGGCGGCATCACCAACGCGCACGAACAGCCAGCCTACGCCGGGTGGCCACACGGCCCCTTGCCATGCTCGGAGCGCGCGACGCTCGAGACCTTGATGCTGCCGCTCTACCCGGGCCTGACGGAGGAAGAGCAGCGGCGGGTCTGCGGTGCGCTCGACCGGCTACTCGGCGAGTAGCCCTTGGTATAGTTGGTCTAGATCCTTGACCAACCTCTGGTAGCCATACGCTTCGACGATCGACGCGCGGATCGCCTCGGCGCGCCGCAGCGCCTCCGGGCGCAACGACCGCTCGATCGCGTCCGCCAGGGCCTGCGGGTCCCGAGGTCGACAGAGCTCCCCGCGCTCCCCCTGCCGGAGCAGATCCCCGACGCCCCCTACCTCCGTCGACGCGACCGGTCGGCCGGCCGCCATCGCCTCGATCAGCGTCACGGGCGTTCCCTCGTTGACGGAGGACAGCGCGACGGCGGCCAGATCCGGGTAGATGCGATCGAGATCGTCACGCCACCCCAGCATGTGGACGCGGCTGCGCAGCGACGGCGCACCCGCGCGCGACGTCACCTCGCCGAGCAGCTCGCCGCCGCCGACGATCACGAACTCGAGGTCGGCGTAGCGCGCCGCGAGGATCTCCGCCGCCGCCAAGAACGTCGCGTGATCCTTGACCGGCACGAGGCGCCCGACGATGCCGACGAGCCGCGTCTCGGGGCGCACCCGCAGCGCTGCGCGCAGCGTCCCGCGATGCAGGTCGGCGCGCGCGAAGCGATCGAGATCCAACCCGAGCGGAACGACGACGAACTTCTCGCGTGGCGCGATCTTGTACTGATCCGCCAGCTCGTCGACCAGCGCCGGCGACAGCGCGATCAGGCGGTCGGTCAGCCGCGCCAGGCCGCGCTCGATGGCGAGGAACGCCGCGGTCTTGCGGGGCGAGAAGTAGCCCGCGAAGACGTGCCCATGAAACGTGTGCACCCGCGCCTTGGTGCGCAGGAGGGACGCGGCGGTGCGGCCGAGCGCGCCCGCCTTGGCCTTGTGCGTGTGGACGACGTCGGGCTTGATCCGCTGCAGCTCGCGCGTCAGGCGATAGAGCGTGCGCGCGTCCTTGGTCGGACGAAGCTCGCGCCCGAGCTCGGGGATGACGACGCGCTCGATGCCCGCTGCCTC
>CAZPEY010000190.1:0-2245 GCA_964585665.1 uncultured Polyangiaceae bacterium | reverse complement strand
CCGTGATCGGCGCGCCCGGCCTGGTGGTCGTCGAAGAGCTGGCGCACCGCCGCGCGATCGAGGTAGCGATAGAGGCGCGCGCCGTCGGCGAAGTGGCTCTCGAGGTAGCCCTTGAGGTCGCCGCGAAACCACGTCCCGAGCGGCACGCCGAAGCCCATCTTGCCGCGGCGCTGGATCGACTCGGGCAGGAGGTCCGCGAACGCGAACTTCAAGATGCGCTTGGTGTCCGTGCCGCGCCGGAGGTAGTCCGCTGGCAGCTTGCTCACGTACTCGATGAGCGCGGTGTCGAGGAACGGCGAGCGCGTCTCGAGCGAGCTCATCATCGACGCGCGGTCCGCCTTGATCAGCAGATCGAAGGGCAGGTAGGTGCGGAAGTTGTGCTCGAGCACCCGCGACAACGTCGACGAGCCACGGCACGAGTCGACGATGGTGCGCTGCCACAAGATCGGCAGGTCGACCTCGGCGCCGAGCGCAGCCAGCGTGTCCTGGTTGAAGATTTGCTGCGGCGCAGCAAAGAACGAGTTCCAGCGCGCCAGCCGATCCGCGAGCGGCAGCTCGGTGGCACCGAGGAAGCGGCGCGCCTTGCCGAGCAGGCTGCGCTCGCTGTCGGCGCTCGGCAGGTGCTCGACGAGCCGCGAGGCGAGCGAGCGCAGCGGCTGCGGCACGAGCTCGCTCGCCTCGGCCGCCAGGAAGCGCGAATAGCCGCAGAACAGCTCGTCGCCGCCATCGCCGGTGAGCGCGACGGTGACGTGCTGGCGCGTCAGCTTCGAGACAACGTGCGTCGGGATCGCCGAGGAGTCGCCGAACGGGCCGTCGTGGTGGCGCACGAGGTCTTCGACGAGCTCGAACGAGGTCGGCTCGAGGACGAACTCGGTGTGATCGGTGCCGAACGCCTGCGCCGCCTGGCGCGCGTAGTGGGTCTCGTCGTAGCGAGGATCTTGGGCGAAGCCGATCGAGAACGTCCGACAGCGCTGACCGAGCAGGCGCGACATCACGCCGACGACGATCGTCGAGTCGATGCCACCGGAGAGGAAGGCCCCGAGCGGCACGTCGCTCTCGAGGCGACGCTCGATGGCCGCGGTGACGAGCTGGCGAACGGCGCGTGCCGCCTGCGTGTAGCTCTCGGGAGGCCCGCCGCCGAAGTCGCTGGTGAAGCGCGGCGTCCAGTAGGTGCGGAGGACCGGCGGCTTGCCCGCGTCGAGGATCAGGAGCTGCCCCGGCTCGAGCGAGCCGCAGCCCGCGTGGAGCGTGCGCGGCGCCGGGACGTAGCCATACGCCAGGAGATAGGGCAGCGACGAAAGATCGAGCCCGCGCGGCACGCCGCTCTCGTGCAGCGTCGCGACCGTCGAGCCGAAGCGGAACCCGTCGGGCGCCTCCGCGTAGAACAGCGGCTTCTTGCCCGTGCGATCCCGCGCCAAGAGGAGGCGCTTGCGCCGTCGATCCCAGATCGCGATCGCGAACATACCGTCGAGCTTCTCGACGACGCCCTCCCCCCACGCGCGGTAGCCTTCGACGATCGCCTCGGTGTCGCTGCGCCCGCGGAAGGTGTGACCGAGCCGACCGAGCTCGCCGCGCAAGAGGTGATGGTTGTAGATCTCGCCGTTGAAGACGACGATCACGTCTCCGTCGGCCGAGCGCATCGGCTGGGCGCCCGTCGGAGTGAGGTCGATGATCGACAGTCGGCGATGCACCAGCGAGAGGTCGTCGTCGACATAGCGTCCATCGGCGTCGGGTCCCCGGTGGGCCATCGCGCGCGACACACGATCGAGGGTCGCGTCAGGCAAGCGCGCAAGCGCACCAAAGATGCCGCACATGGGCGGGTTCTTAGCACAGCCGAGCGCGCCCGCTCACCGCGTTCACGCGCCTCCCCCGGAGGGCGCCGCTGGGAGCCCACGCCGACGCCACAGCAGATAGAGCGCCGGGTAGACCAGGAGCTCGAGCACGAACGACGCCGCGAGCCCGCCCACCATCGGCGCGGCGATTCGCTTCATGACGTCCGCGCCGGTCCCCATCGACCAGAGGATCGGCAACAGGCCCATCATCGCGGCGAAGACGGTCATCGCCTTGGGGCGGGCGCGCTTGACCGCGCCGTGCACGATCGCCTCGTCGAGATCGGCCTCGTTGCGCATCCGTCCAGCGCGCACCGCGTCCTCGTACGACAGATCGAGGAAGAGCAGCATGAACACACCCGTCTCGGCGTCGAGGCCCATCAGCGCGATCATGCCGACCCACACCGCGATCGACA
>CAZPEY010000189.1:0-10913 GCA_964585665.1 uncultured Polyangiaceae bacterium | reverse complement strand
CCTGCGTCCCCGGCACGTTGGCCCTCCGCCGTCCCCGCGCCCACCAAACGAGCACACCCACGGTTCGCCGCTCGCCGTTCGCCGCCCTGTTCCAGCTTGACCGGACCGGGAGTGTCCCCGTAAACAAGCGCCTCTTTTCGAGGAGGCGCGTGATGCAGCGGATTTTCGCGGGACTGATGATCGTCGTGGCGGCCGGGTGTGGCGGAGGCGGTGGCAGCGGCAACCAGGACATGGCGGGGGGCGCCGAGGTCTGCAAGACCGACGGCAAGGACATCGCGCTCTCGGGCAAGTACGCGGTGCGCGCGCAGCTGGCGGTCAACGTCAAGGTCGAGCCGACCTGCTCGGGTGCGGCCTGTCTCGTCGACGCCGACTCCGAGGCCGAGCTGCTGTTTCTCGCCGACGTGACGCAGAACGGGACGTCGGCGACCCTGGTCGCGACGCCGTGCGGGATCACGATCCCGAAGATCGCGCTCAAGGGGCAGAACATGCCGGTCGAGCTGACCGTCTCCGACGCGCTCATCCAGTCGGTCAAGCCGGTCACCGCGACGGCGACGATGTCGGGCACCAAGACCTGCAGCACCTTCTCGCTGCAGCCGATCAACCTGCTGTTCGGTGCCAGCCTCGCCAACCGGACGACGGACGCGCTGCCGGGCTACACGGCCGGCGGCTCGCCGCCCGTCAAGCTGTGCGGAGGCGTCGCGTCGACCAAGTGTGATCCCGCGCCGAGCGAGACCGGCTGCGTGTGCGATCAAGAGGGCGATGGCGATCCGGGCGCGACGCTCGGCGCCAAGAACCTGCCCGCGACCGGCGTCGACAAGGTGTTCGTCAACCTGCGCGCCTCGGTGACCCTCGGCGGGCAGATCTTTCCCGACAAGATGCGCATCGGTGTGACCGGCCAGGCGATCAACGGCGAGGTCTCGGCGCTCACGCTCGAGCAGAAGATCCTCGGCTGCAAGCAGGGAGCGGCGGCGTGCGACGCGATCACCACCGGCGCCGTAGGCGCGCTGAACCCTGGCATCAAGCAGAGCGTCAACGACAAGTCGACCTTCGCGGCCGTCGCGGTCGCGGACTCCTATACGTGCGCGGACGTCAAGGCGCAGGAGGCCGGCCTCTTCAACTGAGCGAGCGTCGCCGCTTCACGCTTGCCGCTCTCCGCCCGCCACCGTAGCCTTTCCTCGCACCCGCAATACCCACACACCCGAAGGAGGACAGGATGGCCGACGCAGTCATCGTCGCCGCGGTACGCTCGGCGATCGGCAAGAAGAAGGGCTCGCTGTCGCAGACGCGCGCCGACGATCTGTTGGCCCAGGTGCTGCGCGCCGTCACCGAGCGCGTCTCGCTCGATCCCAGGGAGCTCGACGACGTCGTGACAGGGTGTGTGACCCAGATCGGCGAGCAGGGCTTCAACGTGTCGCGCACCGCCGCGCTGATGGCGGGCTTCCCGATCGAGGTCACAGGGACGACCGTGAACCGGCAGTGCGGCTCTTCGCAGCAAGCCATCCACTTCGCGGCGATGGCGATCCTTTCGGGACAGATGGACGCGGTGATCGGCGCGGGCGTCGAGTCGATGAGCCGCATCGCGATGGGCTCGGACGCGGCGATGGGCATGCCCGCAGTGGCGCCCGCGATCCCCTTCTCGCCGCTGTTCTCGGACAAGTACAACTTCGTGCCGCAGCACCAGTCCGCGGAGCTCGTCGCCGACAAGTGGCAGATCAGCCGGAAGGACTGCGAGGCGCTCGCGGTCGAGAGCCACAAGCGCGCGGCTGCGGCGCGCGAGTCCGGCCGGTTTGCCGACGAGATCGTCGGGATCAAGGTCAAGGCGCCGGACGGCAGCGAGGTGCTCTTCGACAAGGACGAGGGCA
The DNA here is from genome assembly GCA_964585665.1 of uncultured Polyangiaceae bacterium. Classification (GTDB taxonomy): domain Bacteria; phylum Myxococcota_A; class Polyangia; order Palsa-1104; family Palsa-1104; genus CAZPEY01. Next base: position 9,051 of record CAZPEY010000189.1, on the reverse strand, counting down.
TCCGCCCCGACACCACGCTCGAGAAGCTCGCGGGCCTCGCGCCCGTGGTCAAGCCAGACGGCTGCGTGACGGCCGGCACGGCGTCGCAGATCTCCGACGGCGCGGCGGCGGTGCTCGTCATGTCGAGCGACAAGGCCAGGGCGCTCGGGCTCCGGCCGCGGGCGCGCATCGTCGCCACGGCGGTCGCCGGTGTCGATCCGACGATGATGCTCCACGGCGTGATCCCAGCGACGCAGAAGGTCCTCCAGCGCGCAGGCCTGCAGAAGCGCGACATCGGCCTGGTCGAGATCAACGAGGCCTTCGCGTCGGTGCCGCTGGCGTGGAGCAAGGAGCTCGACTGGAGCCTCGAGACGGTCAACGTCAACGGCGGCGCGATGGCGCTCGGCCACCCGCTCGGCGCCTCGGGCGCGCGCTTGATGACGACGCTGCTCCACGAGATGGAGCAGCGCGGGGTCCGCTACGGCCTGCAGACGATGTGCATCGGCTTCGGGCAGGCGACCGCGACCATCCTCGAGCGGCTCTAGCGCGCGGGCGGCGCGCCTCTATAAGCGCCTATCGAAGCGTGTCTCCGTCGGAGAACGCGCATTTTCTCGCATTGCAGCAAAATTCACCGGTGTGCTGTCGTAGAGGGCACGTGGCGGTCCTCGCCGCGATGTGGTAGGTTGTCGCACATGCGCGTTCTGATTCGGCCTATTGTTCTCGGCGTCGGTCTGTCGCTCTCCGCGCCGCTCCTCGCCGACGAGCTCGACGATCTCGGCAAGTCCATCGACCAAGCCCCCGACGACGGCAAGCTCTACGACGCCTACGCCGCGGCGGCGTTCAAGCAGAAGCGCTGGGATGACGCGATCCGGAAGCTCAAGATCGGCGTGGCCCGCGTCGCCGACTATAAAGAGGGCTACTACAAGCTCGCGTACGCGTATCGGCAGAAGAAAGAGTGGGCGGACGCGGCCGACTACTACCGGCGCGTGCTGGCCTTCGATGGCAACCGCCTCGACTGCTACTATGGCCTCGGCGCGTCGCTGCAGGGCCTCGGCGACGTCAAGGGCGCCATCGCCGCGTACGACAAGTACGTCGCGCTCGAGAAGACGCCGAGCAAGCAGCGCTTCGTCGACGCCGCCAAGGCCGAGCTCGTCAAGCTCGACCCGAGCCGCGCGCCGAAGGAGCCGCCGCCCGCGCCCAAGGCAGACGCCGCGCAGCTCCGCGCCGAAGGCGACGGCCACAAGCGCGCCGGCCGTCTCGACGAGGCCAAGGTCGCCTACGAGAAGCTGCTCGAGGCTGAGCCCGGCAACGTCGAGGCGCTCAACGAGCTCGGCAACGTGCTCTTCGCCATGAAGAAGTACGACGAGGCGGCCAAGGTGTTCGCGCAGGCGTGCAAGCGCGACGGCAAGTTCGCGCTCGGCTGGTACAACCTCGCGCACGCGTACCGCAAGCTCGACAAGAAGCAGGACGCAGCCGAGGCGTATCGCAAGTACATCGGGCTCAAGCCCGAGGATCCGGATCCGTACTACGGCCTCGGACAGTCGCTCAAAGGGCTCGGCGACGTGCCCGGCGCGATCGACGCCTTCCGCACGTACATCAAGATGGAGAAGCGCGCCGAGGAGCAGAAGTGGGTCGACAAGGCCAAGGCCGAGCTCGAGGCGCTCGAGGCGATGACCAAGAAGCCACCGCCTCCGCCGTCGGGCTCGAGCAAAGTCGAGGAGAAGTCGACACAGCCGGGCAGCCTCGATCAGGACGGGCTGCTCGATCCCTTCAACGGGCGGGAGTCGGGCGGCCGCATCTATGATCTCCACGATCCCTGGTACCGCGCCGATCCGTCCGATCAAGACGGCATCCTGCAGCCGGGGTTTCAGAAGAGCACCGCGCCGATGTCGGGCCCGGTGTCGACGCGGCGCAAGAAGATCCGCGCCTACGGTGACGCGATCGCGGCCTATCGGCGCGCGCTGTCGCGCCAGGTCGACGCGGTGTCGATCGGCTACGAGCGCGGCGCGCAGTTTGCGATGCTCGATGACGCCGATTCGGCGGCGCGAGTCTGGGCGCAGCTCAAGCTCAGCGATCCGCGTGTCGACGAGGCGCGCCGCTCCGTCGAGAAGCTCCGCTCCGATCTCTTTCGCTAGCCGTCCAGCTACGCGGCGTCGCCCGCACGTGGGCGAGAACACCAATCACGTCTTGCTTGAACCCACCGTAGGGGAGTCTACTGTCCGTCGCACATTTGGAGGCGGACACAGATGGACTCACAGGGAACGTACGGTAGTGGCTCGACGGTGGCGGCGGGTGGTGCGATCGTTGGCGGCTTGCCCCAGCTCGATTTCTCGGGGCCGCAGCTCGATCCGAGCAAGTACATCGCCGAGGGGACGAGCTGGCGTGTGACGCTGGCCTGGATCGCGATCGGCGTGCTCTCGCTGGTCCTGACGCTCTCGACCTTTGGCGCGATCTGGCTCTTCGTCATCCTCGGCGTGATCTTGCGCTGGTGGATGATGAAGCGGCTGCACACGCTGCTCCACGGCAGCGGCATCCACGTCAACGACGAGCAGTTCCCCGAGCTGTGGTCGGTCATCAAGCAGATGGCGGCGCGCGTCGGCCTCAAGGAGCTGCCGCAGGTCTACATCGTCGAGGACGCGACCGCCAACGGCGCCGCGTTCAAGCTCGGCAAGGCGCACTACATCATGCTCACCGACAACATGATCCATGGGCCGATGCGCTCCGGCGATTTCCGCATGCTCGGCTTCGTGCTCGCGCACGAGCTGGCGCACATCGCGCTTGGCCACACCTCGGGAATCCGCGGCGTGCTCGGCAACTTCCCGGCGCTGCGTCGCTTGGATGAGCTGTCCGCCGACGCCCTGTCCGCGGCGCTGATCAACGATCGCAACCTGGCGATCAAGGCGATCGCGCTGCTCACCGTCGGCCCCGAGCTGCTGCCGTCGCTGAACCTCGAGGCGCTGGCCCGTCAGGCGCGCGAGGTCGCGGCGAACCAGAAGGCGTGGAAGAAGGCGGAGCAGCCGCTGTCGCATCCGCTGCTGCTGCGCCGCATCGCGCTGCTCCTCGCCTCGAACTGATCCTCGCGGCTACTTCCGCCGCACCATCCGATACACGACGCCGAGCCCCGCGATCGCCGCGATCGCCCAGGCTAGCTCCGCGCGCTCGGTCTGGCCGCGTCCTTCGGAGACGAGGGCCACCGCGACCGCCGCGGAGCCGGTGATCGCGAAGACGATCTGCTGCCCGACGGCGTAGACGCGATCGGCCGCACCGTCGAGCCCGCGCAGCCCCATCTCGAGCTCGCCGCGCTGCAGGCTCGCCACCGCGCGACGCAGCTCCTGCGGCAGGGCCAGCACCGTCGCGGTGAGGTTCTTGGTCGCGTCGACGACCAGCTTGCCGTAGTCGCCCTCCTTGCCGAGCACGAGCTCCTCAGCGTAGGGGCGGATGATCTCGAACGGGTTGAGCTGCGGCTGGAGCTCCGTGCAGAGGCCGGTCAGCAGGAGCAGCGTGCGCTCGAGGAGGATCCACTCCTTGGGGATGTAGAAGTGCTCGCCGAGATCGCGCACCGAGAGGTTCATCTGCCGCAGATCGTGGAGCGCCCGCTTCTTCTGCTGAAAGTCGATCTTGATGTTGGAGAGCGAGAAGCTGTCGAGCTGCACCTCTTCCTGGAAGCGCTGGTGCAGGTAGTCAATCACCTTGTCGAACACCGCCTCGTCGCCGCCGCGCTTGATGAAGCCCATCTGCTTCATCGCGGCCGAGAGCCGCTCGGTGTCGCGGGTGACGGCGGCCTGGACGACCTCGGCGATGCCGTGCCGCATCGACGGGCCGAGCTCGCACACCGCGCCGAAGTCGATGAACACCAGCTTGTAGTCACCTGCGCCGTCGGGGACGACGAGCAGGTTCCCTGGGTGCGGATCGGCGTGATACGTGCCGTGCTTGAAGATCTGGGTGCAGTACGCGTGCACGATCCGACGCGCCAGCTCGCCCGGATCGACCTTGGCCGCGGCGAGGCGCGCCTTGTCAGTCGCCTTCCAGCCGTCGCACCAGCTCGTCACCAGCACCCGCCCCGTCGAGAGCGCGTGGTGCACGGTCGGGAAGCCGACCTCCTTGCTCGCCGCGAACTGGTTGGCGATCTGCTCGAGGTTCTGCGCCTCCCGACGAAAGTCGAGCTCGGCCATCACCATCTTGCGAACCTCGTCGTAGATGGTGTCGAGGATCGGGTGAAAGAAGATCCAGCCGATCAGCCGGAAGATGCCCCGCAGCGTCGCCAGATCTTGCCGCACGATCTGCTCGATGTCGGGGTACTGCACCTTGACCGCGACGCTCTCACCGGTGCGCAGCTTGGCGCGGTGGACCTGCCCGATCGACGCGGCGGCGACGGGCTCCTCGCACAGCTCGGCGAACAACGCCGAGGGCGCCTGGCCGAGCTCCTCGCGCAGGCGGCGCTCGATGTCGCGGTACGGGCGCGGCGGCACCTGGTCCTGCAGGCCCGCGAGCTCCTCGACGTACTCCTTGGGCAGGAAGTTGGTCATGATGCTGATGAACTGACCCACCTTGATGTAGATGCCCTGCAGCCGCGCGATGAGGGCGTGCACCCGCTGTGCGTTGGTGCGGTGGCAGCGGCTGCGCAGCAGCGCGTGATTCGACGGCTGCGCCAGCCGCAGCGAGACCCGCAGCCACAGGTAGCTGCCGATCACGACGAGCGCGGTGCGCCAGGCGCGGAGGCTCCGCCACCGTCGCTGCGGCGCTGCGATCACCAGCCGCGGGCGCGGCGCCGTGGGCGGCGCCGGTGGCGATTCGTCGTCGGAGACCCGCGCCTGTGTCGATGCCCCTGCCACGCCGCAAACGTAGCGTGAAACGGCGAGGGAGGGCGCAAAATCGGCGACGAGGTTTTCGTGCTACGATGAAGGTATGGCCAACGGGGACGATCGGGACAGCGCGCTGCGCGACGAAGACGAACGGCGGATGCGCGATCGCCTCCAGCAGTTCATGCCCGACATCGTGCGCAAGACGTTCTACGCGGGGCTCGGAGCGCTGTTCACGACCGAGGAGGGCATCCGTCGCATCGCGACGGAGATGAAGCTGCCGAAGGACGTCGCCAACTACCTCATCCAGCAGGCCGGCTCGTCGAAGGATGAGCTGTTCCGCATCATCGGGCGCGAGCTGCGCGGCTTCCTCGAGAACGTCAACCTGTCCGGCGAGCTGACCAAGATCCTCACGGCGATCTCGTTCGAGATCAAGACCGAGATCCGCTTCATCCCGAACTCGGAGTCGTCGACGGGCGTCAAGCCGAACGTCAAGGCGGCAGTGGGCGTCAAGCGCGCCGACAAGCCTGGCACGGATCCCGATCCGGAAGAGGGCGGGGGGCTGTAGGGCAGGCCCGGCAGGGCCGGCTAGAGCGCCTTGCAGTCGATCTCGGTGAACATCACGTTCGCGTCCGCCTGTCCCGCCTCGCGCCCCTGACGCTCCATCCACACCAGCCCGAAGTTGCTGTTCCCCGACCAGACCAGCTCGGGGAACGACGACAGTCCCGCCTCGGCCGGGACGATGATCTGAACGCCGCAGGTGTCGTCGAAGGAGCCGATGCACGACGTCCCGTCGGCCTTCATCCGCACTCCCTGCTTGTCGACGAGGACGAAGGCGAGGGCGCTGCCCGCCAGCGAGCAGTCGGTCTGCCAGGCGATGCCGTAGAACTCGCCGTTGAAGGCGACGGTGGGCGTGCAGGCGATACCGGTGAACGACACGCCGCGCGGCAGGAGCGCGCTCTGGCCGTTGCTCTGCAAGCGCTGGAACACCACGTTGGCCGAGCCCGTCGAGCCGGCGATCGAGACCAGCGCATAGGCGCTGTCGGCGTAGATCATGTCGGGGCCGCCGACCTGCAAGCCCTTGCCGGCCGCCGAGCCGATCTTGGTCGGCGAGGTGGAGACGAGGCCGACCAGGTCGACGGCGGTGAAGTAGAAGTCGGTGTAGAGCACGGCGGTGTCGTCGCGGTAGACGACGCCCGAGGAGGCACCGTCAAAGGCCATGCGCGGGTTGGCGTGGCGGTGGTTCGCGCCGACGGGCGTCAAGCGCCGCTCCGGGATGAGCTCGGTGCCGCCCGCCTGCAGCTTCTTCCAGTAGACGTCGTTGAGGTTGAGGCAGCCCTGGGGCGGGCAGGGGTAGTTGCGCGTGTCGAGCCAGGCGAGGCTGACCACGTTGTCCGTCGGCACTGCGGTGCGCTCGGTGAGCACCGGGCGACCGAGGTAGGGATAGGTCGCGCGACCTGAGTCGGTGACCTCGACGATGCCACAGTCCTCCTTGTCGGGGAGGCAGGCGGCGCCCGTCGACGAGAGCTTCTGGCCGTTGTTGTCGAGGGTCGACAGCACGATGTTGGTCGAGCCTTTGCCGTCCCGGCGCGCCCAGGCGATCGCGGTGCCGTTGGTCACCGGCGCGACCGAGGGTGGGCTCTGATCGGCGATCGAGGACGGCGACATCGGCAGGTTGGGCCCGAGCTTCTGCCCATCGCCGTCGACGAGCTGGGCATCGATGCGGTTGACGAGGCCGGTCTGCTCGACCGTCTCGGTGTTCCACGCGACGAGGTAGCTCGTGCCGGTGAACGAGACGCGCGGGTACTGGTGCTCGCCCGGGAGGTTCGACAGGCGGACCGGCGCGGTGCGCGGACCGCAGGCGGTCGCGAGGCCAGGCATCTTGGCGTCGAGCTGACCGGCGTCGACGGCGACGGAGAGGTCGCGACGGGGCGGATCGGTGCCGCCGGTGGAGCAGGCGGCCAAGAGCGGCACGAGCGCGTACGACAGGCGAAGAGAAAAGGCCATGGGTCCGGAACTATCGCAAAGATCGCCGCCCCAGCGCAAGCACCGACGGTGCGGTGTGGATCGGGCGGGCGATGCTAGGTGGCGCGTCGTCGCCGCAAGGCTCCGCCGACGAGCGCGAGGAGGAGGCTTGCCGATAGGGCCTCCTCGGAGGCGGGTGTCGTGAGGCTGCAACCCTTGCAGCCGCCCGGGTTGTCGCCGCCGCCGCCTCCACCGTCGGGGCCGCCGAGCCCGCCGTCGATGCCGGTGTTCGACGGCGAGAAGGGCTGGCCAGTCCACGGATCGACCGCCTTGCCGCCGGGCACGATCGCCAAGCCGCCGCCCATGCCGCGGTCCGCACCCATGACGAGGTTGCCGCGCTTTCCCGTCGCTGGATCCCAGACCAGCAGCTTGGCAGCGGGAGCGCCCACCTTCGGATCATAGAGACTGACGACGACCAGCCCGTCCGGGCGCTGGACGACGTGGGCGCGCTTGTCCGTAGGAAACGACTCGCCGAGGTTGTAGTCGAGGAAGGCGCGCTCGGCCTCGAACCAGCTCTTGAGGTCGGGGCCGGTGGCTTGGCCGCGGTAGTTCATCGGAGCGTTGGCGAAGACCTCGATGACCGAGCCGTCGAGCGCCCAGCCGCGCCCGGTCGCCGGATCGCTCTCGTAGAGGACCTGTGTCTTGCCGTCGCCAGCGACGAGGAACTGCACGGCGCGCTCGCTCGGCCGATCGACCGCGAGGGTCTCCCACGTTGTTGTGCCGAGTGGGCGCCGCAGGATGCGCGTCGGCTCGTTGGCGAGGACGTAGAGCGACCCATCGTTGGCATAGGCACAATCGATCGCGCCCTGGATGTCGTCGTCCGCGATGAGCTGGTTCGGGACGCGGCTCTCACCGTACAGCGCGAGCTCTCGAACCGTCCCCCGCTTCGGGTTGGTGAGGCAGAGTCGGCCGTGGTTGCCGATGGAGGCGCCCGTCAACTCATCGTCGAAGAAGTCCGCAGTAAAGAGAGGCACGGCGCCGCCGCGTCGGCCGATCTGGTAGAGCTTCGGCACGAGCTCTCGGTGCGCGATGGTCTCGAAGGAGAAAGCGCTGATGCCGCCGGTGGCGATCAGATCTCCAGGCTGCAGATCGTCGTCCTCGTAGCGCACGGTCTCGATGAGGTAGAGGCCCGAGGTGTCGTTCACCAAGCCGACGAGGGTGTCGGCAAAATAGTGCTGGAGTGTGCCAGCGTAGAGGTTGCGCGACCCGAGCGGGATCATCGAGGGATCGACCCGACCGCTCTCGCGCAGGTAGTCACCGTGCCCGGTTGGCACCAAGAACGAAGGAAAGTTGGCGCCGAGGAGGCTGGCGCCGCAGACGTTGCCGAAGTTGGGCAGTTGGTCCTCTCCGATGGTGCCGCGCAGCTGATAGGTGTTCTTGACGATCACCGGAGCGCGCACGCCATCGACCCCGAAGAGGAAGTAGCGCGTCGAGAAGTAGTGCTTGAAGGAGATGAGCAGGCGACCGAGCTCGCTGCTGTAGCCGACCACCTGACTGACGATCCGGTCCGGGTTGGAGAAGCCGGAGTCGGCCAGCTCCTGCTGTGGGTTCCAGGCGACGATCGGTGCGTCGCCGCGCCCGAGGCGCACGATGATGGGCGCGTTGTCGAGACGCCACACATACACCTCGTGCTCGTTGACTGCGCGCCCCTGGAACTGCCCAGCGCCGGTCAGCATCGACGCCAAACTCGCGTCGCTCGGCAGATCGATGCGGGCGCTGTCCGCGTAACGCAGGCCGAAGAAGCCCGTCGCGTCGTGCAGCAGCTCGAAGGTGCCGTCGACGGACGGTCCCCACGTAGTCGCGTTCAGTCCTGCCAGGTCGAGCACCACCGCGCCGCTAGCGTCGACGCACTTGTCGCCGCTGAGGCAGTAGGCGCGCAGCGGTGTCGCCGATCGGCGCTGGTTCGCCTGCCACACGGTGCTGTCGGGTTGCAGCGCCGACGCAGCGGTGCGCCCGAAGCGCATCTGGAGGAGCGGGCTCGGTGCGTAGCGGACCAGCTTCTTGTTGGCGCGGAAGTACGCATCGTCGGTGAAGTCCTTCGGGTTGGTGCCCCAGAGATGGACCTCGTCGCCATCGCTGCTGCCGCCGCCGTCGGAGTCGTAGATGGTGTCGAGGGTGCCCGCCGTCGCCTCCTCGGCGGCGGTGAGGTTGTCCGAGTCGAGGTCGAGCGAGTCGAGGTCGAGGTCGAGCCGATACAGCGCGCCGAACTCGTCCCAGAACCCGGTCTGCGTGCGGGGCACGCGGAAGA
>CAZPEY010000188.1:2774-11042 GCA_964585665.1 uncultured Polyangiaceae bacterium | reverse complement strand
GGGTGCTTGGCGAGGGCGCGCCGCACCACCGCCTCGAACCCGGCCGGCACGCCGAGCGCGAGGACGGTCGCGGTGAACCGCGGCGGCGCTTCCATGAGGTGTGCCTTGAGCATCGCACCGAGCGTCTGACCCCGGAACGGCAGCGCGCGCGTCGCGAGCTGATACATGATCACGCCGAGTGCGTAGAGGTCGGTGCGGGCATCGATCGGCAGGCCCTCGATCTGCTCGGGCGCCATGTACTGCGGCGTGCCGATGAGGTGGCCGGTCTTGGTCAGGTTGCCTTCGAGCTGGGCCTCGGGACCGAGCACCTTGGCGATGCCAAAGTCAAGGATCTTGACGAACGCCGGTTCGCCCGGTCGCTCGACGAGGAACAGGTTGTCGGGCTTGAGATCGCGGTGGACGATGGCCTGCGCGTGCGCGGCCTCGAGCGCGCTGCAGACGTCGATCAGGATCGGCACGAACTCGGCGAAGCGCAGCGGCTCCTTGGCCATGCGCTCCGAGAGCGTGCGGCCGGCGAGCAGCTCCATCACGTAGTAGACACGGCCGTCCGGCGTCTGCCCGATGTCGAAGATGTCGATGAGGTGCGGGTGGCCGAGACGAGAGACGACCCGTGCCTCTTGAAAGAAGCGCTGCACGGCCGCCGGATCGGAGACCTGTTCGGGCTTGAGCACCTTGCAGGCGACCTTGCGGCGGATGTCGGTGTGCTCGGCGATGTAGACCTGACCGAGCCCGCCCTCGGCGAGGAAGCGCTCGATGACGAAGCTGCCGAGGCGCGCGCCGATTAGCGCATCGCCGCGCAAGGTCGCCCCGTGCTCCTCGCACGAGGTGGCGGACTCGGCAAAGTTCTTGTGACAGACCGTGCAGCGCTTCAACGACTCGGCTCCGTCGCGGACAATATACGCAGTGCGAGCGCAGCGGCCAGTCGAACCCGCAGCTCGCTGTCGGTCACGGCGGTGCTGGCGGCGGCCCTGAGCGTCTCAGAGACGGCAGGGACGTCGGCAGCGAGGACGAGAGCCCGGGCGCGGACCTCGGGTGGGGCGCCGCGGAGGGTCGCCTCGACGGCGCGCAGCGACTCGGGCCGACGGGGTGCCAGCGCCAGCTCGGCGACGAAGCGCGCTCCCGCGTCGAGCGTCACGTCGCTGGCGAGGACGGAGAGGACGACGGCGTCCCGCTCGGCCTCGGGCAGCGCCAGCGCCGCGGCGAGGCGCAGCTCGCCGGGCTGGGTCGCATCACCCGCCAGCGCCCGGCACTGGTCGGTGCCACCGAACGCACGCAGCGCGGCGACACGCTCGCCGAGCGGTGCGCGCACCGCCGCGACCGCGGCGCGATAGAGCGCGTCCGCCGGGACGAGGCCGCGGGCGTGGCGCGCGCGCTGGAGGCGCAAGAAGCTCGTCGCGTCGAGCTGGTTGCCGAGCGTCTCGAGCGCGCCGAGAGGCAGCGTGCGATCGCGGAGCACCCGCGCCAGCGCGACGTCGATCGCGACCTGGCCACCGGAGCGCTCTTCGGCTGCCGCGAGCGCCGCGTCGATCCCCGCATGGGTCCCCGCGGCGGGGCCCTTGTCCTCGGGGCTTCCCGAGGCGACGCGGATCGCGGCGAGCGCGGCGAGGCGGCGCACCTCGGGGTTGTCGTCGCCGCAGAGCGGCAGGATCAGCTCGGCGGGCGGATGCTGCGCCTCGCCGACCAGGCCCGCGAGGAGCTGGCGCCCGTCGCTCGGTCCAGCGAGCGTCGCAGCGATCAGCGCGCTGCCGGGATCGCGGCTCTTCGTGCGTCCCTCCATCAGCTGGTATGTCAGGAGGCCACCGCCGATCGCCAGCACGCCGGCGAGCAGCGCGCCGGCCACGAGAGCGCTCCGTCGTCGCGGAGCCGGCTCCTGGCCGGGCAGCGCCGCGGTGCTCGGCAGCGGCGGCAGCGGGATCGGCACCGCGCTCGGCGTCAGTCCGAGCGCCTTCTCGAGCTCGATCGAGAACTCGAGCGCGCTCGGCGGCCGCCCCTCGGGCTGCTTGTCGAGCGAGCGCATGATGAGCGACGCCATCGCCGTCGAGAGCTCGCGCTTGGCCCGCGTCTCGACAGGGACGACCGGGTCCTTCATCTGCGACATCATCACCTTGATCGGCTCGCCGACGAACGGCGGCTGCCCGGTGAAGACCTCGTAGAGGATCGCGCCGAGGGAGTAGAGATCGGCCCGCCCGTCGACGAGCTGCGCCGCCGCGACCTGCTCGGGGGCCATGTACTGGGGCGTGCCGAGGATCGCCCCGACCCCGGTCAGCCCCGGGTCACGAGAGTCTTCGCGCACCTTGGCGATGCCGTAGTCGAGCAGCTTGACGTGCGGCGGACCGACGCTCTGGGTCTGGAGCAGGACGTTGTCCGGCTTGAGATCGCGGTGCGTGATGCCGCGCTCGTGCGTTGCTGCCAAGGCCCGGCAGATCTGAACGAAGATCGCGGCCAGCTCGTCGCGTGGCAAGGGTGGCTCGCGGCGCAGGCGCTGGCGTAGCGTCTCCCCGCGCACCCGCTCCATGACGTAGTACATCGAACCATCGTCGAGCTTGCCGAAGTCGTAGACCGCGACGATGTTCGGGTGGCCGATGCTCGACACGGCCTCCGCCTCCCGCCAGAAGCGCTCCATCAGGTCGGCGCGCTTGGCGAACTGCCCGTGCAGCACCTTGATCGCCACGTCGCGCCCGAGCGCCTCGTGCTGGGCGCCGAAGACGACGCCCATGCCGCCCTCTCCGAGCTTGTCGGTGATGAGGTACTTGCCGACACGGTCGCCAATCTTCACGGTGCTTCATTTGATACCGTGGCGTGACGGCGGCGCAAGAAGCCGATAAGATCGCGAGCGATGAAACTCGTCGGAAGGCAGCCGCGCGGCGCGCGGTGGGGCGTGGTGCTCGCCCTCCTGCTCGGCGCGGGAGCGATGCCGCTGGCCGTTGCAGCGCCGCGGCCCGAGGCGATGGTCAATGATCTTTACGAATCGGCCAGCCACGCTTTCGAAGAGGGGGACTTCGCGCGCGCTCTCGGCGACCTGGGCCAGGCGATCGCCAAGCAGCCGACCTCTCGCGCTCACCTGCTGCGGGCCAACGTCTACGTCAAGCTCGGTCAGATCGAGGAGGCGCGCGCCGACTACGAGCGCGTACTGCAGCTCGAGAAGAACCCCAAGCTGCGCGCGTCTGTGCAGAAGCTCAAGCAAGGCCTCGAGCTGCTGCCCAAGGCGCGCCTCGCGATCACCTCGCAGCCGCCCGGCGCGACGATCTACGTCGACTTGAAGGCGGAGGGCGCCAAGGGCAAGACACCGCAGGTGGTGCCGGTCGCCCCCGGGCGTCACCGCATCATGCTCGAGCTCGATGGGCACGAGACCTTCGTACAGCGGGACGTCGTCGCCGTCGCGAACCAAGAGGTCGCCGTGGCGGCGACGCTGCTCGTGCGCGGCTGCGATCTGCAGCTGACCACGTCCCCCGCTGGCGCGCAGGTCAAGCTCGACGGCCTCGACCTTGGCGCGAGCCCGATCGACAAGCGCATCGCGGGCGGCGAGCACGCGCTCGTCCTCAGCCGCGCTGGGCACCAGGACGTGCGGCGGAGCGTGATCTGTCAGCCGGGCACGCCGATCACGCTGGCCGAGACGCTGCCGCGCCTGCCGGAGGCGTCGCTCGAGCTGCCAGTGCCCAACGGGGCGACGCTGCTGGTCGACGGCAAGGATCCCAAGGGGGTGTCTCCGTACGCGCTGCCGCCGGGCGAGCATCAGCTCGAGCTGACCTCGGAGGGGCAGGCGCCGTGGCGCGCCAGCGTTCAGCTCGCGGCCGGGCAGTCGTTGCGCCTGCAGCCGACGCTGGTGGCGCTTCCCAAGGCGGGGGCGCAGCCATCGGTGGCGCGGAGCTGGTGGCTGTGGACGACGGTGGGCCTGGTCGTCGCGGGTGTGGCGGTCGGCGTCGGATTGGCGATCGGGCTGCGCCGCGAGACGCAGTTCGACATCGTCCGCGTGTTCGAGAAGTAGCCTGCCGCTCTCATGATTGATCACATCTCGGGGTGCCTTCGCACCCGACTCGTGGCGCCGGGTGGAGGTGCGGCCTCTCTCCTCGCTGCGTCACCCGACGACGGGTGTGCCACAGGGCAGGTTCGATCGTGCTCCTGACAAAGTAACTCCGCGAGGAGAGGGATCCCTTCCACTCCCGGGGCAACGTATTCGCGCCGTCGCTCTCTCGGCGGCCACTTGTGTAGGATCATGAGAGCCTGCCGCTACCGGGCTGACGCCGCGCTCAGTGCATGAGCACGCGCAGGCTCTCGTGCGGGATCAGCCGATCGCCGTCGACGCGAAACACCTCCCACTCGTCGACGGAGGCGGTGCCGCCGAAGCAGTCGCGTGCCGGGCCGTCCGAGGTGAGGATGACGAGCGTGCGGTCGCCGTCGCGCAGCGTGTGCAGCACCGTGGCATGGCAGCAGTCGCTGACCGCGTCGAGGAAGGTCTCGGGCTGGGCGTCGCGCTTGCCGACGACACCGGTCTTGTCGACGATGACGAGGTCGGGGCAGGCGCCGGCCGGCGCGTTGCCGTCGCCGTCGAGCTCTTCGAGCTTGGCCCCGCGGCCGTGCTGGACGGCGACGCAGCGGTCGGCGATGCCCGGCAGGGCGACGGCGCCCTTCAGCTTGGTCTTGAACGGGCAGCGCGTCGTCTTGGCGGCGGCGTAGCGTGCGCGCGGTGCGAGCTCGAGCTCGAGGGCCAGCGAGCAGACGACGTTCTGATCGGTGTAGTAGTCGCAGGACGACTCCTTCCACTCGAGGCACTGCTTGGCGGTGTGGAGCATGGCGCGAGCGGCGGGGACGGCGCGCGGCACCCACGCCTCCTCGAATTCACTCAGCGTGTCGAGGCAGTCCTGCTTGTCGCCGGCGTGGAGCTGCGCGGCGGCGAGCTCGCTGAGCAGCCACAGGTTGCGCTCGGCGCTCTTGGTTGGGTAGCAGTCGCTCTTGAACGCATCGAGCGCCTCGACGGCGGCCCTCCACTTCTTCTGCGATGCGAGCTTGCGACCGTGCCCGAGCCTCTTCTTCCAGGCCCGCTCGTCGCACGTCGACTGGGCGCGCGCAGTCGCGAGCCCGACGAGGAGTGTGGCCAGGATCGCGAGCGTCGCGAGGTGGTGCATCCCAGGCTAGTAGGTGCGGTCGGTGCTGATCGCAGACGAAATCCAGTAGCCGGAAGTCGTCGCCGGAGCGTGGAGCGGCGTGATCGTGCAGTCGGTGGTGTTGCCCGATCCGTCGACCTGGGCGGTGACGTCGGCGACGCGCCACATCTGACCTGTCGCCTGCGCCGTACCGTGCGAGAAGCCAGTGACCTGGTTGGGGGTCTGTCCGTACGAGGCCTTGAGACTTCCGCCGCAGTAGACGTTGACGATCGGGTGTTGCTCGATGTCGGTCGTCGACTCGACGTTGTCTTGCCCGTAGTAGTGCACCATCGCCCGGAACTTGTCGTTGTTCGCCGGGTTGTCGATGTTGGTGTTCTCGGGCACGCCGACGTCGTTGATGTTGTCGAGGTCGAGGCGCGGGTTGTGGCAGTAGCCGAGCGTCGCCCAGTCGGCGCCGTACTTGGCGTTGCCCTGGCAGTTCGTCGCCGGCGTCGAGTCGGGGTACCAGTCCGGATCGCTGACGCCGGCCATCGGCATCGTGTACTGGCGCGCCGTGCAGTTGGCGAAGAAGCAGTCGTCCGGGTTGATGCCGTAGCCGGTGAGGATGCAGCGATTGCTCGCGTTGCAGGTCGCGCCGAACTTGCACTTCTTCTTCGGGCCCGAGCAGGCGCCGACGTCGGTCGAGCCGGTGCCGGGCGCGATGAACCAGTCGCTCGTCGTGCCCGACTTGTGGACGTGCAGGTCGAGATCGGCGCCGCCCTGCGCCGCGGTGCCCTGGTGATCCCAGCACAGCTCGAAGCGCACGCCGGGGCCGAACACCGGCTGCACCCACTTGCAGGTGTAGCTCTTGTCCATGTCGTCGACGACGGTCATGGTCACCGTGTAGTCGCCCGACAGGGAGAAGTAGATGCTCGGATCTTCCGTCGTGCCGTTGGTGACCGTGAAGCTCTGCTTGGCCGGGTTCGAGACGGGCGTGAACGACGATGACGCGAAGAGGCGATCGCAAGGGCCGCCCTCGACGGTCCATGTCCAGCTCTTGGCGGTGCCGGAGAAGAACTGCGCGCCGTCGTAGGTCAGCGTCGAGTACGGCGTGACCGGCGCGATGTTCGGATCGCCGGGGGCCGGGCACTTGACGCCGTTGTCGCCGCAGCACAGGCCGTCGTCGGCGCAGCCATTGCAGTCGTTGTCGAGGCCGTCGCACGTCTCCGCTGACGGCCCGATCGAGCCCACGCAGTCTCCCCACGAGCCGAACTCGCCACCGAAGCAGGTCATCGTGCCGTCGGTGCACGCGCCGACGTTGCGCTTGCCGGGCGGGCCGAGGAAGCACTTCTTGACCTCACCGGGCACGCAGGAGCAGCCGTCGTCGACGATGCCGTTGCAGTCGTCGTCCTCGCCGTTGCCCGAGCCGCCTCCGAGCACGCAATCCTCGACGAGCATGCAGCCCGCACCGGCGGCGATCGGCATCGCGCACACCGCGGCCGTCTCGCCCATGCCGCAGCCGTTGGCATCGGGATCGACCATGCCGGCGTCGTCGTACGCCGTCCCGGCCTCCTTGCCGACCAGGTCGAAGGTGGTGATCGGCACCGACAGATCGGACTCGCCGCCCGTCGAGAAGTCCTCGCCGGCCGAGAGATCGTTGCCGCCGTTGCCGCCGCCGTCGTTGTTGTTGCCGGTGCGCTGCCCGGACTCGACGCAAGCGCCAAGCCCAACCATCAAAGCGAAAGCCAAGCCGAGTTGTGTCGTGCGCACGATGCCTCCTGGTGCTGCTGCTGGGATCTTTCCACAGCGTCGAGCGCTTCCCTAGGAAATCTGCGCCCCTGTACCAATCGGGGCAGCGATCGACGCCCCTGCTGGGCGGGGCCACGAAATCGTCACCTCCGGACGGCCGTTTCGGCCCTGCCGTTCGGGTGGCCTTTCGTGGTACACGAGCGTCATGTGCGGAATCGTTGGCTATGTCGGACCCAAGCAGGCGACCCCCATCCTGATCGAAGGGCTGCGACGCCTCGAGTACCGAGGCTACGACTCGGCGGGCATCGCCGTGCTCGAGCCGGGCAAGGACGGCCACCTGGCGACGCGCGTCGTGCGCTGCAAGGGTAAGCTCGCCAACCTCGAGGCGCTGCTCAAGGAGTCCCCACCGACGGGATTGATCGGCATCGGTCACACGCGGTGGGCGACCCACGGTCGGCCCTCCGACGAGAACGCCCATCCTCACCGCGCCGGCCAGGTCTCGGTGATCCACAACGGCATCATCGAGAACCACGTCGCGCTGCGCGATCGCCTCAAGGCCTCAGGGCGCGTCTTCACGTCGGAGACGGACACGGAGATCGTCGCGCACCTCGTCGATGAAGAGCTCAAGAAGACGCCGACCCCGCCGCTGCTCCAGGCGGTGCGCGCGGCGCTGCAGCAGGTCGAGGGGGCCTACGCGATCTGCGTCCTGGCCGAGTCGAGCCCGGGCGAGATCGTCGTCGCCAAGAACGCCTCCCCGCTGGTCATCGGCCTGGGCGACGGCGAGAGCTTCGTCGCCTCCGACGTGCCGGCGATCCTCGCGCACACCCGCAAGATGCTCTTCCTCGAGGAGGGCGAGGTGGCTCGCCTGAGCCGCGAGAAGGTCGAGGTGTTCACCCTCGACGGCAAGCCGGTGACGCGTCCGCACAAGGAGATCACCTGGAGCGCCGTCTCGGCGGAGAAGGCGGGCTTCAAGCACTTCATGTTGAAGGAGATCCACGAGCAGGCGCGCGCCGTCACCGACACCCTGCGCGGCCGCCTCTCGGTCGACTCACTCGACGCCTTCCTCGATGGAGTCGAGGTCAACCCAGCCGAGATCAAGAAGATCACGATCCTGGCCTGCGGCACCTCGTGGCACGCCGGCCTCGTCGGCAAGTTCATCATCGAGCAGCTCGCGCGCGTCCCCGTCGAGGTCGATCTGGCGTCGGAGTATCGCTACCGCGATCCGATCGTCGGCCCGGGCGATCTCCTGCTCGCGATCTCGCAGTCGGGCGAGACCGCCGACACGCTGCAGGCGATCAAGGACGGTCGGGCGCGCGGCGCGCGCACCCTGTGCATCTCCAACGTCGTCGATGCGTCGATCCCGCGCGCTTGCCATCACTCGCTGTACACCCACGCCGGTCCGGAGATCGGCGTCGCCTCGACGAAATGCTTCACGGCC
>CAZPEY010000188.1:0-2764 GCA_964585665.1 uncultured Polyangiaceae bacterium | reverse complement strand
CACCCAGCTGGCGACGCTGGTGCTGCTCGGCATCCACCTCGGGCGGCGCAACCAGAAGCTGTCGGACGCCGACGCGCGCTCGCTCATCACCGAGTTCCTCACCATCCCGCAGAAGATGCACGAGGTGGTCGGATCGGCGCCGCAGATCCAGGTCATCGCCCGTCGCTACGGCAACGCGCGCGACTTCCTGTTCCTCGGGCGTGGCAACAACTATCCGATCGCGCTCGAGGGCGCCCTCAAGCTCAAGGAGATCTCGTACATCCACGCCGAGGGCATGCCCGCGGCGGAGATGAAGCACGGGCCCATCGCGCTGATCAACGAGGGGATGCCGGCGGTCTTCATCGCGACGCGCGGACGCCAGTACGAGAAGGTGATGAGCAACATCCAGGAGGTCAAGGCGCGCGGGGGGCACGTGATCGCCGTCGCCACCGAGGGCGACGCCGAGATCAAGCGCCTCGCCGAGGACGTGCTCTACATCCCCGAGTGCGCCGAGCCGATCAGCCCGATCCTGGCGGTGGTCCCGCTGCAGATGCTGGCGTACCACGCGGCGGTGCTGCGCGGGCATGACGTCGACAAGCCGCGGAATCTCGCCAAGAGCGTGACGGTCGAGTAGCGTGAAGACCCCCTCGTCCCACGACGAGATGCCCGCGTTCACGCGGCGGCGGGCGTGGGCCATCTCGCTGGGATCGATGGCCCTCTGCCTCGCGCTCGTCGCGGCGGACTGGCGGGGGCTCTGGCGTTCGCTCCCCGGCCCGCTGCCGATGATGCTCCGCGTCGCACCCATGGTCGTGGGCATCGGGACGGTGCCCGTCTTCATCTTCTGGACGCGGCGGCTGAGCGCCCGGGCGCGCCGTGAGCAGGG
This sequence comes from uncultured Polyangiaceae bacterium, assembly GCA_964585665.1. Taxonomy (GTDB): domain Bacteria; phylum Myxococcota_A; class Polyangia; order Palsa-1104; family Palsa-1104; genus CAZPEY01. The sequence goes on along the minus strand of CAZPEY010000188.1, from coordinate 1,902 downwards.
CCGCGTCTGCTGGGAGTGCGGGTACGTGCTGACCGGCCTGGGCGACGCGGGCGATTGCCCCGAGTGCGGGACGCGCTACGACGTGGCCAACCTGCGCCGGCAATGGCAGGTCGGAGGGCCCGACGTGCCTGATCGCCACACGTAGTCGCGCGCCATCGGGTACAGTGCGATCATGCCCGACGAGGCGAACGCGCGCGGGGACACTCGCCCGGCCACCGGCATCCCGGCGTATCTCCGCCGGTCCCTCGCGTGGCGGATCGGCGCGTCGCTCGCGCTGAGTCTGCTCGTCTTTCCGGTCTCGCGCTGGGGCAAGCCGGCGCTCCCGAAGTGGGCCTACGGCATCGCCGTCGCCGTCCCGGGCTCGCTGGGCGGGGTGCTCTGGTGGTGGTTCGGGATGGCCGTGCAGCGCGAGCAGAAGCGTGCGGCGTCGCTGCGCGGGCGCGTCTGCTGGCACTGCGGGTACTCGCTCGAGGGCATCGCCGCGGCGGGCGAGTGCCCCGAGTGCGGGCGGGCGTACGACGGGGCGGACCTCGTGAAGCGTTGGGGTTTGCCCGCCGGCGGCGCGGGGACCGTCGGGCCCCAATGATGCGCCGGCCGTGACCACCATCGACCTGCACACGCACATCCTCCCGCGCGAGTGGCCCGACTGGACGGCGCGGACCGGCTACGCGGGCTGGGTCTCGCTCGCGCACGACCCAGCCCGCCGCGGCTGTGCGTGCATGCGCCGCTCGCGCCCGGACGGCTCGCACGAGTCCTTCCGAGACGTTCAGTCCAACTGCTGGGACCCCTCCGCGCGTTTGGCCGACATGGACGCCGCGCGCGTCGACGTCCAGGTGCTGAGCACCGTGCCCGTGATGTTCTCGTACTGGGCCAAACCCGCCGACGCGAACGACCTGGCGCGGCTGCTGAACGACCACATCGCGGGCGTCTGTCGCGACACGCCGGCGGGGGCCGGTCGGAGACGGTTCGAGGGGCTGGGCACGCTGCCCATGCAGGACCCCGCGCTCGCCTGCCGCGAGCTGGAGCGGTGCGTCCGTGACCTGGGCCTCCGCGGCGTGCAGATCGGGACCAACGTGAACGGGGGCAACCTCGACGAGCCGGGCGTCGTCGAGGTGCTGCGCGAGTGCGAGCGCCTTGGGGCGGCGGTCTTCGTCCACCCCTGGGACATGGTGCGGTATGGCATGGCCGAGGCGGGGCAGAGGCCCGCCGCCACAGGCACACCGGAGCCGGTCGACCGCATGGCGCGCTACTGGATGCCTTGGCTCGTGGGCATGCCCGTCGAGACGACCATCGCGATGATGAGCGTGATCTTCGGAGGGGTGCTCGACGCGCTCCCGCGGCTGCGCCTCTGCTTCGCCCACGGCGGAGGCTCGCTGCCCGGAACGCTCGGGCGGATCGTCCACGGGTTCGAGTGCCGCCGGGACCTCTTCCCCCCGAGCGCCCGGCACCCCCGCGAGTATCTCGCGGGCGGGCACCGCGCCCACGCCGCCTTCTGGGTCGATTCGCTCGTGCACGACGCGGACGCGTTGCGGCTGGTCGTGCGACTGCTGGGCTCGCGGCGGGTGGCCCTCGGGAGCGACTACCCCTTCCCGCTGGGCGAGGACCGTCCGGGCTCGCTCATCGACTCGATCGCGGGCGAGCTGGGGGCGGGGGCCGACGACCTGCGGGGAGGCGCCGCGATGGACTTCCTGGGACGGTCGCACGCGCCCGCGTGATCCGTATCATGCCCCGATGGACGCGAACAGCCAGAGCGAAGCGCACGCGCTCGACGCCGCCGACCCGCTGCGCGACCTGCGTGAGCAGTTCCACATCCCGCGCGCCCGTGACGTGGGCGGCGGGGGCGACGGCGCGTGCGTGTACCTCACGCGCAACTCGCTGGGCTGCCAGCCGCGGGGCGTGCGG
>CAZPEY010000187.1:0-11067 GCA_964585665.1 uncultured Polyangiaceae bacterium | reverse complement strand
CAGCGACGGCCGGGTCAAGGCCTCGCCGCTCGCCAAGAAGATCGCCGCCGAGCGCGGCGTCGAGCTCGGCTCGCTTCAGGGCAGCGGCCCCGGCGGCCGCATCGTCAAGCGCGACGTCGAGCGCGCGCCCGTCGCCTCGGTGGCGTCGACGCCGACGTTCGTGGCCCGCCCCGCTGGCGCCGACCGCCTGGTGCCCGCCTCGCCGATGCGCAAGACGATCGCCAAGCGGCTCGTCGAGGCCAAGCAGACCGTACCGCACTTCTACCTGTCGGCCGAAGCGACGGTCGATCGCCTGCTGCAGCTCCGCGCCGAGCTCAACGAGGTCGCCGAGACGAAGATCTCGGTCAACGATCTCGTCGTCAAGGCGCTCGCGCTGGCGCTCGTGCGGCTGCCCGAGGCGAACGTGAGCTGGACGCCCGACGGCCTGCTCTACCACGGTCGCATCGACGTCGGCGTCGCGGTGAGCGTCACCGACGGCTTGCTGACGCCGGTCGTGCGCAACGCCGATCAGAAGCCGCTGCCGGTGATCTCCGCCGAGATCAAGGCGCTCGCCGAGCGTGCCAAGCAAAAGAAGCTCGCCCCCGAGGAGTACGCGGGGGGCTCGGCCACCGTGTCGAACCTCGGCATGTTCGGCATCAGCGAGTTCAAGGCGATCATCAACCCGCCGGAGTCGGTGATCCTCGCCGTCGGTCAGACGCAGAAGCGGCCGATCGTCGTCGAGCGCGGCGGCAAGGACGAGGTCGTGATCGCGCAGCGGATGGCGCTGTCGCTGTCGTGCGACCACCGCGTCGTCGACGGCGTGCTCGGCGCCAAGCTGCTCGGCCACGTCGTCTCGATCCTCGAGAAGCCCGCGAGCTTCCTGCTATGAGCGCCCCGACGAGCGCTTTCGATCTGGCGATCCTCGGTGCCGGCCCCGGCGGCTACGTCGCGGCGATTCGCGCCTCGCAGCTCGGCCTCCGCGTCGCCGTCGTCGAGCGCGCCGAGCTCGGGGGCATCTGCGCCAACTGGGGCTGCATCCCGACCAAGGCGCTGCTCAAGACCGGCGAGACGATGCGCCTGCTCGCCGAGGCCGAGGAGCTCGGCATCAAGGTCGAGGTGCCCAAGGCCGACTTCGCCGCGACGATCGCGCGGTCGCGCAAGATCGCCGACCGCCAGGCCAAGGGGGTCGAGTACCTGTTCAAGAAGAACAAGGTGACGACGCTGCGTGGCTCGGGCGAGCTGCGCAAGACGCCGGCTGGCGTGCGCCTGTTCTGCGACGGCAAGGAGGTCGACGCGCCGAAGATCCTCGTCGCCACCGGCGCGCGGCCGCGCCCCCTGCCGCACATCAAGCACGACGGTAAGCTCATCTGGTCGTACTTCGAGGCGATGAACCAGAAGGAGCAGCCGGCGCGCCTGGCGATCATCGGCGCCGGCGCGATCGGCGTCGAGTTCGCCTACTTCTACGCGGCGCTCGGCACGCAGGTGACGCTCGTCGAAGCGATGCCGGCGATCCTGCCGATCGAGGATCGCGAGATCTCGACCGCGCTCGAGAAGGAGCTCGGCAAGCAGGGGATCAAGATCCTCACCGCCGCCAAGGTGGGCGGCGTCGAGTCGATCGCCGTCGGCGCGGGGCAGGGCGTGCGCCTGTCGATCAGCGACAAGGACGGCAAGCCGGTCAGCGTCGAGGCGGATCGCTGCCTGCTGGCGACGGGCGTGCAAGGCAACGTCGAGGGCTTCGGCCTCGAGGCCATCGGCTGCAAGACCGAGCGCGGCTTCGTCGTCGTCGACAAGGCGACCTACCGGACGAGCGTCGAGAACGTCTACGCCATCGGCGACGTGATCGGCGGCGCGCTGCTCGCGCACAAGGCCTCGGCCGAGGGCATCGCCTGCGTCGAGGGGATCGCGGGCAAGCAGCCCCACGCGGTCAACTACGCCGCGATCCCGGGGTGCACCTACTGCCTGCCCGAGGTCGCCTCGGTCGGCCTCACCGAGGAGAAGTGCAAGGAGCAGAAGCTCGCCTACGACGTCGGGCGCTTTCCCTTCAAGGCGTCGGGCAAGGCGATGGCCGCGTCGCACACCACCGGCTTCGTCAAGGTGATCCTCGGCAAGCCGCACGGCGAGCTCCTCGGCGCGCACATCCTGGGCGGCGCGTCGACCGACATGATCGCGACGCTCACCCTGGCGATCAGCAACGAGCTGACGATCGACGAGCTGCTCTCGACGGTGTTCGCTCACCCGACCTACGCCGAGGCGATCAAAGAGGCGGTCGCCGACGCGCACGGCGAGGCGATTGATCTATAACTAGATTCATAAGCCTGCCATGAGCACCCCCAAGCGCTCCAGCTCCGACCAGCCTCCGCCCAAGCGACGCTCGCTGCCGCTCCTGCCGGGCTCGGAGGCGGCGCCGCGCCAGCCCGATGGGCGGCGGCTGCCGAGCTGGATCAAGGCGCGCATGCCGTCGGGCGAGAATTATTTTGCGCTGCAGCAGAAGGTGGCGCAGCTCGGCCTGCACACGGTCTGTCAGAGCGCCTCGTGCCCCAACATCGGGGAGTGCTGGAACGATCAGAACCTGACGATCATGATCCTGGGCGGCGTGTGCACGCGCTCCTGCCAGTTCTGCGACGTGCCGACGGGGCGGCCCGATCCGGTGGAGCCCGACGAGCCCGAGCGGGTCGCCGCGATGCTCGCCGACCTCGGCCTCCGCCACACGGTGATCACCTCGGTCGATCGCGATGACCTGCCCGACGGCGGCGCCGCGCACTGGGCGGCGACGATCCGCGCCGTCAAGCAGGCCGCTCCGGAGATGACGCTCGAGGTGTTGACCGGCGACTTCGTCGGCAAGCTCGAGGATGTCGACACGGTGCTCGCGGCAGGGCCCGACATCTACTCGCACAACCTCGAGACCGTCCCGCGCCTGTCGCGCCAGGTCCGCGTGCAGGCGCGCTACGACCGGAGCCTGGCGGTCCTCGCCCACGCGCTCGGGCGCGGCCACACCGTCAAGACCGGCCTCATGCTGGGCCTCGGCGAGACGGTCGACGAGGTGCGCGCGGTGATGCAGCAGCTCGGCGCGATGCAGCTCCGCATCCTGACGCTCGGGCAGTACCTCGCGCCGTCGAGCCGACACCATCTGCCGGTGGCGCGCTTCGTCCCGCCCGACGAGTTCGAGGCGCTGCGGCAAGAGGGCCTCGGCTTCGGCATCGCGCACGTCGAGGCCGGGCCGCTCGTGCGCAGCTCGTACCACGCCGATCGACAGGCGCGGCAGCTTGCGGCGCAACCCTCGACCGGTTGAACCACCACGGGTCGCCGCGTCATGGGAATTTCCCGTGAAATTGCACGATCTTGAAATGTCCGACGGACTCGGCTAGATCTGCCCGCCATGCGCATCGCAGTCATCGGATGTGGCGGCATCGGCGGGGTCCTCTGTGCCAACCTGATTCGCGCCGGACACGACGTCGTGCCCGTCGTGGGCAGGCAGGCGATCGCCGACGCCATCGGGCAGCATGGGCTGCGGGTTCGTGAGCTCGACGGGCAGGAGTGGTCGGCCCGGCCGCAGCGCCCGCCCGTCGTCGAGCTCGACGCGACGGTCGGCTCGATCGATCTGGCGATCGTCGTCACGCAGAACCCGGCGCTCGAGGGGGCGCTGGTCGCGCTGCGCCCGCACCTCGAGATCGACGCGCCGGTCGTCGTCTGCCAGAACGGCCTGCCCGAGCACCGCGCCGCCGAGCTCGTCGACGCGGAGCGGATCATCGGGTGCGTCGTCGGCTGGGGCGCGAGCATGGTCGAGCCCGGGCTCTACCAGCGCACCTCGAACGGCGGCCTGCAGCTCGGCCGCTTGTTGCCGGACGGCGTCGATCCTCAGCCCGTCGCGACGCTGCTCGAGTGCGCCTCGCCGACCTCGGTCGTCGACGATCTGCTCGCCGTCCGCTGGTCCAAGCTGGCGATCAACTGCGTGACCTCGCCGCTCGGCGCGATCGGCGGCGACCGCCTGGGCCGCTTGCTGGCGCATCGCTTCGTGCGCCGCCTGGCGCTCGAGGTCTTCGCCGAGGTCAAGGCCGTGGCGGAGGCCGAGGGCGTCTCGCCGCGGCCGGTCGGCGGCACGTTCGCGCTCTCGGAGGTGGCGATCACCGACGAAGAGCGCCGCGCGACCTACGGCACGCCGTCGCTCGCCTACAAGCACTCGCTCTTGCTCGCGGTCGGCTTCAAGTACCGCCGCCTGCGCTCCTCCATGCTCTACGCGCTCGAGAAGGGGCGCCCGCCGGAGATCGACTTCCTCAACGGCGAGGTGCTGCGCCGCGGCCGCGCTGTCGGCGTGGCGACCCCGGTGTGCGAGGCGCTGGTCAGCACCGTGCACGCGATCGCTCGTCGCGAGATGCCCTCGTCGCTGCAGACGCTGCGAGCGCTCGCGGACGTCGCCTACGGCCGCGCGCAATCGCAAGCGGCGTGATCACCTACTTCACCTTCTCCGACGGATCGCTCGGCTACGACTGCGCGGCGTGCGGCCAGCGCTGCTGCCGCGGCAAGACGTTCGCGATCGACGCCGACGAGCTCGTGCCGCTGCTCGGTCGCCAGCCGCGCCTCGCTCGCCACCTGCGTCTCGGTGGTGGTGGCACGCTCGTCGCGCAGAACCTGACCGATCGCTGCTGGTTCTTGCAGGGCGATGGCTACTGCCGCATCGAGGCCGAGGACGGGCGGGCCGCCAAGCCATCGACCTGTCGCCTGTTCCCGTTCAACCGCGTGTTCCGCATCGGCAACGTGCGGGTCGTCGACTTCAACTCGACCCTCTGTCCGATCGAGCTGCGCACGCCCGACGGCGTGGGCCACGCCGAGATCGTCAAGGACCTTGACGAGATCGGTCGCTCGCCCCTGGTCGAGTCGCCGCGTCGGTCGCCCGCCGGGTTGCCCGAGGAGTGGTGGCGCGCCGAGGAGGCGACCCAGGCGCTCTACCGGGAGCACGCCGACTCGGCGCTCGCGGCGCTCGGCGCGCAGGGGGACCTCGACGGGGAGCGGCTGCTCGTCGCGTGGCGCGCGGTCTACGGCCTCGCGCCGGAGCGCGAGGCGGCGTTTGCGGGCAAGGTCGCCGAGCGGGTCGCGGCGCTCGCCGGGACGCTGCGCTTCTCGCAGCTGTTCGCGCCCGCCGCCTCGTCAGGCTCTGCGACGGCGACGGTCGACGGGGACGCGGCCGCGCGCGACTACGTCGTCGAGGCGGGGCTGTTGCCGCGTCGCCTCTTCGCGCTCGCCTTCCTCGGCACGCTCGCCGCCGATCTGCTCGACGAGGCGCCGAGCCTACGCGGCCTGACCGAGCTGTGGCACGGGCAGCGCGGGACGCTCGACGTGCTGGCGCGCTGGGACGCGTCGGTCAAGATCCGCAACCCGCAGTTCTCCGCCGATCTGCCGCCGCTGCTGCAGCCACACCTCGGCAAGCTCCTCGGGCTCGGCTTCCGCGGCGGCAGCTCGCTCGGCCAGATCGTGGCGACGATCGCTGACGGCTGCGAGCCGGCTGAGCGGCCGCTCGTCGTCGCGCTCGCCGCCTCGCAGCTCGCGGCGCTCCTCGGCTGACTCTGAGCGGGGCTACTCGACGCGGACGCGCTCGCACAGGCGCGTGATCGCGCCCTGGAACTTCGACTCGGGCACGATCAGGCTGAGCACCAGGTAGGCCTCGTCCTCGAAATCGAAGAACTGCCCCGGTTGCGTGAGGATCCCGTCGCGCTCCATCAAGATGATCGCCCAGTCCTCGCCCGAGCGCGTCCGTGGCAGGCGCAGCGTCCCGTACCAGCCGCCCTCGACGCCCAGCAGCTGCGCCGCCGAGTTGAGCAGCGCTCCGCGCAGGAAGTGCAGGTTGGCGCGGATCCGCTGCAGCAAGAGGCCGCGCAGATCGCTGCCGATCCGCAACAGGTTCGGCAGCGCGAGCTGCGAGATCGTCGAGACCGAGCGATAGGTGCGACCCATCATCTCCATCCGCCAGTCGAGCTGCTTGAGCTCGCGCTGCGGACCGCCGTACGCGACCCACGCGAGCTTGCACTGTGGCAGGCAGGCGTGGCGCGACAGCCCCGAGAGGACGAAGTGCAGGATCTGGTGGTTGCCGAGGATCGTCTGGACGCGCGTGACGTCCTCGCCGTGCGCGTACTCGCTGAAGTTCTCGTCGGAGACCAGCGCCAGCTTGTTGTAGGCGCAGAGCGTGACCAGGCGCTCGAGCTCGTCGCCCTTGAGGTACGAGCCGGTGGGGTTGTTGGGGTTGACGACGACGAGCGCGCGCGTGCTCGGCTCGGTGACGCGCAGGACCTCCTCGGGATCGATGTACCAGCCGTTCGCGTACCGCACGGGGTACGGGATGATCTTGATGCTCTCGAGGAGGCCGAGGCTCTCGAACAGCGGGAAGCTCGGCTGCGGCACGAGCACCGACTCGCCGGCGTTGCAGAGCAGGCGGAAGAGCATGCCGTAGCTCTCGGCGGACGACGAGGTCAGGACGATGCGCGCCGGATCGACCGCGACGGCGAGGCGCTCGTACTCGCTGGCGATCGCGGCGCGCGCCGACGGCAGGCCGCACGACGTCGGCTCGTAGTCGACGATCTCGGGCTGGGCGATCGCGGCGAGCATGCGATCGCGGGGAAACGGGAGCCCGACCTGCGTCGGGTTGGACGCGGTCAGGTCGACGAAGGCGCGCCCTTCGTGCGCGAAGCGCTCGACGATGCGAGCCAGGCGCGTGGGATCGGTCGGCCGCGGGACTCGGTACGAAAACATGCGCTCGCAGAGTAGCATGATCGCCGATGCGAACCTTGACGCGATACTGGACGATGCACACCAAGCGGCGCCGCGAGCTCGTGCGCCTGACCGATCGCTGCCACGAGGTCGTCGCCGAGGCGGGGATCGACGAGGGCATGCTGCTCGTGTCGGCGATGCACATCACCGCGTGCGTCTTCATCAACGACGACGAGCCGGGCCTGCACGCCGACATCGAGGCCTGGGCGCAGCGCCTCGCGCCGGGGCCGTCCGCCGACGACAAGACGCCCGGCCCCGAGTACCTGCACCACCGCTCGGGTGAGGACAACGGCGACGCCCACCTCAAGAACCTGCTCATCGGCCACCAGGTGATCGTCCCGATCACCGCGGGGCGGCTCGACCTCGGGCCGTGGCAGCAGATCTTCTACTGGGAGTGCGACGGCAAGCGCGACAAGCGCATCGTCGTCAAGGCGATGGGCGAGTAGACGCGGCCGGTGCCCGCGGCGGCCAAGGCACGAGCCGCGACGTCGTGCGCTGGTACTCGGCGTACTCGGGCTTGCGCGCGAGCTCGTGCGCCTCGGTGAGCCGGACCGAGCCGCCGAGGAAGAGGCCGTGGATCGTCAGCGGGCCGAGGATCGACCAGTGCAGCCACTGGCCGGAGGCGGCGACGGCAAAGAGATAGACGCCCCACCAGACGCAGATCTCGAAGAAGTAGTTGGGGTGACGGCTCCAGCTCCACAGCCCCTCGGTGCAGAAGCGCTGAGACGTCTGGCCGGCGTCACGACGGGCGCGGAAGCGGTGCAGCTGGGTGTCGGCGACGAGCTCGCCGAGTGTCGCGCCGACGACCATCAGGGTCGCTAGATAGTCAAGCAGGTTGACCGATGTGCCGGCGCGGAGCGCGACGTAGATCGGCGTGCACATCGCGTAGATCATCCCCGCCTGGACGAGGAACAGCGCGACGTAGGCGAAGACGAAGAACACCGCTGGCGACATCTGCTTGCGGTAGTTGATGTAGCGGAAGTCCTCGAAGCCGAGCCCGCCTTTGTAGAGCCAGTTGCCGGTCAGGCGCAGGCTCCACAGCGACACCGCGACGAAGATCAACCAGAAGCGAGCGCCGAGCGGCGGCGCCGTCGGATGGAGCGCGAAGTAGGGCGTGAAGAACGCGGCCGGCAGCATCGACCAGTTGAAGTCGAAGATGGAGTGGTTGGCGAGGACGAGGCCGAGCACGAAGAGCAGGTTGACGTACGCGAACAGCAGGATCGCGCTCGACCAGAGCGGGTGGCTCGTTGCGAACCAGGAAGAGAGCGCGCCTTCCGGGAGGGACTGCGCCTTCAAGAAGAAGGCGAGCGCGGCCGGCCAGAAGGGGCCAAGGAGCAGCAACCAGGCGGCGATGCGACCAAGCGGCATGGGGCGACTCGCTATTCGATGCGAAAGCGCTGCAGCCGCGCGGCGAACATTCCACCGACGAGGAGCGACTTGCCGTCGGGCGCGACCACCAGCCCGGTCAGGCGGTTGACCTTGTGTCCGCTGGACGCCAGCTGTGTCCAGGTCTTGCGATCCCAGAGGCGCACGCCCTCGAGATCGTCGCTGCCGGTGACTAGCCGCGTGCCGTCGGGCGTGAACGCCAGGCCGGTGATGTAGCCGGCGTCGTTGTTGGCGGCGCCCTGGTGCGCGACGAACTGCTTGGCGAGCGCCACCGCCTTCTCGACGATCATGTGGATGCGCACCATGCGATCGATCGAGCCGACCGCGAGCATCGCGCCGTCCGGAGTGAAGGCGAGGCGCGTCGCGTCCTTCGCGTAGGCAGCCTTGGCCTTTCGCTGCCAGGTCGAGGTGTCGTACAGCTCGATGCCCTTCTGCTTGTTGGCGATCGCGATCGCCAGGTACTTACCGTCGGGGGAGAAGGCGAGGTCGGTGGTCGAGCGCAGCGAGACCTCGGCGCGCGCGAGCTGGTGGAGGCGCTTGCCCGAGGCGACGTCGAAGATGTTGTCGCCGTAGATCGTGTACTTGCCGTCCTCGCCACCCGTCGACGCGGCGAGCAGCTTGCCGTCCGGCGAGAAGGCGAGGGCGTTCACCCCGCCGGTCGGCGGCAGCGCGATCTTGCGGACCACGCTCGCATCGGCAGCGGAGTAGAGCTGGATCGCGCCGGTGATGCCGACGGCGACGAGCTGGTTGTCCGGGGAGATCGCGACAGCCCGCGCCCCATCGGCCGACGAGAAGCCGGCGCGCCCGCGCAGCTCGCGGCTCGCGCCGTCCCAGATCACGACCTCGGTGTTGTTGACCGCGGCGAGCACCGAGCCGTCACGGCTCTGCGCGAGCCCCGAGCACTGCGCGATGGTGAGGCCCTTGACGAAGCCGTCGGCGACGAGGGACTCGGCGCGGGCGGGGCCGGCCGCGGCGAGGAGCGGTGGCAGCACACCTACGACGCAGAGGAGCAGGGAGCGAAGCGAGCGAGTCATCGCGAGTCCTTCCAGACGTTCAATCCTTGCAGCGCAGCTTGTCGCGCACCGTGCGCGCCGGCTGCGTCGAGGGGCCGGTGGCGTCGAGGTCGAGCGCCTGGCGGGCGACCTTGCAGGCCTCGCGCGCGTGGCCGAGGCGCTGGAGCAGCGCCGAGAGCTGCGCCTGTGGCTCGGGGTTCTGCGGCTCGCGCCGCGCCGCCTCGTGCAGCATCCCGAGCGCGTTCAGGCGCTCTCCGCGCTGCTCGGCGATCGCCGAGCGCAGGAACAGCGTGGTCGCGCTCTCGGGCGCCCCAGCGAGCTGCTGCTCGGCGTCGTCGAGCTTGCCGGCGACGATGAGGCTGCGCACCGGATCGAGGTTGACCTGCGCCTGCGGCTTGTCGCGCGGGGCGGGACGCGGCAGGCGCCACAGGCCGAGGCCGAGCGCGCCGACGAGCCCGACGGCGCCGAGCGCGATGGCGAGCTGCTTGCGCGTGCGACGCACCGGCGGCCGATCGAAGCTGTCGACGCTGGTCGGCGCGATCGAGTCGGTGCTACTGCCGCCGCTCGGCAGCGGCAGAGACGTGGACGTCGGCACGGGCGTGGCCCTCGGCAGCTCGGTGGGACCGGTCGGGGTCGGATCGGGGCGCTCGCGGCCGAGCTCGATCGAGGGGCGACTGTCCTCCGATCGTGTCGGCAGACTGATCGAGAGCAGCGCCGCCTCGTCGACGAACGGCCAGAGCGCGTCGGCGAGCGCCTGCGCGGTCGCGAAGCGGCGGTCGCGCTTCTTCTCGAGGCAGCGCATCACGATCTCGGCGAAGCCGGGCGGCAGGATCAGATCGGGCTTGCGCACCGTCAGGCTCTGCGGCGGCTCGCTGACCTGTTTGGTGAGCAGCGCGACGAAGTTGGACGCCGAGAAGGGGACCTCGCCGGTGAGGAGCTGATAGAGGATCACCCCGAGCGCGTAGATGTCGGTGCGGCCGTCGAGGTTCTCGCCTTCGGCCTGCTCGGGCGCCATGTACTCGGGGGTGCCGAAGACGGTCCCGTCGCGGGTGATCGACGAGCCGGCGGCGCCGTCGGTGACGAGCTTGGCGAGGCCAAAGTCAAGTACCTTGACCACCTCGCGCCGCTTGCCGCGTCGGACGAGGAAGATGTTGTCGGGCTTGAGGTCGCGATGGATGACGCCCGACTCGTGGGCGTGCTGCAGCGCCTCGGCGACCGCGACGCCGATCGCCGCGACGCGCGATGGGGCGAGCGGGCCGCGCCGCGCCTCCTTGCCGAGCGAGTGGCCCTCGAGGAGCTCCATCGCCAGGTAGAGCAGCCCGTCGTCAGAGCGCCCGAAGTCGGTGACGCGGATGCAGTACTCGTGATCGAGGCGCGACGCCGAGCGCGCCTCCCGATGGAAGCGGGCCGCCGCCTCGCGCTCGCCGGCCAGGCCCTCCTTGAGCACCTTGACTGCGACGGGCTTGTCCATGAGCACGTGGACGGCTCGATAGACCGCGCCCATGCCGCCCTGGCCGAGCTTCTCCTCGATGCGGTAGCGCCCGCCGACGACGCGCCCGACGAGCGGATCGCCCTCCACGCCGGCGAGCTCGTCGGCGCGCAGGGAAACACCGTCGCGCGGGCAGAACTGCTCGCCTGCGTCGAACTGCTTTCCACATACCGGACAGATCGGCAAAGCCGTCGTAGCTTATCAGCAAAAAGGGGAAGCGCGCAGCGTTCGGCGCTACGATGGCAGCGATGGACCGCAGGCGATCCTCCATGGTTCTCCCCGCCCCCTTCGGGGCTCCCTGGGCGCGGAGGCGACCCCCAGGACTCGGGCTGCTCTCCGTGGCAGCGCTGCTCTCGCTGACGCTCGCTGGCTGTCGTCGCAAGCACGTCGCGCCCGCCGTCCCCGAGCCGCCCGCGCCCGTCGCCGCGGCGCCCGCCGAGCCGG
>CAZPEY010000186.1:0-11120 GCA_964585665.1 uncultured Polyangiaceae bacterium | reverse complement strand
GACAAGGACAAGGCAGACGACGCCAAGGACGCGCCCAAGGGCCCGGCGCAGATCGTCGACATCGGCATCTACCTTCACCACGTCCCGACGATTGACCTCAAGACCAACACCTACCTCGCGGACTTCTACCTCTGGTTCCACTGGACCGGCGACATCGATCCGACCAAGACGTTCGAGTTCACCAACGCCGTCGAGACCTGGGATCTGCACAAGCGCGCCGTCTACAACGACGACGCGGGCAATCCGAAGAACGAGGACATCGCCGACGGATCGAAGTACCAGTGCTTCCACATCCAGGGGCGATTCCTCAACCCGTTCCGGCTGCAGAACTATCCGTTCGATGAGCAGGACATCCTGATCCGCGTCGAGGACGCTGAGTATCAGGCCGACAAGATGGTCTATCGCGTCGACAAGGGCGGCGCCAAGCACCACCCCGGCGTCGAGATCCCGGGCTGGGAGCTCGCCGGGTCGACGGGCACGGTCAAGCTCGAGAACTACGCCAGCAACTTCGGCGATCCGCGGGTCGATCCGAAGGGCGACGTCTACACGCAGTTCCTCTACACGCTGCACGTCGTGCGCCCGGTCAAGGGCTACCTCATCAAGACGCTCCTGCCGATCGCCATCGTCATCGCGATCGCGTTCGTCGTCTTCTTCATCCCCCTCGGCTATTTCGATGGGCGTCTCGGGCTCGCGATCACGAACCTCATCTCGGCGGTCGCGCTGCAGCTGTCGACGTCGTCCGATCTGCCGTCGGTGGGCTACCTGGTCTTGCTCGACAAGATCTACAACCTCGCCTACCTGGTGATCTTCGGCAGCCTGTTCGAGTCGGTGCTGGTGACGCGCATCCACGACTCGGGCAAGGTCGAGCGGGCGCGCCGCATCGATCGGTGGAGCGCCGGGCTCCTGCTGGTCGTGATCGTCGTCGGTCTCGCGTTCATCCTGCGCTCACGCGCGTAGGCCGCCCCCGGGAAGCGCTGGCGGGAGGATGTTGAAGCGGCGGCGGACCTCGTCGAGCTCGACCTCCCACAGCGCCTCCCACTGCACGGCGGGCAGGTAGCGCGCCGCCTTTCCCCGACGGTAACCGTCGCGCACCATCGCGATGAGATCGGCGTCACGGAACTTGCCCACGTAGCGCAGCGTGCCGAGGAGCGCGATGGCACCGGCGCTCGGCATGTGGAGGTGCCCGTAGTAGAAGCCCTGCAGCGCGATCTCGCCGGGCACGTCGGTCGCGTAGCCGGTCAGGACGTGCCACACGTCGTGGGTCTGGCGAATGCGCTTGGCGATGTAGGCCACCGTCGAGGGCAGGCCGGGCGGGGCCTGGAAGAGATCGGGATCGAGGTGCAGCCGATCCATGTGGCGCGCGAAGGCGCCGCCGAGCGTCGTCTCGGGCAGGGTGCGCAGGCGCGCGAAGTCGACGTGCTGGCTGTCGATGCTCGGCTGGTCGCGGAGCAGCTGCGCCCCCGACTCCTCGGCGACGAAGCGGGCCATCACCTCGGGAAACCGCGGGGCGTTGAGCGCGATGCCCAGCACGAAGACCTGCTCGGTGTCCTCGGGCTGCTTCATCAGGTGGAGGAGCGCCTTGCCCGCGACGCGCAGGCGATCCACCGCGCTGCCCTGCAGCGCGACCGCGGCGGCCGAGAGCTCGTCCGGGTGGGGCGCGGGCATGGCGTGTGGCGTGGCGGGCGTTCCGGGGTTCGGCTGCATCGGGCACCTCCGAGTTATTTACAAGACTGACAATAACTCCCACTTGCTTATTGTCAACAGCGAAAATAACCTGTGAGCCAGATGCCGGTACGCAAGCCGCCCACCCGACCGAAGCGCCAGCGCCGCACCCCGGAGGCCGCGCGCGCCCTCATCCTCGAGTCGGCGCGCCAGCTCATCGCCGAGCGAGGCCCCGACTCCATCGGTCTCAAGGAGATCGCCCAGCACGCAGGGATCAGCCACGCGCTCATCAACCACTACTTTGGCAGCTACGAGGCGCTCGTCGACGAGGTGATCTGGATCGAGGTGCGCGAGTTTCGCGATCGGCTGCTCACGGACATGCAGTCCGCCCACACGCTCAACCCCGCCGAGTGGCTGGCCAGGGCGCTCGATCAGTTCACGCAGAAGGGCCGCGGGCGCCTGATGCTGTGGGCGATGATGAGCGGCCGGCTGCACGGCCCCGAGGCCTTCCCTCGACGGGAGCAAGGGCTGCGCCGGACCGCCGACGTGATCGAGGAGCGGATCACCGCGGTGCTGGGCAAGATGCCTGTCGAGCGCATCGACCTCGAGCTCCTGCTCGTGATCGCGCTCGCGTCGACGTGGGGCTACGCGATCGGGCGGGACGTGCTGTGGGCGGCGCTCGGGCGCAAGCAGAGCGCCGAGCTCGACGAGCGCGTGCGGGAGAAGCTGAGCGCGATGCTCGTCGGCGGCCTGCTCCGACCGCCCCACGACCCGCCCAGCCGCGGCTAGCTTCGTGGTAGGGTCGCGGCCCACGGCGTGTCGTGGAGGAGAGAGGCCCGATGAAGAAGTCCATCCGAAGTGCCCTGATCGCGATCGCGTTGTTGACCGGAAGCAGCGCCGCGCAGGCCGACGCGACCGCCGATCTCTGGGCGGCCCTCAAGGGCTCGAACGACGCGGCGGCGCTCGCGGCGATCAAGAAGGGCGCCGACGTCAACAAGGTGGGAACGGGCACGCTCGGCACGCCGCTTCAGCTCGCGGCGTGCTTCGCCGGGCCGGACGTCGTCAAGGCGCTCATCGACGCGAAGTCGAACGTGAACTTCGTCGAGCCGACCACCACGTATACGCCGCTGCTCAGCGCGCTGCAGTGGGGCAACCTCGAGGCGGCCAAGCTCCTCCTCGCCGCGGGTGCGAACCTCAAGTACAGCGCCAAGACGACGAACGCGCTCGGTGCGGCGCTCGCGAGCTCGAGGCTGGAGACGATCAAGCTCGTCCTCGACGCGGGGGAGAACCCGTCGGCGCCGATGATGGTCGCCGGGGTGCAGTTCACACCGTGGATCATGTTCGCCGAGCGCTCGCTGACCCCCAAGGAGATGGTGACGAGGCTCCAGAACGTCCAGATCCCCTTCCTCAAGAACGTCCTGCAGATCACGCCGCCCGCGTGGGTGGCCAGCCAGACCGAGGCGTCGTTCGCGCCGCTCGGCGAGGTCACGGCGCTGCTCCTCTCGAAGGGCGCCCAGATCAACGAGGTTCACCCAGGGCTTGGCACGGCGCTGTTCGTGGCCGCCAAGCGCGGCAAGATCGACATCGTCAAGGCGCTCATCGACGGCAAGGCCAACCTCGAGATCCTCAGCTTCGCCGGCGGCACGGTCGGCCCCTACATGCTCACGCCGCTCATGTACGCCGCCGCCCTCGGGCAGAACGACGTCGTCGAGCTGCTCTGTGCCGCGGGCGCACAGGTGAACACGCCTTCGCAGCACCGCGTCGGCAGCGGCACCGCAACGGCTACCACGACGACCTTGATCACCAAGATCACGACGCACACGGCGGTGTCGCTCGCCTCCGAGTTCAAGCACCCGGACACCGTCGCAATCCTGCGCAAGCACGGAGGCAAGGGGCCGTCGGAGCCCTGACGATCGCGGTCTGCTGTTGGGTGCTGGCCCCACCGCCCGGGAGTCGAGCGGTGGGGTCGATGGGATGGGGTGCGGGCTACTCGTCGAGCGGTGGGAAGTGGCGGTTCACCGCCTCGAGGCTCTCGAGATCCGCAGCCTCTTGCGCGGCGTGCAGCCAGGTCGAGAAGCGCGTCGCCGCTGCGCGGTTCCGCCGCGCTCGCTGCCAGTCGCTGTCGAGCTCGGCGAGCGTCGCGCGCCAGCCGTTGTGACGGCGCGCCACCAGCGCCTCGTCGTGCAGCCGCTCGAGCTCGCGCTCCGTCTGCGACAGCCACTCGGCGGGCGACTCGCAGAGCGGCGAGCCGGAGCCCGCGAGCTCCGCCTCGATCTCGGCCTGCAGCGCGTCGAAGATCGCCGGCCGCTGCAGCCGCACCCCGGACTGCGGTGGCAGACCGCGCGAGGGCGTGCCGCCGAGACGGGCCGCCAGCGACAGGGTCGGCCGACGCAACCCCTCGGCCGCGAGCACATGGCCGTCGGTCTTCACCGTCGAACGCGACGGCGCCTTGCCGGCGGCGCGAAGCCACGGCGTCGCCTCGTGCTCGCTGCGCAAGTGCGCTAGCGGTTGATGCAGCAGCGCGGCCGCGGTCCTGCCAAGCTCCGCCGCTGCCCGCTCCGCCGCGCGACGCGCCGCCTCGGCGACCGCCGGCTCGTTGAGTAGCACCTCGTGGGCCGTCGCCACCGCCTCGGTGTTCTCCTCGACGAGCGCCGCGATCCGCTGGTTCTCCTCTGCCAGCGCCTCGCCGCGTGCCACCAGATCGGCGAGCTTGCGCAGCCGCGCGTCCCAGCCACCATCGGCAGCGACCGCTGCCTTGACCTCCTCGAAGATGGCATCGACCGCGGCTCGGCTCGCAAGCGCGACCAGCCGCCGCAGCAGCCGGTGCGTCGTGCCCGCCCACTCGTTGGGCGGATCGAGCTCGAGCTGCAGGAACCGCGCGCCTGCCGCCCCGTGCCGTGGCGCCACCTTGTCGAGCGCGGCGCCCGCCTCGGCGAACAGCCGCAGCCGCTCGCCGCCATCGCTGAGCCGGGCCAGCGTGATCAAGCGCTCGACCTTGGCGAGGCCGAGCGCCCGCCCGAGCGCGCCGGGCCGCCCCAGCGTCCAGTCCGCCGGCGTGGCGTGGCCATCCCCGAGGCGCGGCAGGCCCTGCGCCGGCTTGCCGAAGTGCTCGACGAGCGCCACCGCCTCGATCCGATCCGCGGCCTGTGTCTCGGCGAGCCGTCGCAGCGTCTGCGCCGCCTCGAGCGGCGCGAGCAGGAAGGCCTCCTCGATCGCCTGCGCCTGGACGAGCGGCGCGCTGTCGGCCGCCTCTGCGAGGGTCTGGCCAATCGCGTGGAGCAGCTCGGGCTCGTCGGTGCCCAGATCCCAGCGGCCGACGCTCGGCGCGACGGCCAGATCGCCGACCACCTCGAGCACCGGCTGGGTCTGCAGCTGCAAGCTGAGCGGCTCTCCGAGCTGCTCCCGCTCGCCTTCGAGCCGACGCGCCGCCAGGAGGCTGCGCCCCGCACGCTCGAGCACCACCCAGCCCGAGCCATCCGCGCCGGTCACCTCGAAGCGCCGCGTCACGCCGGACAGCGCCGGCGCACCCACCAGCCCGCTCTGCTCGGCGAGCGGCGGTTGCAGCTCGACCGCGTCGTCGCGATGCGGCACGTCGACCGTCGCGCCCTCGAGCGCGCCCTTGAGCAGCGGCGCCAGGCCGCGGCCCGCGAGGCGCATCACCACCTGGTCGACCTGCGCCAGCTCGCCTTCAGAATCGCTGAACACCTCGGCCGTCAGCTGGCCGAGCACGAGCTCGCGCTGCTCGTCGCTGAGCAGCTCGGAGGTGAGCAGCGTCAAGAGCGGCCGGCCGGCGCCGAAGCCGTTCGTCACGTACCGCGACTTGAGGTCGAGCCCCGTCGCCTCGAGGAGCCAGCCGGCGATCGCCGAGAGGCCGGCCAGCGTCTGGACCTGCAGCGCTCCAGGCGTGAGCCGGCGACGGAAGACGAGGTCGTGCCGTCGCCACCACGCCTCGACTCCCTTGCCGAGGATCGCCGTGCCGACGAAGGCGCCGGCCGCCAGCGGCCGCAGGCGCCCATCGTCGAGCGCGCCGAGCCAGCGGTAGTGCAGCTCGCCGCCCGCGCTCTGCAGCACGAGCAGCGCCCCGCGCTCCCCGAGACCGACATGCGCCGCGACCGCGACATAGTGCTGTCCCAGCGTCGCCGGCACGAGCAGCCGGCGCTGCCGTGCCTGGCCGCCGGTCACCTCGAGCTCGACGAACGCTCCGTCGGAGCGGCGCGCGGTCAGCGCGACGCCCTCCTGCTGCTCGACCAGCGCCAGCGACGAGTAGCTCGCCGGCAGCGCCAGGCTCTCGACGGCCTGGAACGTCCCGGCCTGCGGATCGAAGGGCAGCAACCAGAGCTCACCGTGCGTAACGCTGACGAGGACGGGCGCGCCGTGCCGACGCGCCACGCCGAGCACTTCACCCGGTAGACCGCCGTGCTCGAGCGGCTGCCAAGGCGAGAGCGCGAGCCGCGCCGGTAGATCGGCGTCGAACGTCGCGGCGAAGCGACGATCGACCGACGGCTGGCGACCGAGGAGCAGCACCTGGCTGCGCGGCTGCCCGGCGACTGCCCTCCCCGTCGTCACCAGCGTGGCCGCCTCGACACGAATGTCGGACAGCGCGTGCAGCGTCTCGGAGAACGCCGACAGCGCGCCCGCCACCTCGGCGGGGTCGTTCGCCGCCGCGAGCTGCTCGCGCAGCGCCACCAGCGCGGCGCTCGGACCGCTCGCGTCAAAGCGCAGCGCCCGCTCTGGGAAGAGGCGGGCCGCGCGGTGCTCGCGCCACTCGTCGTAGCTGCGCACCTGGGCGAAGCTCGTGGCCGATCCCGGCGCGACGCTCAGGTTGAGCGGATCGCGGTGTAGCTCGCCGCTCGCCGCCGCCTGGCACAGCGACCAGAGGCAGCGCGCCGCCATCTCGACCCGCGTCGTCCGCGCCTCGCTCGACGGCTGCGCCGGCAGACGCAGGTTGCGCGCCACCCACTCGCGCCGACGCTGCAGGCTGCCGCCTGGGATCGTCGACCGCATCACGATCCCATCATAGAGCGACGCCATGAGCTGCTCTTCGACCGCGTCGATCATCGCGTGATGATCGTCGATCAGTCGAGCCTGCTCGGCGGTGCGCTCGGCCAGCGTCTCCTTGAAGCGGTGGCGCAGCGTCGGATTGCCGACCGCCGCGCTCGGTGGAACCTCGGTGTCTTCACCGAGTCGGAACCAGACCGGCGAGACGCTGACGCCGCGCTCGGCCTCCTCCTTGCGCCAGCGCCAGCCGAGCCGCACCCGCTCGCCCGCGAGCAGGACGCGCTCGATCTCGAGCACCTCGAGCTCGCCGAGCGGTCCGTGCTTGGCCGCCGAGCGCAGCCGCTGCAGGGTCGCGAGGTCGTCGCTGTCGAGCCCGAGCTGCGCGAGCCGCTGCGACAGGTTCTCGTCCCCGGGACGGAAGGTCGCGCGCAGCAGCAGCGCCGCCGAGAGCATGCCATCGAGCTCCTCGCCCGCCGCGGCGCTCGCCGAGCCGCTCTGCGTGTAGCCGCGCAGCACGAGCAGGCGCTCGAACTGCTCCACCGAAAGGTAAAGGTGGTTGACGATCTGGTCCTCGGTCGCGGCGCGCGTCGTCGCGTCCCCGAGTCGCACCTTCCACGCGTCGAGGTCCGCGCTCGACAGACCGAGCCCGAGCTCGATCGCCGCTTCGATGCCGAGCTGCTGTCGCACGCCCTTGCACTCGGCGCGCACGCCCTCTTGCGCCGCGATCTTGCCGAGCGCCGCGAGCGAGCCGAGCACCAAGGAGTCGAACGCCGCCAGGCCGCTGCCCGCCTGGAAGCGCACGCGCTCGGCGTCGCGCCGCCGCTCCGCGAGGAACGACCGCCGCTCCGCGAGCAGCTCAGCCGCCGCGCCACCGAGGGGCTGCTGGAGCTCGTCGAGGAGGATCGCCTCCGGGTCGATGAGCGAGGCGCGCGTCGCGTTCGCCAGCGCCGCCCGCCAGGCCGCGCGGTCCTCTGCGGTCGCCCGCCAGGGCGGTAGCGTCGCCTTGTGCGTGTGCCAGTACTCGAGCCCGAGGTTGTTCTCCTCCTCGGCCCAGCGCGACTCGAGGTTGCGTCGGCGATCCGTCGCGAAGACAACCTGCGCGCGCGTCTCCCAGTGGAGCTTGCCGTCGGCGTGACCGAGCGACAGCCAGGCGTCGGCCGCCTCGGCGTCGAGCTGGAGCGCCGCGCGCGCAGCCGCGGCCTTCTCGGCGCGCTCAGCGGCCTTCTCCGGCGACGCGTCCGCAGCGAGCGCCACCAGCTCGTCGAGGTGCCCCGCCGCGCTGCCGAACACCTCGGCGGCGAGGCCGGGCAGGCCTTCCTTCTCGAACAGACGGCGCAGCTCGCGCTGACGACGGCGGACCTCGGCGCGCCGCGCCTCGAGGATGGTGCGCGCGCGCTGTCCATAGACGCCATCGGGACGGCTGGAGTCGCCGTCGTCGGGGTCGAGGCGAACCGCCCCGAGGACGGGTGGCCACGGCCCGATCGACGGCTCGGTCAGCGACGGCCAGAACAGCTCGGGCTGAAGATCGACGCGGAGGGCGTGCTCCTCTTCCTGCCAGCTCGCCGCCATCGCCCGCTTGTGCGAGACGAGCAGCAGCGAAGCGGCCTCGGCGCGCTCGCTCGGATCGAGCTTGCGGACGCGCTCGACGGCGAGGAGCGAGAACAGCCGCTGCCACTCGTCGGCGGAGAGCCCGAGATCGACGCGCAGGCGCGCCTCGACCTGGGCCGCGCGCACCGGGCGCAGCAGGTCGTCGGCGAGCTGCTCGAAGGCCTGCAGCGGCGTCGTCTCCTGCCAGGGCGCGTCGGGATACGATGACCCGTACGCCGCCCCACCCTGCTTGTACATCGTCTCCGCCATCGCCTGCAGCGACGGCAGATTGAGCAGCTCATGGAGCTGGCGATCGACCCACTGGCGACGCTTGCGCCAGAGCTCGAACACCGGGTTGTGCGGATACGGCAAGCGGAAGTCGTCGGGGCCGATCCGATCCGGATCGACGATCGGACCGGCGACTACGCCGGGCGACTGCGCCGCGGGACGCGCCGCGTGCGCCAGACGATAGGCGAGGAGCTGCGGGATTGGCTGCAGCTCGATCGTGTCGCTCTCGGCCGTGAACTGCAGCTCGAGGAAGCCAGAGAGACCCGAGCCATGCTGCTCGGCGAGCCCCACCGTCGCGCTGGCGCCATGCGTCTCGCCGTAGGCGACGAGCTGCGTGCGGCTGCGATCGCGGAACAGCGAGACGCGCGCACCCGCGCCGCTCTGCCGCTTGAGGCGGACGTAGATCGTGCCATCCTCGTCGGTGTTGCGGGCCCAGGCCACGCCCCGCAGGTGGTAGCGTCGCACCTGATCTTGGCCGTCGCCGTAGACGGCGCCATCGGAGAGCGGCCGGTTCGTCGTCGAGCGCAGGCCGAAGCGACGCTCGAGCTGATCCTCGGTCAGGCCTTGCGCGTGCCCGTCGGGCAGATCGGTGCGCAGCACCAGCGCGCCGAGCAGCGCCTCGTCGTTGTCGATGCGCAGCGTCGCGGCGAGATCGCGGCGGTGCTCGGCGCTCTGCAGCGCCAGGCGCAGCTCGGTCGGCGACGCACCGCTGCGCGCCAGGAGCGCGCGGTAGACGGCGTCGAGGTACTCCGCCGGCGAGTCCTTCGCCCCGAGGTAGCGGCGCAGCACCTCGACGGCGATGCGCGACTCGCGCACCAGGGTCTCATCGTCGCCGCGCACCAGCAGCTGATCGAGCGGCTGGCCGAGCATCTCGACCAGATCGGCGATCGAGACGGCGCCGTTCTCGCGCCGGAGCTGCTGCACCGCGGTCGCGAGCAGGTCGCCGAGGTGCGCGGCGCGCCCATCGGCCCGCGCCGCGCCATCGCTGATCGAGGGTGGCAGCGTCAGGTTGGGTAGGGATGAGGGCGCACCGACCGCCGCCTCGGCCTGCAGCCCGAGGACGACCTCGTCGACGACCGCGACCTGGGCGAGCGCGGCGGCGTGGACCTGGGCGGCGCGCACGTCGCCGACCTTGTCTCCGAGGGCCGCGATGAAGTCGGCGCGCGGCGTGTTGGCGATCTTCAGCGCCGACAGGTAGCCCTTGTCGATGAGCAGCGCGTTGAGCTCGAGATCGCTCGACAGCGTCGAGAGCACCGCGTGCGCCTCGATGGCGCGGATCGCCGGATGATCGTGACCGATCGGCAGCCGTCCGAGGCTCTGGGTGCCGCCGATGCGCAGCAGGTCGGCCAGCGTGTGCACGCCGTTCTCGGCAAACACGCGCAGGAGGCCGTGCGGCAGGCTCAGGTTGGCGATGCGTCCGACGTCGACGATCGCCGGCGAGACGGCGCGCGACGCCGAGGCCGCCAGCGCGATCGACAGCGCGTGACCGTGCTCGGGCCAGGCTGTCTCGATCGTCCCGGCCTCCTTGCCGTCGGGCGAGGTGAGGCGGACATGGATGCGGCCGCGCTGGGCCGCTGCGAGGTGCTCGGCGTCCCGATCCCCGGCGACCAGCACGAACAGGCCCTCCCGCGAGGTCACGTCGATCGCGAGCTCGGCGCCCTCGTCGGAGATCACCCGCAGGGTGTAGCCGGGCAACGGGTGTCCGGAGGCCTGGTCGACCAGCTGTCCGACGGCGCGCAGGATGTGGAGCTCGGGCTGCGCGTGCTCGGCGAGCGCGTGCGGCAGCTGCGCGGTCAGCGCGACGGGCGGCTGCGGCAGCTTGGGCTCGGGCTGGCGCTCGACGACGACGTTGATCTGCTGCGGCTGGGCCACCACGGGCGGCGGCGGCGGCGGCGGCGGCTCCGGCGCGGGCGGCGGCGGCGGGGGCACGAACGGCTTCTCGAAGTTGACGTCGATGTTGAGGTCCATCTCGCCGCCGGCGAAGGCGACCTCGACGGTGGAGTCGGCGTAGAGGGTCTCGTCTTGATACGCCTTGAAGCGCATCATCATCGGGCGATCGGCGTAGTGATCGGCGAGCCATGCCGAGTCGAAGGCGAAGCGGAAGGCGCCGCGCTCGTTGGCTGCCGTCGTCGACAGCGGGCCCTCTTCGAGGCGCTCCGGATCCCAGGCCTCGATGCGCATCCCCGCTCCGCGCTTCCGGGTCCGGGAATCGATCGCCAGACCCATGACAAGCACCTTCTTCGACATTGCTCAAGCCCCCGGCAGTGACAGGTGAAGGAACGAAAACGATTCGGCCGGGGGAGCATACGACTCGCCCGAATTGGGCGTCAACGCCTGCGTGGCGCGCGAGGCCCCGGGTGGAGATGCCGCCTCTCGCCTCGCTGCGTCACCCGACGACGGGTGTGCCACGGGCAGGACTGATCCTGCTCCTGACGAACCCCACCGCTCACTTGAGTTGCGCACACTCGCTCGGTCTTTTCGACGAATGGCGGCGTCAGGTTCTCCGGTACTCAGTCAGCGTACCCACGGGTCTCATGATTGATCACATCTCGGGGTGCCTTCGCACCCGACTCGTGGCGCCGGGT
>CAZPEY010000185.1:0-11157 GCA_964585665.1 uncultured Polyangiaceae bacterium | reverse complement strand
CGGCGCGCCCGAGTTCTCCGTCGGCGAGGAGGCGGTGGTCTTCACCGAGCCGCGCGGCCGGGTGCGCTTCGTCTCCGGCATGGCGCAGGGCAAGCTCCAGCTCGTCCGAGACGCGGCGGGGAGCGAGCGCCTGGTGTGGAGCGTCGGCAGCGCCACGCTGCTCGGCCAGCCCGACGAGCGCCTGCTGCGTCCGCTGCCGCTCGACGACTTCGAGCGGCTCTTGGTCAAGGTGCTTGACCAGGTGCGGGGTGCCCGGTGAGGCAGCCGAGGACCCGCTCCGCGCGCCTGCTGGCGCTGCTCGCCCCGGTCGCCGCGCTGGCGACCTTCGCGGTCACGTCGACCGCCTCGGCCTACGTCCGGTCGCGCACCGGCTCGGGCACCGCGGTCCGCTTCGACTCGGCCTGCGTGTTCCTCGGCATCGACACGCGCGGATCGATCGACGTGTCCCTCGCCGACGTCGAGGCGACGGTCGACAAGAGCATGAGCAACTGGTCGGGCATCGCGCAGTGCTCGTACCTCGAGCTCAAGAAGGCAGATCCCGCCGAGCGCGACGCCCGCTATGACGGCAAGAACGTCGTCCAGTTCCTGCACGACAGCTGGTGCCACCCGGCGGACAAGAACAACCCGGAGCGCTGCTACGACTCGGCGGCGGCGGCGATCACCACCGTCTTCTTCCTCGACCGGCCGGGCGAGGCGCACGACGGCACGATCATCGACGCCGACATCGAGGTCAACGAGGTCAACTTCACCTTCGTCTTGCTGCCGTCGGACAAGATGGCGCGGCCCAGCACCGCGACCGCGGATCTCGAGAACACCCTGACCCACGAGATCGGCCACCTGATGGGCCTCGATCACACCTGCTCGGACAACTCGACCCCGGCCAACGCCGTCGACCAGAACGGCATGCACCCGGTCGCCTGCAGCAAGCTGCGAACGCTCGACGCCACGACGCGCGCCACCATCGAGAACGCGACGATGTTCAACAGCGCCGAGCCGGGGGAGACCAAGAAGCGCTCGCCCGAGGCCGACGACATCGCTGGCATCTGCGAGGCGTATCCGGCGGGGGACAAGGCGCCGACGCGCTGCGCGCCCGTCGATCTCGGCCGCTACACCAAGGGCTGCCAGGCGGCGCCCGGACAGACGCCCGAAGCGGGTGCGCTCCTGCTCGGGCTGCTCGTCGCCGCGGTGCTGCTTCGGCCAGCGCGCCGCCGCGGCTAGCGGGGGGATCGAGTCGCCACCGCTGGCGGTTGGCTTGGCCAGCAGCGGATCCTATAAGTCATCAGGATTCTTTGTGGCCAGGCCCGGCATGTGGGTTGCTCTGCTGAGCCGCCCATGAGACCGCGCCTCATCACGCCAGCCGATCCGCATCGCATCTCTCGCCTCTTGCCCGTCGTGTCCCAGGCCGACGAGGATGCGCTCGAATCGGTCGACAACGTCGTCGAGGACGCGCTCTCCGAGATGTCGACGGCGCGCTTCGCCAAGCTCGAGGACGACAAGCCACCAACCCTCACCCCCTGAGCCTCGATCACGCCTTGGCGAGCGACGGGCGGCCCTTGGCTCCCGCGCGCTCTTCGCGCTCCTGCTGCAGACGACGCGCTGCGTAGAGCAGCGCCAGCGACAACAACACCACCGCGAACAGCGCGCCGAGCGCCAGGTACCCACCGCGCTCCTTGCCGACCAGCGCTGCGGCCGCGACGGGCTCGGCCGGCGCGCGCACGGTCATGAGGTCGATGCGCCCCGCGTCGAGGCCGGCGGTCGCCTTGCTCACCAGCCGCTTGACCTCGTCGGGGTTGACGTCTCCCTTGGGGCGCAGGCGCAGCAGGACGGCAGCGGACGGCGGCGTCGGGGCGTCTCCCAGCGCTCCCGGATCGATGGTCAGGTGGACGCGGGCGCGCTCGACCGCGGGGTAGAGCTCGAGGGTGCGCTCGAGATCGCCGGCGATCGCACCATAGAGGCGCGCCCGCTCCTCGAGCGGGGTCGGGACGAGGCTGCTCTTCTGAAAGGCGGCGACGAGGCCGCTGCGCGGTGGGCGCGGCAGCTCCGCGGCCGCGAGGAGGCGCGCCGCCTCCGCCAGTCGATCGCGCGGCACGGTCAACCGATAGCGCCCGTCGTCGCCACCCCCGACCTTGTCCGCGGCGATGCCGTGGCGGTCGAGCTCGGCGACCGCGAGGTTGGCCTGCTCTCCGTCGACGTCACGGAGGAGCTCAGCGCCGCAGCCGGCGAGCAGTAGCAGCAGGGGGGCCAAGCGAACGGGCGAGGAGCGCACGCGCTGTCATCTTACGTCGAATCTTCGTCTTCAACAAAAGTTGCGGTACATAGCGGGCTCCATGTCGCGACTCTCGCTCTCCACTCTTGGCCTCGGAGCTCTGCTCCTCCTCGCTGGTCCTCCGTCTGCTGCCGTCGCTGACAAGCCGGCCGGCAAGCGCTTTACGAACCTCAAGGTGATGCCGAAGGACACCACCAAGGAGCAGATGAAGAAGGTGATGAAGGCGCAGGCGGTCGCGCTCGGCGTCGACTGCGAGTTCTGCCATGAAGAGAACGACATGGCGTCGGACAAGAACGAGCACAAGGTCGTCGCGCGTCAGATGATGAAGATGACCCGCGAGATCAACGCCAAGTGGTTCGGCAAGGACAAGGGCGCCGAGTTCGTGTCGTGCGCGACCTGTCATCGTGGCAAGAGCGAGCCGCCCGACTTCGTGCCGCCGCCCAAGCCCGAGCAGGCGGAGGGCGATGGCAAGGCAGCTGCGCCGGCCCCGACTCCGGCGCCCGTCGCACCACCCGCGCCCGCCAAGTAGCCGGCGCCCGGGCGGGCCGGGCCCACGTTGCGGCGGGACCCTAGCGTCGGGCGCGACGCTTGCCCGAGGTGTGCCGCCCGTCGCCGAGGTCGCTGCCTGACAGCGCCGCCTTCAACAGATCGATGGCGCGCGCGTGCAGGCGCGACGACCAGCTCTTGGACAGCCCGAGGGCAGCCCCCGCCTCGGCGAGCGACTTGTCCTCGAAGTAGAACATCTCGAGCAGGCGCCGCTCCTTGTCGGGCAGCGACTGTAGCGCGCGGCGGATCGTCTGGCGCTGCTGCCGCTCCTCGACCTCGGTGTGCGGCTGCGGTGACAGGATGCCGTCCTGCGCCGCCTCGGCGCGCGCGTCGAGCGAGGCGATGAACACCGCGGCGATGCCCCCGAGGGCGTCGGCGATGCTGCGCATCTCGTCCTCGAGCCCAGGGCCACCGCCCTCCTCGGCGGTGCGCTCACGCCCGAGGTCGCGCTCGACGCTGTTGGCGACGTAGGCGTCGGCCTTCTCCTCGAAGCGCAGCCGCGCGTACTCGGCGCGCGGCAGCCAGCCCATCGTGCGCAGGCCATCGAACATCGCGCCGCGGATGCGGTAGTACGCGAACGTCGTGAACTGCGCGGAGCCGAGGCGCGGATCGTACCGCCCCGCCGCCTCGAGCAGCCCCTGCATGCCGTACGCGACCAGATCCTCGAACTCGATCTCGCGCGGGAGCTGCTCTTTGATCTTGGCCGCGATCGATCGCACCAACGGAACGCTCGAGTCGATGAGACGCTTGCGCTCCTTTTCCGACGGCGGCATGGGTTGGTCTCGAAGCGTACGTTTGCCGCACAGACGGCGTCAAGTTGCGGTAGCGTTCTCGTCGTGGCGCTGCTGACGACTCTCCATCCCGAGGACGAAGCGTTGCTGGCGCGCGCCTACGCGCTCAAGGCGCCGGTGTTCGAGCCGCTGCCCGATCGTGGCACGGTCAACTCGAACGTCCGCATCCGCGCGGGCGACCGCACGCTCTTCTTGCGCGTCAACGAGGGCAAGCGCGTCGAGCAGGTGGCCGCGGAGGCCGCGCTGGTCAGCTACCTGGCCAGGCGCGGCGTGCCGACGCCCGAGCCGATCCACACCGTCAGCGGCGCGCCCTTCGTCCTCGTGCAGGGCAAGCCAGCGACGCTGTTCCCATGGCTGCCGGGGGACGACGCCGACGAGCGCCACCCCGACGCCGCGTGGCAGGTGGGCACGCTGCTGGCGGAGCTCCACCTCGCCGGCGCCGGGTATCCGGTCGAGCGGTTGCCGCCCAACGCCTACGATCTCGACGCGCTCACCGATCGCGTCGAGCGCATCGCAGCGACGGACGCATACGCCGACGTCGTCGGGATCGCGCGGCACGAGCTCGGCGCCGCGCGGCGACGCTCACGCGGCGAGACCGGGCTCGTCCACCAGGATCTGTTCCCCGACAATGTGCTCGTCGACAAGGCGGGGCGCTTCGTCGCGGTGCTCGACTTCGAGCAGGCCTGCGCCGGTCCGCTCGCCTACGATCTGGCGGTGGTGCTGCACGCGTGGTGCTGGCGCGGCGCAGCGTTCGACGCGGCGGCGGTGGAGGCGCTGGTGGGCGCCTACGATCGGGTCCGCCCGCGGGATGCGGTCGAGCGGGCGGCGCTCTCCGGCGAGCTTGGGCTGGCCGCGGTGCGCTTCGCGATCACCCGCGTCACCGACATCGAGCTGCAGCCGTCGATCCCCGCCGAGCTGCGGGCGCGCAAGGACTACCGCGACTACCTGCGGCGCCACGCTGCGCTGAGCGAGCTGCGCGCGCTCCCGTCGCTGCAGTAGCCTGCCGCACCTCAGGTCCGCTTGGTCGAGCGCATCGGGATCAGGAACCGATCACCGGTCAGCTCGTTGACGCCGACGTAGACGTCGATGCCGAAGGCGTCGCGCACCCGACGATACGTGAGGATCTCCTCGATCGAGCCGATCTCGACCGAGTGATCGGCCCGGCACAGGACGAGGCGCGAGCAGAACTGCGCCGCCAGGTTGAGATCGTGGATCACAGCGACGACCGCGAGGCCCTGGTCGACGCGCCGGCGCAGCTCCTCGAACACCGCGATCTGGTGGTGGATGTCGAGCGCGGAGGCGGGCTCGTCGAGGACGAGCACCGACGGGGCCTGGCACAGCGCCCGCGCCAGCAGGACACGCTTGCGCTCGCCGCCCGAGAGCTCCGTGATGCGGCGCTCGCGCAGCTCCCAGACCTCGGTGGCGCGCATCGCTGCCTCCGCGGCCTGGAGATCGGCGGCGCCCTCGAACCCGAAGCCGCGTAGGTGCGGCACGCGGCCGAGCAGCACCGTCTCCTCGACCGTCGAGGGAAAGCGCGTCGCCTCCTCCTGGAGCACGGCGGCGAGGAGCTGGGTGCGCTCGTGCTGCGGGAGCTCGCCGAGGGGGCGCCCGCGCACGAGGACGCGGCCCGCCTGCGGCGTCTCGAGCCCGAGCAGCAGGCGGGTGATCGTCGACTTGCCGGCGCCGTTGGGACCGAGGACGCCGATGAGCTCGCCGGGGCGCACCTCGAGCGACAGCCGGTCGAAGATCGCCCGGCCGCGATAGCCGAAGCGCACCTCCTCGAAGCTAACGAGCGGCTGGCTCATGCAGCAACCGAAAGAGGTGGGCCGCCGCCTCGCCGATCCGCGGGCCGGGGCGAAACAGCACGTCGCCGTCGACGAGGTGGACCCGATCGTTGCGCACCGCCGGCAGCGAGGCGAGGCGGCGCAGCGGCTCGAGATCGGGCGGGCGCTGCTGCTTGTGGGTGCCGACGATCAGCACCTCGGGCGCGCGCTGGATGAGGCGCTCCTGCGAGTAGGTCGGGAAGGCCTGGTTCGCATCGGCGGCGATGTTCGTGCCACCGGTGATCGCCAGCAGATCGTCGAGGTGGCTGCCCGGCCCGGCGACGACGAGCGGCTCGGGCCAGACGACGATCGCGCAGCGCGTCTTGGGCAGCTGACTCGCCCTCTGCTGCAGCGCCGCGAGCTCGGCGCGGAGGCGCGCGATCAGCGCCGTGGCCTGGGCCTGCTGCGCGGTCGCCTCTCCGACGATCGCGAGGTCGGCGAAGATCTGCTCGAGCGAGCTGCCCTTGGTGACGACGACCGCGACGCCGAGGCGCGCCAGCTCGTCGGTCGTGCTCTGGCGATTCGCCGAGGTCGCCGTGAGCACGACGTCGGGTCGGAGGCCGAGGATGCGCTCGATCGAGGGCTCGATCGTCGAGCCGACGCGCGGCAGCTTGGCCGCCTCGCTCGGATAGTCCGAGTACTGATCGACGCCGACCAGGCGGTCGCCACCCCCGAGCGCGAACACCATCTCGGTCGTCGAGGGCGCGAGGGAGACGATGCGGGTGATGCGGGGTGGTAAAGAGACTTGACGATCGAACGCGTCGCGGATCGTCCGTCCGCCGGGCACGGCCGCGCTCGCGCTCGGCGCCGGCCGCGGCGAGCAGGCTGCTGCGAGGGAGATCAGGCCCACGAGGGCGGCGCGCCTCACCATGCGCGCTGCCCTTCGCGGTTGCGCAGCGCATAGAGAAAGAACGGCGCGCCCGCCAGCGCGGTGATCACGCCGGCGGTCGGCTCGGTGCCCAGCCAGAGGAACGTCAGGCGCGCCAGCGTGTCGGCGAGCAGCGCGAACAGCGCTCCTCCCAGCGCCGCGGCGGGGACGAGCAGACGGTGGTCGGGGCCAAACAAGGCGCGCAGGACATGCGGCACCAGGATGCCGACGAAGCCGATCGGCCCGGCGCAGGCCACGGCGACGCCGGTGAGCAGCGAGCCGCACAGGAAGATCGTTCGCCGCAGGCGCGGCACATCGACACCGAGCGTGTGCGCGACGTCGCCGCCCTGCAGGAGGGCGTTGAGCGAGCGCGCGTTGCGCAGCAGGATCACCGCGGCCAGCAGCGAGTAGCCGAACAGTCCGACGAGCCGCGGTGTGTCGACGCGGCTGGCGAGCGTCCCGGTCAGCCAGTACAGCGCCTCGTGGGCCTGCGCCGGTGTGGCGATGAGCCGGATCGCCACGACGAGCGCCGAGGACAGCGCGTTGCACATCACCCCGGCGAGCAGCGCGACCTCCGGGACCAGGCGCCCGTTGACGCGCCCGATCGCGAGCACGAGCACCGTCGCGCCGATCGCGCCGAGGAAGGCAAACAGCGGCAGCGCCAGCCCGCCGAGGGCCGAGGCGCCGAAGCCCGCCACGATGGCGAGTGTGCCGGCGACCGAGGCGCCGCCCGAGATCCCGAGCACGTAGGGATCGGCGAGCGGATTGCGCAGCAGCGCCTGAAACGCGAGGCCCGCCATCGCCAGCGCGGCACCGACGCCGCTGGCCAGCCAGACGCGCGGCAGCCGCGTCTGCCAGAAGATCAGCCCGTCGTTCGAGCTCGGCTCGGCGAGCGCGCGACCGAGATCGATCCGCTCGACGCCCACGACGAGGCTGAGCAGCAGCGCCGCGGCGAGCGTCGCCGTGCCGCCCAGCACCAACCACAAGACTCGTCGTGGGGTCGCTCGCATGGATCGTGTGCCCTGGGGCTCGGCCTACTGCTCGAACGCGATCGCCGAGGGCGTATCGACGAGATCGAGGCCGCTGTCCGACAGCCCGCTGCCGTCGGCGGTGCCAAAGTAGAGCCCGCGCTTCAACTTGCCTGCCTCCGCCATGTTATTGAACAGCCCTGTGCCGACGAAGAGCCGATTGTCCGGGGAGAGCTTGACGAAGGCAACATTGCCCGCCTTCTTGGTGACGTCGCCGAGCAGCGCCTTGGTGCTCGGGTTGAACGCGACGACCTTGGCCGACGAGAGATAGACGAAGCCCTGCTCGTCGGGCACGAGGTCGGTCCACTCGGCGAGGAAGGCGAGCGAGGCCGACACGCCGATCACCGAGGTGGCGCGCCCGGAGAGCTGCTGATCGGTGAGCAGGAAGCCGGACGACGCGCCCTTGCCGAGCTCGACCGACTCGATGCCCGACGCGCCGTCGGGCACCGTCGAGAGGTTGCCGCTCGTCGAGACGAGCACCTTGTCGCAGCCGGCGCCAGCCGCGGTGATCGAGGTCGGGTTCTTGCCGACCAGCGTGATCGTGCGCTCGACCGCGCTTGGCTGCTTGGCGTCGAGCTGCAGGATGCTCGCCGGGTAGTAGGTGACGGTGAACGAGGCGAAGTCGATCGAGTAGCTCTGTTGCAGGACGTAGAGCTTGTCGCCGCAGGCATAGAACGTCGACGGCTCGGGCTTGCCATCGGGGTCGGCGGCGTCCGGCGCGACCGGGATCCAGCGGACGACCCCGGCGGCGGGCTGGGCCAGGTCGACGACACCGATCGCGTGATCCTTGTCGTTGCCGCCGAACGACACCAGCACCTCGAGGGAGCCGGGGCGCCAGTACATGCTGCTCGGGATCGACGCCGCGGCCGGGTGGGTCGCGTCGCCGGTCGAGGCCTCGACCTTGACCTGCCAGGTGCGCGCGTCATAGAGGCGCAGGGTGCCCGTGGTGCGGTTGAGGACGAGCAGCTCCTCGCCGCGCGCCGCCAGATCGACGTCGGGATCGAGCGTCGCGTCGATCGCGGTGGTGATCTTGTTGCCGGGCTGCTCGACCGTGTTGAGCGTGCCCACGCCCGTGAAGTCGGGGTTGTAGCGACCGGTGGTGACGACGATGCAGCCGGGGCCGATGCAGCTCTTGGGCGCGGTGAGCTGCGGGTCGTCGCAGGCGGCGAGCAGGGATGCGAAGGACAGCGACAGCAGAAGCAACGAGGACCGCATGATCTTCTCCTTGAGACAGGCTACGGGGCGACGGTGACCGTGGCGTAGACGGCGCGCCCCGGCAGTGGATAGTTGAAGGTGTCGACGAGCGGGTAGGGCGTCGTCTGGCCTGCCTGGGCGCTGCCGCCGAGCGGCAGCGGCCGGGTGCGCAGGTCGCCGAGGTTCTGCACCGTGGTCGACACCGTGACGGCGCCGGTCTGGTAGCGCAGCTCGAGCTCGTGCAGCACGTAGTCCGGCAGCGCCGCGAGGTTGCGCTCGTCGCGATACACCTGGCCGACGTAGTGCGCGGTGTAGCCGAGGCGCAGCCCGAGGCCGGCGATCTCGATGGTGGCGCGGGCCTCGTGGGGGGCGCGCCCGGGCAGGCGCTTGCCGCGCACCCCCGCCTCGTCGCTGAGGTTACGGGCGTCGAGCAGCGTGTAGTCGAGGCGGAGGCGCAGCGCGTTGTGCAGATCGAGCGACGCGCGCAGCTCGCCGCCGAGGACGCGCGCCGCCGCGATGTTGATCGCCGTCGAGCCGTTCTGGCCCGGGATGTAGGCAATGAGATCGTCGACGCGGCGACCGAAGGCGGCCAGATCGACAAGTATCTTGACGATACGCTGAGGCGCCTCGAGGTGGAGGCCGAGCTCGCCACCCCACGCGCGCTCGCTGCGCAAGGTCGGCGCTGGCAGGAAGAGGCCGCCATCGCCGAACAGCTCGAGCAGCGTCGGGTTGCGCACGAAGCGACCGCCGGAGGCGCGCAGGGTCAAGAGCCGATGCACGGTGGCGCGCAGGCCGAGTCGGGGCGAGAGGAACCAGCGGCGGTCGGCGGCCGTGGCCTTGCCCTCGGGGCGAAGGAAGCTGGCGAGGCCGTCGAGGCGCAGCGCCCCCTCGAGGATCAGCCTCTCCCGCCACAGGCTCGCCTGGTCGGCGAGGCCGAGCGCGCCGGTGACTCGACCCGCCAGCGGCGCGCTGTGCTGGGTGGCGAGCAGGTTGGTCGCCTGCCGCGACTCGCCGCGGAGCTCGCCGAGGAGGGAGACGAGCTGGTGGTGCGCGCCCCGGCCGAAGCGTCGATCGGCGCGCGCTTGCAGACCGCCGGCCAGCACGAGGCTGTCTTGCACCGACGGGCCGAACGGACCCACCAGCTCGCCGGTCGGGTTGGAGAAGGCGAGCCGCTCGAGCTCGAAGCTCGGCAGGACGACGAGCCGCACGTCGGCCGGCAGCAGCCCCTGCGTCTTGAGGTTGACGAACAGCCGCCCGGCGTCGAGGCGGGCGCGACGGGTCTCGACGCCGAGGGTGGCAAAGCCGGGCACGCCAGCTCGTCGCCACAGACCGTGCAGCGTCAGCTGGGTGTCGAAGCGGCCGACATGGCTGAGCGTCGCGGTCGCGGCGAGCTGATCGAAGCCGTTGTTGCGGCGCTGCCGCTCGCGATCGTCGTCGCGTAAAAAGAGCGTGCCGCCGTTGTCGTAGTACCAGTAGTCGCCGGTCGCGCCGCGGTAGGTCGCCGTGGCGAGGCCGCGCCACCGCCCGAGCGCTTCCCCGACGGTCGCGCCGACGAGCCGCGCGCCGAAGGAGCCGCCGCCGAGGGTGGCCGAGCGCGTCGGGCGCCCGCCGCCGCGTCGCGACACGAGGTTGATGACGCCGCCGATCGCCTCGCTGCCGAAGCCGAGCGGCGCCGTGCCGCGATAGACCTCGATGCGCTCGAGCCCCTCGATCGGGAGCTGCGACAGATCGACGAGCCCGAAGCCGGCGCGCGAGATCGGCGCGCCGTCGAGCAGCACCGCGACCTCGGCGGCCTCCGAGCCGCGGATCGAAACGGACTGAAAGCTGCCGACGCCGCCGCGGCTGCGCACCCGCACGCCTGCCTCGCCGGCGAGGACCTCGGCCACCGAGGTCTGCTGGGCACGGCTCTCATCGAGGTAGATGCGCGTCGTGCTCGATAGATCGTTGGCCTCGTCGGGGCGCGCGCCACGCACGACCACGGTGCCGAACGGATCGCCGTCGGCGCGGGCCGCGGCAGGCAACCCGACGGCCGCCGCAGCGCAGACGACGACAGCCCGGCGCCAGCGCGCGATGCGGCGCGAGGGGGCTCGCGTCGTCTCGAGGCTGGTCGGTGGTTGCGTCGTGCCCTGCATGGCCCTCCCGCCGCGGGGACGGGAGCTGGGCAGAGGGCGAGAGTGCTCGCGCGCTGCGCCGCTCCCTCCGAGTGGCGTTTGCTGAGAAACATCTGGGCCGGTCTCCTGGCTTGGACCCTTGGTGCCTGGCCTCGTCTTCCCACTTGCGCAGTGACGGTGCCTTGGTGCCGGAGCGAGCTCCGGTGGTCCTTACAGTCGCGGGGGCGGCGTCCGCTTGCGACGGACTTCCCGAACACCCAGACGTCGATTCAATTGTGGGCGGATAGTTCACGCCGAGGCGGGAGGCGTCAACGGGAATCGACGGGCTCGACGAGGCGTCTCGCAGTCCGCAGCGCCCGTCTGTCGGCTGTCCCCAGCCGCGGCACCGTCCACAGCCCTCTGCTCCCGCTATAGATAACGCCGCGAGGCGCGATTCCTGCGACAACCGCAGTAGTCGGCGTTTTTCAGCACCCTGCTAGAACCCACCAGATTCGTCGACGCGTTCGAGCCAGGGTAGAGCGTCGTTGATC